>JBDLVU010000004.1:0-63834 GCA_039804665.1 Pseudomonadota bacterium | reverse complement strand
TTGGGGTCTGCTCCGCCTTCAACCACCCCGCGTATGCTTCGGCCACCGCTCATCATGAAGCTTGCATCAGCCTCCACCCGAGCTGGAGGATAAGCGCCGACGAGCGCAATCTCGCCGCGCGGCGCGAGAGCGGGAATGGCCGCGTTGACCACGGCGGGATTGCCAGTGGTGTCTATGATATAGTCAAACCCTTGCGCGCATCCTGCGTTGCGGGCGTGATCGGACATGGTGGCGCTATCAGCCTTGAAGCCGTGCGTGGCCCCTAGTTCCAGCGCGAAGACAACGCGTTCCGGGTCGATGTCGAGCGCGACGATGGGACTTGCCCCCACTATCCGCGCTGCCATGATCGCCGCCGAGCCAACCGCCCCCGCGCCGATCACGGCGACACTACTGCCCGGCTCAGGCTGCAGCACATTCAGAATTGTCCCCGCCCCGGTCTGGATGCCGCAGCCCAGCGGCCCCAGAATTTCGAGCGGTAAGTCCTTCTCCACCTTGACCAGATTGCGCTCGTGCACGAGCGCATGCGTCGCGAATGACGATTGGCCGAAGATGTGACTGTGGACAGGGTGTCCGGCCATATCTTGCAGCGCCGTCGAACCGTCCCGCCGGCCACCTCCGAAGTTGAGCGGAAACCAGGAATGGCAATATGCCGGGGCATCGACATCGCACGATGGGCAGTGCCCGCAACTGTCGAAGCTGAGCACGACATGGTCGCCGGGGCCAACCTCAGACACACCTGCGCCAACTACCTCGACCACGCCCGAACCTTCATGGCCGAGAACGACGGGAAACGGCATGGGCAACATGCCATCGCGCAGGACCATATCGGTATGGCATACGCCGACCGCGCAAATGGCGACGAGAACTTCACCTTCACGAGGCTGGTCGATCAGCACCCGCTCGATCACAGGCGGCGCGCCCGGCGTACGAAAGACCGCAGCTTCGATTTCCTTGCTCATGCCCTGGTTCCTTCAGTCAAGGTCTGCAAGCGCATCGGCGGACGGGGCATCTCCATCCTGACTGCGCATCAATCGCTGGAATATCGTGATGGCGCGATCGGCTGTTGCTGGCATCGGCAAGCGCGATGGATCGTTGTCGATCACGCGTTGCTGCGCTTCGATCATGACCTTGTCCTCGTGGAAGGCCATGGTCGCGGTATCGATCATCAACTGGGCCACCGCCTCATCACCGAATTCAGCGCCCGGCCCCCACGAGTAATAGTAGCGTGCTGTCTTCACGCTGGTGGGCACGACTGCCTGACTGGTGAAATTGTTGAACAGCACACGGTGTTCCAGACCGGGAGCTTCCCCGCCGCAGGCATCGGCCGTGCCGGCCGTATACATCGCGGTAAAAAGCAGGAACACGCCCGGCAGTACGAAGTCGTAGCTGGTCCAGATATCCACGCGCTCGTGGCTCGCCGCCTCTCCCAGTGGCGGGATCGGCGGCGAGTCCACGATCCAGCGCGAGGAGCGGACGCCTTCGGGAATGCGTTCGATCTTCGGCCGGTTGCGCGACCAGGCCTCGTCCGCGCCGAAGCTGGCCGCATGAACATAAGCAAGGTGCGTAAGGTCGAGCAGGTTGTCGTTGATCAGTTCGTAGTTGGCCTCGTAATCGATCTGGCCGGTCTTCAGTACCCAGGCGGGGTCATCCAGAGCCTTGGAGTTGGCAATCCGAGCAGGATCGGCACGGTCGGGATCACCCATCCAGACCCACACCCAGCTGTTCTTCTCGCACACCGGATAAGTCTTCACACAGGCACGATTGGGTATCGTCTCCTGTCCGGGAATCTCGCGGCAACGGCCAGCGGGATCGAACTGGAAGCCGTGATAGAGGCAGCGGATGTTGTCGCCCTCGACCCGCCCCAGTGACAGCGGGGCAAGGCGGTGAACGCAGCGATCTTCGAGGGCCACCGGCTCCCCGTCCTCGCGCCGGTAGAGCACCACCGGCTCGCCAAGCAGCATGCGCTGCTGCGGCTCTCGGGTAATGTCATGGCTCCAGCCGGCGACATACCAGCAATTCCGGACAAGGTTGGACATGCGGTGACCCTCTTTCTGCGTCAATCAGTACTTGAGGCTAAGCGAGACGTAATATTCCCGCGGCTTCGACCAGGTGACAGTGGTCGCGCCAACTGCGCCAACTTGGGTCCCGGTTATGATGTACCGGTCGTCGGTCAGGTTTGTAGCGCCAACCTTGAGTTCGAGCAGGTCGTCGGACCGGGTCCAACGCAGGCTGGCGCTGACAAGGTTCTGCGGCCTGGCGATCAGCGCAGGCGTGTTGATGGCATCGCGGGCAATGCTGCTCTTGTACGAATAGTCACCATGCGCGGTGAAGGTACCCTCCAATGCCTTGAACAGATCGACATCGGCACCGATGAACGCCGACCACTTGGGCGTGTTCACAAAGGCATCGTTCCTGGTGAACGTCACCGCCGGGTCGAGTTCTGTATAGCGTGCATGGATATACCCGAGGCTGCCGTTGAGGCGGATCTGCGGGATCGGCCGCGCCACCATCTCCAGCTCGGCGCCATCGATCTTGGCCTTGCCCGCGTTCTGGATGAACGGCGAAATGCCGCGCACGACGATGATCTGCAGATCCTTGTAGTCGGTATGGAACGCAGCGAGGTTCAACTGGAGGCGGTGGTCGAGAAACTCGGTCTTGGCGCCGAATTCATAGGTGTTGGCTTTCTCCGGATTGAAGCGCGGTGGCACGTTGCCGGGCGTCGGAATCGAGAGACGCGTGGTATAGCCGCCAGACTTAAACCCTTGCGCGAACGAGCCATAAACCATCACGTCGGGCGTGATCCTGTACTCTGCCCCTAGGCGCATCGAGAAGTTGTTGTAGGTGTCGTGCTGCACGCCCAGCGGATAGAGTCGGGTCGGGTCGGATGGGTCGGGCAACTGGTCAGCGGTGAACAGCCCCAGCTTCAGCAAAGACAGGTTGATGTCCGACTGACCGGCTGAGAAGGTCTTCTTGTCCTTGGTATAGCGGGCGCCAAGCGTCAGACTAAACTTGTCCGTCACGCTGAAGCTGTTGTGGGAGTAGATCGCGTAGGACTTGTTGTCGTTGTGATAGGGGCCGTAAAACTGCCCCAACCCTTCGGACAAGTAGGCGTTTTCCAGATTGTCGTTCTTCTCACGGAAGTAATACAGGCCGAGAACCGACTTCAGCCGTTTGTCGAAGGCATCGAAGTTAAACTGCAACTCCTGCGAAAACTGCTTTTCGCGCAGCTGCGAGAGAGTTGTCGCAATCATGATCGGCGAGCCATCGATATCGTTGGCCAGATCCGCCTTCACCTCGCGATAGCCCGTAGTCGACTTGAGCGAGAGGTGGTCAGCAAGTTCCACGTCGATCTGCCCGGTCATACCCCATGTCCGCACCAGCGACCGGTTGGCACCATTGGCGTAGGTCACGTCCTTGTCGGCGGTGATGAACTGATCTCCGAACAGCAGCCGCTGCTTGGCATTGGCGAAGTTATAGCCGGCAAGGCCTGGAAGCGCCGCGCTTCCCGGCACGCCCCCGCCGCGCGGACCGCAGATCGGCCCAAGGAAACCGAGCGGCGCGCCCGGTGCGAACAGGAACCCGGGCGCGCTGATGCAGGTATTGTAAACGGCGGCATACGTGGGCGCTGGGGCAAAAGGATTGGTGTCGGTCGCCACCAGTGAAACCGCACCAGCTTCCTCGTCGGCATGCGAATAATCGCCCGCCAGCCTGACAGTTACCCGATCGCTCGGTTCCCATTTCAGCTTGCCCCGGAACGTATAAGTGTCGGTCCCGCCGCGCCGGTTCGATGTGTTCTGGGGGATGATGTTGAGGTTGTATTCATCGGTCACGCCGGTGTCGCCGGGGAACGGAATGATGCGCTGGTAACCCTGCTGATACTTGCGCGAGAAGCTGACCTGCGACGACAGCGTGGGCGCCAACGGAATATCCACCGTGCCGCGCAGATCGAAGCGATGGCGGCTGCCATAGGTTGCCTGCATCCGCACCCCGAACTTGTCAGCGGGATCTCGAGTCACCACCGAAATCGCGCCGCCAATCGTGTTGCGGCCGAACAGCGTTCCCTGTGGCCCCTTGAGCACTTCGATGCGTTCGACATCGAGCAGATCAACGTTCGCGCCGGTCGAACGGGCGAGGATCACGCCATCAAGATAGATGCCAACGCCGGGTTCGAGGCTCGACGATACATCGTTCTGCCCGATGCCGCGAATGAAGCCGGTGAGAATCTGCGAAGAGGAAAATATTGGGGCGCTGGAATCGAGCTGCACGTTGGGGGCCAGCTTTGACAGGTCCGCCACCGAATTGATGTTCTGGTCCTTCAGCGCCTGCGCGGTCACGGCCGTGATGGCGATCGGGACGTTCTGGATGTTCTCGGCGCGTTTCTGCGCGGTCACGATGATTTCGCCAATGCCGGTGTCGTTGGTTGCATCCTGCGCCAACGCGGGTGTGGCCAACAGCATGCCTGTGGCTAGCGCGCCTAGCGCGGTCGAAATATGCAGTTTAACGATCATGTCCATCTCCCATCTTTTTGATTATTGGTCGTAGCGTTGCTGGCCGATGTCAGTGCGCGGCGGCCTCCGCGTCGATCATGCGCTGGATGATCCGCCGCCCTTCAACGGTGGTGGCATCGCTGCGGACCATCAGTTCGAGCGGCAGGGTCTCGCTGCGCTCGATGATCTTCTCGATTTCCTCGGTGGCGAAGATGTCCTCGTCGAGCACGGGCCACAGGGCCGATTTCAGCGCATCGACCTGCGCCCCACTGGTTCCGCCCAACGCGAAGAAGTAGTTCGTTTCGTGCCGGGTCGCCGGGGTCACGGCGTGGAATACCTTGGCACTGTTGATGCGCTCGCCCGACCGTTCTGGGTGCGTACCAGACACAAAGGTGTCATCGATCCCCGCATGAAAGCCGGGCGCGAAAAATGTCATGCCCGAAATGCGATCGACCTTTCCGGTGTAATTCCCGGCCTTGCCCATCAACGGCGGGCATTCCGCATCCTGCATCGTTCGGCTGCTGCGGATGGTGCGTTCGCTGACCGTCCGCTCCTCGGGCGTGCTGGCGTTGTCCTCCGTGCCGATGCTGCCTGCATGAAGGAAACCCAGATGCGTGAGGTCGAGCAGGTTGTCGTTCAGCAACTGGTAGCGGCCCTTGACCAGCATCGTGCGGAACGGCTTGTAGATATAGCCCGCCACGCCAAAGCCGATCTCGGCTTCGCCGGGCAGCAGGCTCTCGTCCGCCTTCTCGGGGTCGCCGGGCCAGATGAACGCCCACAATCCCCGCTCGACAAGCGGATAGGAGGGGATACGATAGACCGACGGTACGTTCGACTGGCTGGGAACGCGCGTACACCGGCCATCGGCGCCAAAGGTAAATCCGTGGTAGCCGCAGCGGATCGTATCGCCGATGCGCTGGGATTCGCCGAGCGGGAAATAGCGATGCGGGCAGCGCCCACCCACGGCGACGGCAGTGCCGTCTTCCTTACGGTAGAGCACCACCGGCTCGCCGAGAATCCAGCGCGACAGCAACGCCTCGCCGATATCTTCGCGGAATGCAGCAACGTACCAGGCGTTGCGCGGGGCGAACGAACCTGCGGTAAAGGGGTACATGGCAAGCCTCCTCAGGCAGGGATCGCCCGCGCCGGCAGGCGGCGGAACGACCGGGAAATATTGTTGAGCGCGCGCTCGGGCGGGCCGGCGATCTCGAACCGGGCGACATGGCACGCCAGCGCAGCAAAAACGGCTGTCAGTTCCATCCGGGCAAGACCCTGCCCCGCACAGCCGTGCGGACCGTGACCGAAGCCAAGGTTCTGCTTTTCGCGCCGGTCGATGCGGAAGGCATCGGGATCCGCGAACTGGCGTTCGTCGCGATTGGCGCTGGCGTAGGAGACGACGACGCGCGTATCCGCAGGCACCACGCTGCCATCGGACAGGACCACATCGCGCATGGTTACCCGCGCAAAATTCTGCAGCGGCGTTTCCATCCGCACGATCTCGTTGGCGGCGCTGACCGCGAGGCGCGGATCGGTGCGCAACTTGTTCCATTCCACAGGGTTTTCCGCGAAGAAGCATATGCCGGCAGCCATCGCGCTGATCGTCGTCTCGAACGCGGCGACAACATAGCCCGCGAGCATGCCGATAGCCGTTTCGCGGGTAATCTCGCCGCGATGCGATGCCGCGATCAGCCGTTCGGCGAAGCCGCCAGGCAAGACGCGGCCCTCGTCATAGATGGCGGCGAGCAGTCCCATCATCTCCTGCAGACCGCCTAGCCCCGCCTCCATCCGCGCGTTGGGTGGGCCTGCGGCGTTCCAGGATCCAGCGGCAAGGTAGAGCAACTGGGGGCGCACCTCATCGGGCCAGCCGATCAGATCCATGACCACGCCCACAGGCAAATCGAACGCGAAATCGGCCACCGCATCGAATGGGCCCTGCGCCGCGATCCGCGCGGCGAGCGCATCGGCCCGTCGCTCGATGGTGTCCGCCACCGGCTTGAGCGCGGCCGGGCTGAGCGCCTCGACCATCAGCTTGCGCCGCTCGGTGTGAACGGGCGGGTCCTGGCAGATCAATGCCTCGTCCCACGCCGCGTTGATCACCGGATTGAACCCGATCCCTTGCGCGGACGAAAATCCATGCCAGTCATTCAGCGCACTGCGCACGTCTGCATAGCGGCCGATGAAACACACGTTGGTTTTCCTCAGCCAGACGGCCGAGCCGAGGTCGCGAAGCTGCCGATAGACCGGCCACGGATCTGCGAGCGCCACATCGCCGAACAGGTCGATGTCGCTGGAAGGAAGTGTTCCCATAGCGATGTCCTCAATGTGCCCGGTCAGGCGATGCCTTGCTTTCCGGGCGAAAGGATGTGGTTCGGATCGAGTGCCTGCTTGAGCCGTGCGTTCAGATCGCGGTTGGTGTCGCCATACTGCTGCGCGACAAGGTCCATCGTGTTAACGCCGGTGCGATAGCTGGCCCAACCCCGCTCGCCAAAGCGGGTGATCATTTCGCGGATGCAGTCATCGGCCTTCTTCTCTTCGACCGGGTCGGTCTTGTCATAGAGGATGAAGATCAGGTGATGCAGTTCGCGCCCACCGATGGCATAGGCCACCGAATAGTCGATGCCGTACCGGCCGAGGATTTCCTTGGCGAGTTGCGTCTGGTCATGCGTTTCCTGCCCCTTGGCCGGGGCGACCGGGGCAAAGCAGCACATACCCCCGCCGCGCCAGCGCATGATGCCCTTTTCCTCCAGCGTCAGCTGGCCGCTCATCAGGTTCTTGTGGTGGTTGAACCATTTGTTCCCGCCCATCTCCTTTTCGGTCAGCACTTCGCCGCCCGAGGCCTCGAACGCGCGGCGCACGATCGGCTCGACCGCAGCGATGATCTCGTCCGTGCCATAGAGCGCGAAATAGGTGTTCCACATGCCAAGCCCCTGTTTGTGGGCAAAATCGCGGATCACATCGTCAGGCACACTTTCGGGCTTGACCCAAATCTCCTCGCGGCGGTGGAACATGGCCAGTTGATAGGCAGCGCCCATCATCAGCACGACGTTGGGGATCAGGTTGTTCATGCGGAACGGCCGCATCGCATCGACGATCTTTGAAACGTCGCCCATCTCGTTGTGGCGCACCATGAACGGCTTGAACGCGGGCGGCTTGGGCATGAGCCAGAAACCCAGCTTGGTCACGACGCCGAAGTTTGACTGCGTGAAGATGCCGTCCACATAGGGTCCATAGCCCCACTTGAACGCCTGCCACGTGGTCGAATTCTTTACGCTGCCCATGCCAGTGCGCACCAGCGTACCGTCGGCCAGCACCACTTCCATGCCGCACTGCATGAAGAAGTGATCGCCATAGGGGGTATAGCCGACGCCGCGCTCCAGCGTATTGCCAAGCGGCGATACGATTGGGCCAACCGTGGGCACATCCAGCCAGAACGGCAGGTCGTGCACGGCAAGGTAATCATGGAGGTCCTGATAGGTGACGCCCGGCTCGACCAGCGCGGTGCCCAGCTCTGCGTCGATCTCGATGATGCGGTTCATCCGCTTCAGGTCGAGGATCATCTGGCCGCTGCTCGCAGGCGTTGCGCAGCCATAGCCCATGTTCTTGCCGGTGGAGACGGACCACAGCGGCAGCTTATACTTGTTGGCGACCTTCAGGATCGCCTGCACCTGCTCGACCGAGGCCGGCGCCACAGCGCCCGACGGCACATGTTCATGGCGGGGATCAGGGGTGAAACTCTTGGTATAAGGCAGCGTGCTTTCGGGATCGGCAAAGACCCATTCTGCGCCGACGATCGCGCGCAGTTCCTGCACCGCCGCCGCAAACGCGCCCTTGTCGAGGTGCGCGGGCAATTGGCGCGGGCCATCGAGCGGCGAGGCAAAGGCGCTGCCGCCCAGCATGGCTGCGCCCACAGCTCCGGTGCGGATGAGATCGCGACGAGACAGGCCGGTCATTGGTCATGCTCCTTGGGGTCGGCTTTCGACGTGCTGACCCAACGGGCCAGCGCTGCCAATTCGGCGTCGCTGATTTCAGTCTGGCGGAAAGCCGGCATGGAGCGCGGCCCGGCCCGCACGAATTGCGCGATCAGCTCTGGCGGCAGCGAACGCCCCCGGATCACCGGGGCGACGTGCTGGCCATGGCAATAGCCGCAGGTCTTGGTATAGATCGCTTCGGGGGTGCGCGACGCCGACGCGGCTTCAACTGCGCCAGCGCAGGCCGCAAGGGCAAGCCCAATGCCTGAGACGAACGCAATCAACCTTCCGGCAAAACGCCGATTTCGTGCCAAGAGAGGCATTCCAGTTCTCCCAATCGCCGGACTTTGCGCCCGGTCGCTCGGCTGCCGAATGAATCAGACAACCTGTAAGATTGAGATCTGGCTAACTCCAATCTTGCATAACGTCAAGTTTGGATTTGATGCCTATTCCGGCGAAATCAGCACGGGAAGCGCGCGCCTGGAAATTTCCGCGGCATCCTCACGACTTACACCGAGGCCGTGGAGGATCACTTCGACCACCTGCTCCGGATAATCGTCGCTTTTCTGTTCGCGCAGCATCGTCGAAATGGCAGCGATCGTGGTGCCGAGGATGCAATCGCGGCCAACTGCACTATCCGTGAGCGTGAGTTGGCCGGCTGCGAGGCCATCGATGACCGTCAACTCCGCCTGCCGATAGGTTTCGGCCCCGAAGATGATGCCGTTGGCGCTGAGGTTGATCATCGACCAGCCCCAACCCGGCACCTCGCGCACACGGTGCAGGTAAAAGCGGATCGCGGCGGCCGCCCGCTCTCGCGGGTCGTCGAGGCGCGCAACCGTATGAGTGACCGAGGTCAGGAAATCGTGCGTCACCTCATACGTCACTGCCTCACGCAGTTCGGCCATGCCCGTGAAGTGGTCGTAAAACGTCGCGCGCGTGATTCCGGCACGCTGCACCACTTCTTCGATCCGGGCGTAGAGTCCGCTTTCCTCGCCGAACATTTCGAACGCGGCAGCGATCACCTTCGCCCGTGTCTTGGCGCGGCGAACCCTGCCGATCTCCAGACGACGTTCCTTGTCCGATCTACCGTCCGCCATCATGTTCCCGATATTAGCCTGTCACCGGTCTCATAAGGCCAAATCCTACAGAGTGCCAATTTGATTTCATCGAGACGGAGTCGAGCCTGCCAACTTGAGATTTCTCATTTTCGCATGCAGGCATGAGCCTTCAAAAACGGAGACGATTGCTGTCCAAGCTGCTGGTGGACGATGGGAACGGGGCATCACGCCGACAAAGCGGTCACTCCGGCGACCATGTCGACGTCCTGAAAGCCGCAGATCATTCATCCGTGGCACTGGAGCGCCCCGCAAGGGGGCTCGAAGGCCAAACTGCCCCCGTCTCCACACGTCCTAATCCATGATATTAGCGCGCTTCCCCACGATCGGACGAGCGGCACCGTCCGGTGCAACTTTGGCTAGATAGTGCTCGATCGATTCCCACTCGATCTGCTTCCATTCGGCCGCATCTTTCAGATTCATATTTGCCGAATTGGCTTTTGGACCCATCGCCTTAATCAGCAGTGCTTCCAAATCGCCGATAGTTGCATGGGCATTTTCGGTGATTTCCTCATTGATGCTACTGAGTTGGCGGATGCCAATCCTGTCGGCGTCAGCGATTGGCCGAAAGCCGAACCATGAGAAGCGGTCCCATTTATCGGCATGGTCGTCCTTAGTGTGATCTTTCAGACGCTTGCCAAGGCCAGCCCGCGATAGCCCCACATAGTATGCGCCATAGTCGTCGTAGAGAATGTAGATTCCGGTCTGGAAGCGGAAGTCTGCAATCTTGATCGTCGGTTTATTTTTCCCGACACGACCGAGCAGCCGAAAGCTGTCGCGGTTTCCGCCCCCTGGCGCCCACTCGATTTCTTCAGTGCGCCAAAACAAACCGTAGCTGGTGATTTTCATCGTCGATTTTCTCCCTGCGACGGCCAACCTCGCGACCTCCGCCAATTCCGCACAATCGACGGATCCAAGGAGAGTGCATCAGTAAGCTCTTCTGCTGTAGCCGACTGGCGGCTTGCATAGCCATCGCAGCAGTCGCATCCGACGACCCGAATGGCCACCCAACAGAGTCCGGCGAGATCGCGGGCAACTGATCGTGGTGGACAGCGTGTCTATCCGCCATCACCTGCCCGTCTCATCCGATCAAATTCTCGATCGCAACCTCGACCTCATTCTCGATAATCGTCGCGACTTCCTGATAGATTGCCGCCTCGACATCCACTTCGGCCGTCTCGATCGACGCGACGAGCGAATAGGGCTGCTTGCGCAGCCAGCGCTCGCCCTTCTTCTTGTCGCCCCACCAGCCCTTGACCGGCATCACCCCGATCCCGTCCTTCAGCAGCAGGTCGGAAGCCGGTCCGGTCCAGACATCGTGGTGCAACGAGCCCCGTCGCGCATTCGTTGGCCCGATCGTGAACCGGTCATCCTCGTCGAGATTCTCGGCCTCGTAGTCCTCGCCGCGTGCCAGCTGGTTGACCCGGGCGATCGCCTCGTCGGCGGTCTCGTCGATTCCCTTCAGGAAGAATCTGAGCTTAAGCGAAGGATAGCGATTGGATTGCTGCCGGGCGGAACGCGACGGGTTTGGTTCGACGAAGTAGGAGAGCGTGACGCGCAGCCGTACCTCTTCGGGGCCAAGGAGCTCAAGCGCCTCACGCGGCCACGGCAACGCGTGCCAGTTCATCTGACCGAGCGCGATGCCATTGGCGGCACCGCGCCGATAGGCCTGGATCTCGTCCTGCACGATCATCGTCAGCGCATTGTCGAAGCTGGCCAACGCGCGTTCGCGGTTCGGCTTGCCGAAGCCGAAGCGCTGCAGCAGCACCGCATAGTCCGATCGTTTCGGATTGCCGGGCAGCCGCGCGAGCATCGCCGGCGTCCAGCGCGCCGAATGGATCATCAGCGCGCGCACCGTCTGGGGCGTCGCATCGGGATAGGCCGCAAGGATCGCCGCGGCCAGGCCGCTGGCGGCCGCCGTCGCGGCGCTCGTCTCGCCCGTACATGTGAAGCGATGCTGCGCGAAATCCCGCGCCGTCGTCACGATGCTGAGATGCGGCGCATGCAGGGTGTTGATGCCGTCCTCATCGGCGACGCGGTTGCCGCCTTCCATCACGATGTCCGGTTTGTTGCACAGCGCCGGTCTCAGCCACGCCACGCCGGTGCGCGACGTCGGGCAAAGATCGCCTTCACCCGACACATGGGTGATCGGGTCCTCATCCTCGACCAGATGGGTGCAGGCGCCGACCGTGATGGCATTGAGCGCCTGCGCCGGGGATCGCATCGGCGACGCATCATTGAGCGCGATATGGTCTTCGACCTCATAGGCCTGTTCATCGATATTGCCGGCCGGCACGAAGAACAGCCGTTGCTTTCCCGGCCGGCCGAAGGCGAGCTGGTCGATCACCGTCGACAGGCTGGACGGGCGTCCGTCCGATCGTTCGCGCGGCACGCTCATCGACAACGAATAGACGCGGTTAGCCCGATCGGTGCGCTCGATCAGTCGTACCGCCTCCCGGATCGAAGCGCCCGGCAAGGGCTGCGCGACACCGGGCACGGCAGGTGGCAGCACCGTCACTGATTCGAGGCGGTGGGTCACGACGACAGGATCCGCGCCGGCAAGCAACGGCGCGAGATTATCGTACAGCGCGACGCCGGCCATGCCCGTGCCATGCCCGTGGTGATCGGTCGCGCTCCACGCTGGGTTGATTGTCAGGCAGCGATCGGCATCCAGAAAAGGTGCGAGCAATGGGTGTGCCCGGCGAACGCCGCTGTCGAGGACGCAGACCCTGGGCGCATCGGCATCGGGCGCGACGATCCGCTCGAGCAGCCGATTTGCCGCCGCGGCTTGCTGCCCGGGCGCTAGCTCCAGCAGATGCGCCATGAACGATGAGGCGGCGCGCAGCTCGGCCACCGCCGGCGCCTTGCGGATCAGCTCGCGCAGTTGTCGCCGCATACACCATGCCCGGACGACCACGGCTTCGGGGAATTGCAGCCTGCCGCGCTCGATCTCGATATCGAGCTCGGGAGCGGTGTCCCGGATCCAATCCTCGGTGCCAGGCCGCAGCCAGAGTTCCCAGGCAAACAGCTCGTCGATGCCTGGCAGGTCGGCAGTGTCGGTCCAAAGATCGCGCAGCGTGGCGGGTCTGATGCTGGCGACGCGATCGAAAAATTGCTCGTTATCGGGCTTCTTGCCGACGTCGGGCTCGCTCTCGGCATAGGCCTCGGTCGCGCGCTTGAACGTGTCGATCTTCGCTGCGCGCATGAACACATTGGCCGTCTGCCGCGCTTGGTCCACGTCGACCGAGAGCAGGTCGATGCCGCGCCGGCTGGATTCGAAGAAGGCGAGCGGCATCGGCGTCGCGCTGGGCGCCTCGAAGCTGAGATAGACGCCGCGCTCGGCCTCCGGCAGCAAGATCTGCTCGGCGATCCGTTGGGCGTTGGTTGCGATCGCCTGCTCGACCGCGCCGACCAGGGCGTCGACATGCGCTCGCCGATTGCCGCGCGTCACCCGGGGCGTCACGATTCTCGGCGCAATTCCACGAAAGGCAATCGGTTCGCCGCGTCGTCCGACGAAAAGATGGGGGCGGGGATCAGCCATAGGGATCAGCCTGCGCTGGCCTCTCGGGTCAAATCACATGTCCCAGCCGGCGTTCCACAAGCGCTGCGATCACCAGGTCCGACGACAGCGCGCCATCATGATCCAGGATGGCGACGCGTGCAGCGTCCGTCGCGCCGCGCGCAATGTCACAATGTGACATCCCCTTGGCCTCTTCGAGCAGGCGAACCCAGTCGATCGTCGCCAAATCGAAAGTCGTAAGATTGTTCTCGACCACCGCGCGTGCCTGCTCGGCATCGGGAAGCTCGTAGCTGAAGATCGCGTCGAACCTGCGGAACAGCGCCTTGTCGAGCAGTTTCGCATGGTTGGTCGCCGCCAGGATCAGGCTTGTGCTGCGATCTTCCTCAAGGAATTTGAGGAACGCCGTCGAAATCCGCCGGGCCTCGCCGACATCGTTCGGCATCGAGCGCTCCGCGCCGAGCGCATCGAGTTCGTCGAACAGATAAACGCCGCGATTGTTGGCGATCGATTCGAACACCAGTCTCAGCTTGGCGGCGCTCTCACCCATGAACTTGGTGATGATGCCGTCGAGCTCGATCGTGAACAAGGGCAACGACAATTCGCCCGCGAGCGCTGCCGCCGTGCTGGTCTTGCCCGTGCCCGGTGGTCCGCTTAGCAGCAGCTTCCGCCGCGGGCTCAACCCATGATCGTCCAGCTTTTCGCGCTGTCGCTGCTCCTTGACGATCCGCTTGAGCGCTTCGCCCAACTTCTCCGGCAAAACCAGGGATGACAGACGCTCTGTCGGAAAGCTCGCGGTGAGAATGCCGGCGAGTTCGCCGCGCGGCCTGACCATCGGAATCGGATCGCGCGTGCGCTCGACCGTCGCTGCCGTGTTGCGCGCCTCTTCGACGAGCGTGCGCAGTTCCTCCGCGACCTTGGTATGGCCGCGCTTGGCGGCGTCCGCAGCCAGCTGCAGCGCAACCTGCGAAAAGCGGCTGCTGTCCCCGCGCGTGTGGCTGCGGACAAGCGAGATGATCTGCGCTGCGCTCGCCACTATTCCCCCCGGCGCGGAAGCCCTTTAGCTCCGCTCTCCTGCATGCCTGAAGTTGCCAGGCGCTCCAAGCCCTTTGCGGCCAACCGAATCACGCCTGATCTTCCCGTTTCACAATCAACGCCATCTTCGTTCCCTAAGCGCGCACGCAAGAATTGTCGCGTCGCTATCGAATTCTGAACCTCAGCTCCCGAACCTCGGCCGGCTCAGCCTCCCAGGGCGCGCGGAGCACGAGCTGCAAGCGAACATCGCCCGAGCGCCGCGGCGTCACCAGAAAAATCTCACGACCCTTGCCGCCAAAGGTCGAAGCAGGCCGGGCCGCGAGCCGCTCGACATCGAGCCCTTCCGCCGCCCGCGCTTCCCACCGAAAACCCGTTGCGCCGCCGCCCGGCAACGCCAATTCCAGCGCCTGCCCCAAGCGGGCCTCAAGCGCCGTGGAGCCCTCGGGAACCTCCGTCAGCATGGTGTCGCCGCATTCATAGCCGCTCGACCTCGACGCCGATGAACGGGAATTCCTGATCGAGCCCACATTGACCGTAAGCAATCCGGCAAAAACCGTTCTCGCCCCAGCCCTCCGACCAGCTGTTCTTGACGATCCAGCAGGACGCCTCGTCATCATAGCCGACGACGCATACCGCATGCAGACCGACCTCATCGCCGGTGGCATGCTCATAGATGCCGCCCGTGTAATAGCGGAAATCGTCGAACACACGCATACCGGCGATGACCGGGCCGCGCGCCACCGCATAGCGGCGATCCTCCGCGCTATGCGTCGTTTGCCAGTTTGAGACGCGCAGCGCTGCCGGGATATCCTTGCACATAGCGTCGACCCCATAGGGCAGATCCTGCTCGAGGCCGACACCCTTCGCTGCGCGCTCTATCGCCGGCACGAAGTCCCAGCCATCCTCACAACAATCGCCGCAGCCGCAAAAGAACAGGTCGGCCTCGGCCAGATCGAGCGATGCGGTCGTTCCCTCGGCGATCGCCAGCGCGCTTTCCATCGCCGCACAGGTCGCGAAGGCCACACAGGCACCGCACAGGTCCTGATATTTGATCGGGGTGACACGGTTCTCGTCGCGCCAGTCGACCTTTGCCGGCCGCTTGCCGCGGAAGGCATCCGGAATCATCGTCGCGACCTGGAGCGCTTTGGCTTCAAGATTTGTTGGCCTGAGACCAAAGCGACCCGGGGTGGCCGCTGTCGCAGCAATGGGGGTCTCGCCCGCCGTCCAACTCAGCCGCTTGGCCGCAATCGCCTCTTCCACCTGTGTCAGATCCACCACGTTGTCATTCACTCCCCTGTCGAGTTCAACCTGCCCTGCGGATTGTGACGCTGGCGCCGGTCGGCTGGACGGCAACTTATCGCCTTTTTCGTTCCGAAGAAGACATTCCGGACCGTCAGCAGTCGCGGTCAAAGGCAGCCCGTCCGATCTTGCCCTCTACAGCCCCAGATCCAATCGTTTCTCAGGGACTGGCGCCTGCATGCCCCGGTGCTTCTCGGGTTCTGCCCGCAGCGAAGCAGGATCCAAAACGCCAGCCTTCCCGACCGATGAATGTCCCGCCGGGCGCCCACTCACGGGAGCAGAATCAACGATCTTCTCACCCACCGCTTCCAAGGCGCTGCTCTTGTCGCCGCGATTGCCATCGATCGTTCGGAGAAGGGCATCCTTGTCATTCGTGACGATCTCGAGGTCATCCCGGACACGGGTAGCCATAACATAGGTCAGACGCTGGTTGGAAAGCATGCGCTCGGCTGAATGCATGACCCCGATCCCTTTGTCCGAAGTCATGCCCTGCGCCTGATGCATATTGATGGCATAGGCGAGACCGAGGCGTTCGAGCATCGGGTCGTCGCGGCGGAGGTTCAGGATATCGCCGCGCGCATTCTCGATGCGCACGCCATCGGCATCGATCGCCAATAACTGCGCCTGCGCAGAATTGAACAGCGCCCGATCCTTGTCGTTGGCACTCCAGCGGATCTGGTCACCTTGGTGCAGTCGCACCTTCTCCGCATCATAAAGTGCCAACGCATCACGGCGATCATCGGCGCCGATCGCCGCCGGCGCGAAACGGACACGCCCCCCAGCCCCATCCCGCAAGGTCACAACGCCCTTCGCATGAGCCGAGAGCACCTCATAGCGACCAACGTCGAGCCCCGCCGGTCGCTCCCTGCGAAACACCTCGACGACCTGCCCCTTCCGGTAAGTCTGTGCCATGCGCAGTTCCTCGCGGGTCGCATTGACCTTCTGGAGTGTGGTCAGTTCCAATCCTTCTCCGGTCAAGACACCCTCGGCCCGCAAACCAGTCTGCACCAGTGCATTGACCTCGGACCGCGTTTCCCGGCCCGAAGCGTAGAGCGCGGTACGCTCACGTTCATCCGGCAACAGGGCCAACCAACGACGCGCCGCGACCGCACGATAATCGACACCTGCACTCACCACGCGATCCCCCAGAACTTCGAACGCTTCCCGAAACGCCCCCGCCCGCGTGAGGCCCGCCACCGCTTTCATGGCATCGGTGCGCTGGCGCTGGCTTTCCTCGAGGTGTGCCATGGCTGGTTCGTGCGACTGCACAAGACTGAAGGCCTTGCCAGCATCGATCGGTTGCAGCTGCTTGCGATCCCCGATCATCACCAAGCGCTCCACGCCCATTCGGTTGGCGATGACGACCAGTTGGTTCATTGCCTCGGTCGAAACGAGCGATCCCTCGTCGAGCACGAGTATCTTGCCGGACAGCCCCTCCCGCAGTGCCTCAAACCGAGGGCCCGCGCCCTGCTCTGCTGCCGTCAGATGCGCATGGACGAACGCCGCCACGGTCTCCGCGGGAATGCGGGCTTCCTCGCGCAACATGTCGACCATCTTATTGGCCATGGCGAGACCGGCCACGCCCCTCCCCTGCTCGCCCGCGACTGTGGCGATGCTCCGGATGAGGGTCGTCTTGCCCGCACCGGCAACACCCTGGATCACAACGAACCGGTCGGCACTGGATAGGGCCATAACGCCGGCCGCCAGTTGCTCGGCGCTCAGGGGCTGATTGCCCGCGACATGCTGCAACCGCTCGACGGCGCGATCAGCAGACACCACGGCGACGCCCTGCCCCCGCCCGGCATCGATCCCACCCAGCAGTTTGCGCTCGGCGGCGAGATGGGCCGGCGTAGTCACATGCGTCACCGCACCGTCGGCCCGGTCAGACATGCCCGGAATCAATGCGCCGTTCGCCATGAGATGACCGATCCTCGCCTCGACCTGATCGACCGTCACGCCCTTGATCCCGAGATTGAGCGCAGTGCTGGCAAGATCGCCAAGGGCAAACGCCGCCTCGCGCTGGCCCATGATCCTAAGCGCCGAGGCAACAGCGAGTTCGCTGCGGAACGCCTGCGGCGACAATTTGAGACGCGCCAGCCCGTTGGTCGCGAGCGGGTCATCGGGCAGCAGGTAGGTGCCGACGGTATCGCGGAACGAACGCAGAATGTCGCCTGCCTGCCGCAGCGTGCCAATCAGCCCTTCTCTTGTCGGCGTCGCAGTTGAGCGTTCACGAGCCGCCGCGACGAGTGGGGCCCCGGCAAATCCCAGCTGTGCAGCGCGATCCCGCCACAAGTCCCGCAACGCCTCGCGGTCCTCGAGGTTGATCTTTTCGTCACGCGTGCGCCGGGTGATTTCGCGAAGGGTACGGGTCTCGTCCGCGCCTCGGCCGAGTTCAGCCGCTTTCGCGAGAATGTCCGCCCGGCGCTGGCTGAAGGCGTCGATCACCGCCTTGGGCACGCCGTCGATTTCGAACTGGCCGTGCTTGCCGGTGATGCGGGTTTCGTATCCGAGCTTCTCGATCTCGGAGCGCAGGGCCGCGTTATAGGCACTGCCGATCGCGGCGTTGTTCCTCCACAGCTCGCCATTCCACAAGGCGCGCCATTGCCCGGCTGCGGTGCGCGTGATGGCAGCGATGACCACGTGGATGTGCGCCTGGGGATCGAGCTTGCGGCTCGTGTCGTGCTGAAACATCGCATAGACGAGATTGCCCGTCCGCACCGCCTCTCCGCTCCGACTGTGTTCGTAACTGCGCGCTTCGGCGAACTTTTTTTCTGCCCAGGCCATGGTCTGGCGCACCGCCACCCGGTGCGCTGCCAGCAGGCGCTCGTCGCCCGCGACATAGGCCAGCACGCTCGCTGATTTGGGCATCGAGAAGGTCAGGTCGATCCCGGCACGGCGATGCTCGTGGGCATTGACCACGGTGCCGTCAGGCAGCGTACCATTGAGCAGGGTCTCAAAGGCTGCCTTGCCGACCTCGCCTTCAAGACCCAGTGCGGCAGCCCCTTCGCCGCCCCATTCGCTCATCTCCGACGCGTGCTCGCCGGTGTAGTAGTCATCCTTCGCAAAATAGCTGGCCGCACCGCCCGCCGATCTTACCGGAGCCACCGACAACATCGCGTCAGTTGCCGAGCGCCGGACCGTCGTCATGATCAAGGCCGGGTTCGCGCCCCTCGTGACCACGCCGTGCGTGCCGGTCGCTGTAATCGAAGCCCAGCTGCTCCTCGTGGGCCGCAAGTTGCTCGGGCGTCTTGCGCGGCACAGCGATCCCGGCACGCCGGCCAATCGCGGCATCGCGAGCACTTTCCGCAGCGCGCGGTTCCCCTGCCCCTTGCGAACGCATGTTGCCGATGATTCCGGCAAGCCCTGCTTCCGGTTGGTTCATCGCGGCCGGCTCACCCGCAGCCCGCGTGTCGGCCTCGCGCTCGCCCACCGACACCTCGCGGCGGTCGGCAGCCGTAAACAGGTCATCGGACACACGAGTTCGATCCTCTGGCGCACTTGGGTCCTGTAATCCGTGCACCATGGTTGCCGCTTTTGCCGGGACAGGTTCGACACCTCCCTCGCCCTCCTCGGCGGGCTTATTCGCGCCGGGCGGCACAAAGGGCGCGGCGGTCAGGGTAGCCCGTCGCTGCCAAGGGGGCGCGACGACAGGGTAATCGCGCCAGGCAAGCCGGATCCGCGTGGCCGGGAACCCGTCAGGAAATTTGAGGAAGCCATAGAGCGATGGCAGGTTCATGATGTCGTCGGGAATGACAAGCGGTTTGACCTCGGTACGCGGCGTCAGCGTCGAGGCATCGCGGGTGTTGTTATAGCCGTAGGAATAGGCCTCATCCATCTCGCGGACCTCCCGGTTACCGATGAACTCGGTGCAGACGCGGGCGGTTTCCATGTCTGCCGTCGAGAGGATCAGCTTGGTGCGTGCCAGGGACGCAAGATTGATCGCGCCCTGCTCGCCATACGTCTCGGCGAGCTTGTCGAAACTGTGCATGCCCAGCACGAACGCGCCGCCGAAGGCACGCGCGGTCTGGAGGCCATGTTCGATTGCCGGTAGCCGGTGTAGCGCATGAACCTCGTCGAACAGGAACCAGGTGCGCAAATCGCGCGTTCGCTCGAGCCGCATCAGGGCATTGACCGCCATGTCCATCCACAGCGTCAGCAGCGCGCGATTGAGCGTGAGATCGGTATGGGTCGAGGTAATGAAGAGGATCGCCCCATCCCGCTCTTCCTCGCGCATCCAGTCGTTAATCGAGAACGGCGGCAACCCGCCTTCGACCGGATCGGGCAGGAAACGGATGACCTGCGCATTGGTGTTGAACACGGCGCGAATCGATTCTGCCATGCGCGCCGCCTGGGTCGCGGTCAGCGGATCGGCGATAGTGTTCTCGAGCATCTTGTGAACCGCCGAGAGATCGGCGTGCATGAGGTGGTGGGCGATGGCGCCATTGGAAGTCAGGCCCGCTTCGGCCAGCTTCACGCACATCTCGACAAACAGGGTGCGCGCGGCCATCGCCCAGAAGGGTTCGGCATTCCCGCCATCGCTCGGGATGAGCGCTGCTGCCGCGGCCGTAAAGTCGGCATAGTTCTCGCAATCGTTGAAGATCGTCCAGGGCGGGCAGCGCTCGTCCATCGGATTGAGAATGTGATCGCGCGACGAATCGTAGAAGCTTTCCACGAAGGCCCCGGTCAGGTCGAAGATCACGCAGCGATGGCCGCGCTCTCGCGCCTGCGCGACGATCGAACGCAGTTGGGTCGTCTTGCCGGACCCGGTGGTGCCGATCAGCATGGCGTGGCTCTGCTCGAGCCGCCAGGGAAACGGGATGCCTGCCATGTCGTACGGCGCAGGCACACCCAGAACGAGCCGCCGCGCGGGCGACGTGGCCGCCACCCGTGCAGGGTCGAGGCCGGGGTCTATCCGCGTAAGTTCGCGCGCGAGTTCGGCATAGTTGTGCGCGGCAATCTCGCGCAGGAGGACTGCGCGTTCTACCAACATGGCGCCGCGCTCATGGCGTTCCTTGAGGATCTCGATCCCGCGTCGGCGCGACACGTCGACGAACCAGACCGAGAGCGGAACCGTCAGGAACACCGCCCCGATCACAGCAGCGAGGGCACAGTGCATGGCTTTGGACCAGGCGATACGGACCGCGCTGTTGTAGGGGACCGCCCCCATTGGCACCCGGATAACCTGGTCGGACGGCAGGGTCAGATTGATCACGTGATGGGAATCGAAATCGACCATGTCCCATGCCACCGCATAGAACTTCATCAGCACGAGCTGGATCTCATGGTCTTCCATGCGGAAGGTCAGGATCAGCGAGGCGAGGATCGTGAACACGAAGAAGCCGATCACGACGGGCAGTTTCACCCCCTGCCAGGTCATGAGCACTTCGTGCGTCAGCAGCTGCGACCCGCGCGTGAAGCTGCCGGCGTTGCGGATCACCCTCCCACGCGCCGAGTGGTGCTGGACGGTGGCCGGGCGGCCGTCGAAACGGATCCCGCGCTCACGCATCATGGTAGGCCTTCAGGCGCTCGATGGTGATTCCAGGCAGCCGCTCGGCGAAGTCGGGATCGGCCAGCGTGAGCAGCCGGTCGGTCGCCGCCTGGGTGCTTTCGATGATGGCGATGAGGCGCGTCACGTTGACGCCGTGCCCGGCCTCGACGAAGGGCAGTCCGACATCGATCAACTGGCGGATGATGGCCGAGCGCGACATGCCCAGCTCTGAGGCCAGCGCATCGATCCGCGCGAACTGGGTAACGGCGAGCGAGACGCCCACATCCCTGAAGGTTTTCACCAGCGCTTCCTTCCATGAAGGAACGTGGGATCAGCTATCGCAGCGCCGATCCTACGCCGCTGCCAACACGCTGTCGAACCGAAATCGGCCTGCAGTCGGCAACAGGCCGAAATGACGTTAATTCAGCACCTTACAAAACCGCCCCGTAAACTGCAGCGGACTGCAGCTTAACCAAAACGTCAAAAAACCGCGGATTTCTGCCGTTTCTCGACTACGGCCCCGCCGTGTACGGTGTGCCCCTCAATCGCCAGATTTGAGCGACGTCGGGCGTGTTGGCGTGGCTTGATCGGGAGGCATGAGAAATTGGATTTTCCGGTGGGGTCAAAGGGCCGATGGCGGAGCGTCAGAGTGCCCAGGACGAACGGTCCCGGATGCGGACCGACAGGATCACCAGTCCCTTGCTGTGATCGGGCGAGACCACGGGAGCATGAGAAAAAGACGTGGTGGGGCTAGTCGCCCCACCATTCGCCATTGCCGGTGCGTGCCTGCTCGGCCCCGCCATGCGAGGCCTCGGTGCGGTTACCTGCCTGCGTCAGCCAGGCCTGTTCGAGGCTGGCGATGATGCCCTCGAGATCGTCGTGTTCGTTCGTGGAAATGTTCATGATGGCCTCCTGCGTCGGTATCGACGGGAAGGCGGACGGTGGTGGTGGGCGGTCTCGGTCAAGGACGGCGAAGCCGCCGCGAAGCGGGGAGCGGGGGTGCCGATTTTTCCGTCAGGAAAAATTGGGGGTACCGCTCATCCTTGAGGGAGGCCGCCCACCGCCACCATCATGGGACGACTATGGCGACCTGTTGTTGTTCTGTGGCCTTGCGGGATACGCCCCTGCCCCGTTATGAGGGGTACGGGATGGTGTCGTGACCGAGGGTCGCACGACGACCGGTTCCGATGCCGCATTGGGTCATCAGGCATCGGAGTTGCAGGCATGCAGCATTACCATCTGCTGGAGCGCGAGATCGCCGAGGACGATCCGGGTCTCACCGACCTGTTAGCGCAGACGCTCGAACAGCGCAAACGGGCCATCTGTCTGTGCCGGCGCGATCACAAGTTGCCGCTGTACATCGCACATCGGCAGGGCGGCTATGTGCTCGCGCGCTGGCCCGGGACGGGACCGCGTCACGCATCAGCCTGCAACCATTACGAGGCGCCCGATTTCCTGACCGGCCTTGGCCAGGTCAGGGGCTCGGCGGTCGTCGAACACGAAGACAGCGGCGAGACCGAACTCAAGTTCGCGTTTCCGCTGTCACGCGGGCCTGCCCGGGCAGCGCCCTCGGCATTCACCAACGACAAGCCGGAGGTGCGATCCAATGGCCTGCGCCTGACGATGCAGGGATTGCTTCACTTCCTCTGGGACAAGGCCGAGTTGACGCACTGGCATCCACGCATGGCGGGCAAGCGCAACTGGTTCGTCATCCGGCGCGCGCTTATCCATGCGGCGCTTGCCTGCAAGGTGCGCGGCGAAAGTCTCGCGCGCGTGCTGTTCGTGCCCGAGAGGTTCCAGCTCGAGCAGAAGGAAGACATCGCGGGACGGCGCCGCTCGGACCTGGCGATGGCGCATGCCTCTCCGCAAGCGATCATGGTCGTGATCGGCGAAATCAAGGCGATCGAGCCCGCACGCTTCGGTGAGAAGATCATCGTACGTCATTTGCCGGACTGGCCGTTCCTGATGGACGAAGAGATGGCACGGCGCTTCCACAAACGCTTTGCGGTGGAGGAGGAACTGTGGCGTTCTGATGGCGGCGGCGGTCACCTCGTGATGAGCGCCACGTTCTCGATCGGCGTCTCGGGCCTCCCCCAGATCTTCGAGATCGCGGTCATGCCGCTGACGCGCGAGTGGATCCCCTACGAAAGCCTCGACGAGCGCGCACTGGTGATCAAATCCGTGGGTGAAGGGCGGCGCTTCGTGAAGGGACTGCGGGTCAACCTGGGGCCCGACCATCCCATCGCCAGCATCGCGCTCAAGGACACGGGGCTGGATGCGACGGCGGTCCACCTCGTCCGCAACGTGCCCGATCCCGCCTATGACGATGCGCTCGCCGCGCTGATGATGACGCCTGGGGTTCGTCATGTCGTCTGGCAAACGGGCGACGGGCTGCCGCCGGCTTTGCCAAGGCCGTAACCGGACATTGGTTGTTCCAAACAGGCGCGCGGCACGTGGGGCGAAAGCCCCACTACGCCCGCGTGCCTTGCCGCCAGAACAAAAAAGAAAGAGAAATGGAGGACGCCGCGCAAGGCAGCGCCCTCCGGGAAAGAGGTTGAGGCAGGCAGGTTCAAAATTCGCGCTGACGCCGCGCGAACCGGCGCTGGCTGCTTACCGCTGGCCCGCCTTCTGGAAAGGCTGGCTGCTGGTGGCTTGCGGCAAAGGCGTGGTAGGGTACGCCCGCTTCGCGCACTCGGGTCAGCAGGTTGGCCTGAAGGCCCGACCCCTCACAGATGACCGCATGAACCGGCTTGAGTTTCATCATCTGCTCGTTGCGGGCAAAGCCTGCCCGCTTGCCCATGGCGCGATTGAGTGTGAAGCGTACCGTCGCCACGCCGCGCGATGCCGCCCAGGCGTGGGCGATCTGGTCGCAACCCTTGTGCTGGGCTGTGGTCGCAAGGATCATGCTCGGAATACGGGCGAAGGCATCGTCGAGCGCCTTGTAGAGCAGTTCATGGTCATGCCAGGTATCGCCCCCGGAAAAGATCACGACGGGGCCGGTCGGCGCATGGGCCTCGCGGCGTTTGGCTGCGCGGGCTGCGAGAAAGTCGCGCGCCTCGATCTGGCTCGCGGTCGTGGCCGAGCTGACGCGCGATCCCCGGGTGGTCGAGAACGGACGACCGGTTTCGACGTGGAACACTTGGGCGGCATGGTCGCGCATGCACTCCATCGCCTCACGGCAGCTTTGGAGCGTTTCGCAGAGCAAACGAGTGTCCTCCACCTGTGTCGCATGGATTTCTGAAGGATCCGAGATACGCACCAGTTCGCCCAGTTCCCTGGCCGCATCGTCCTCGCGCCCTTCGATGCGCTTGGCGACAACGTGGAAGCTGTTCGCAAAGCCCCAGGCAAGGTCGGCGGCAAAGGGTTCAAGGCGCGTATCGCGCAGCACATCGAACAGCGTGGCCATGACCATCTCCACAGCGGCGCGGGCCTGATCGGGATCGGGCATGAAGCAGACTTCAGCCTCATCGACGATAGACAGCTTTGCGCGTTCGTCGTGTTCGATGAAGGCATACGAGTACGTGGCCGCCTGATCGGTCGTCCCGGTTTCCTCGGCGATGAAGCTCGCGAGATCGGCGAAGTTCGAGAAAGTTTGCATGACGTCTTGCTCCTGATGGACGTGTTTCGTCATCGGCTTGATGACGCTCATCATCCGGCAAGCCGTGCCAAGGCCAGTCAGGGACGTTGACCGGGAAGCCGGGGCGCATCGCGGCCCCGGACCCCGGTTGACGCCGCGTGAGCGGGGCATGGGGGAGCCGATTTTGTTGGTGGTGGCCGTCAGGCCGCCGGCGGCAAAATTGGGGGAACCGTGCATCCTTGACGGGGCGCCAGGCCGGCTTGCCACACTGGGAGGACACACAAAGTAATAGGTATTACAGTCCTTCGGGCATGCTGCCTCCGGCGCGTCCGGACGCGCACACCCCCGCCTGTGAAACCTGACGGGGCCGCACGCATCCCGGCGGCACGCCGCCTGCACAGGCAAAGAAAGGCCGAGGGCTGCGGAAACAAAAAAAGGGCCGGCGCGTCAGCGCCGACCCTGAGGGTCCGACGATAGAGCTGGTCGCAATGCGAACCAGCAGAAACGGGCGACCCGGTAAGGACCGCCCGTTTCTGGTAGTCAGATGAACTCGATCTCGTCGGCGACGATCTCGGTGTTGTAATAGGTCCGCCCGTCCTTTTCGTTGCGGGTGTAGCGGATCTCGCCCGAGACAATGAGCTTGTCGGCCTTCTTCTTGTTGTTGGCGATTGCCCTGCCGAGGCCGCCGAAGGCCTTGACGGTGTGGAACTGGTCGTAGGTTTCGGTGTAGCCCTGCTCGTCCTTCTGGACCTGGCCCTCCTTGATGACGGGCCTGCTGGTGACCAGCGTGAACATGACGCCGCCCTTGGTTTCAGTGCCGAAGCGCGAAATCTCCGAGGTGATGCGGCCAGAGAGAAAAACCTGGTTCATGTGCCATTCCTTTCGGGGTCATCGGCGGGCTAATCCCGCCGGGATGGAGAGAGACGAAGCCCGGGAATGAGCGGGCTTTGCACCGAGCGGGCGGCTTGCCGCCCGGCGAGGGGAACTGGCGATCCCAAGCGGGTGGTGCGGGCGGAGGCCGTCAGGCCGACAACACGGCCGCATGGGAGCGGCGGTTGCAAAGGTCGTGCACGGGCGAAGATTTTCATCCCGACTGGCGGATGGCCAAACGATGGTGCTGAAAGGTTTGGTCTGTCATGGAGATGACGGTTTCTTCGGTACCGCAACGCAGCCGAGTATTTCGCGCTTTTGGCGCCGACGGCGAACGTGCGCATCACGCAGGTTCCTGATCAGCAGGCCATCAGGTGCCGGGCATGGGCGGCGATGAACGGGCCGCCAACCGTACCTGCGACCACGTCCGCATCGGCCAGATCATCATGCGCTCGAAAATGGGAGCGCCGACAACCAGCAATGGGACGGTACCTGCGCGGTGCGTTCTGCGATGGTAGCCCGCCCCGCAGTGGGGCCGGGTGAACTTCCCGCAGCACCGTGATCCACACTCGCCGAGACACGATGACCGCCGCAATGGGTGGCCCTTCCGGGCAACCGTTGGGCTTGGGCAACGGCGCGGTCAGCGCGCCTCCCTCTCGGAAGGACCCGGCCGCCTGTGCCTCTGGCCCCGCCAGCAAAAAAATGCGGTCCGACCGCGGGGGAGGTCGGACCGCAAGGTGTGTCGGGGAAGCGGGGGTGTCAGGCTTCGGCCCCGACGTAATCGCCCGTCGCAGAGGCAAAGGGGTCTTCGCTGGGGGAAGCGAAGGTTTCGCTGCGCGGGCTGAAAGTGGTGTCGGCATCGCCGCTGATCGGAGCGCCATCGTCGAACGGATTGGCCATGCGGCGGCGCGGACGCGACCAGACCACGTTGAGCGATCCGTCCTGCTGCGTGAACAGCGCGATCGACAGCGGCGCCTCGAAGCTCGGATCGTCGATCTGGCCCTGGAGGAAGACCCCGGTGCCGTTACTTGCGACCTTTTCCCACAGACCGCCGGCCGGGATGAAGACACCATTGCGTGTACGCACCATGGCATCGTAGCGCGGTGCGCCGGGATTGGCCGAATTGACCGGGCGCAGGCCGATAACGAGGTCGATCGTCGCGGTCTGGATCTTGCCGATGAAGTTGCCAGAGGCATTCTTCTTGAGTTGACCGATGTTCATTGCCGTATTCTCCTCAGGTTCCGCCCCGTCTTGCTGCTCGGGTGCCGGTTTTCGGTTCGTGAACGGGTCCATTCCCGCCACACCTTCCTCCCTCCCCCTTCCCTCTCGAACACTCCGCCAGAGCCGGGAATTGTCGATGCAGGAACGCCCGCAGCGCCGCAGCCTGAGACGCGCCCCGCCCGGCGAAGCCGGAGAAGCCCGGTCGAAGACCGGATGGTCAGCATGAGGAATGGGGGGCAGCCCGTCCGACCACCGCAACAGATCAAACCGCAGCCGGCGAACCCGCAGACGCGGCCTCAGGCGGGACGATGGTCCAGGCCCTGCTCATCAGATGCGAAATCCGCACACCGACCCCGTCGCCTGCGCGCAGCAGCATGGTCTTGGTGCCCCACCGAACCACGCGGAACGTCTGTTCGCTGATCCCGTCGGAAAACGTCAGCGGTTCGGGAAGGAGCAGGGTGTCACCAGGCATGGGTTTCCGGCGCGAGGTCAGCGCCAGTCGCTGGCGACATTTGGCCCGCCATTGGGCCGCATGGTCATTGATCGGGGGGCCAAGCAGGTCGAGGATCGAGGCCGGACAATCGAAGTAATACGGGCCTGCCGTTTCCGCCATGTCCTTGTACGCGAACACGAATCCGTCTTTGGCACGTGGGTTCCAGCGGACTAGGCAGATCATCGCGAAAGGCACGCCTTCCCCCGCGGCCCCATAGCTCTGGCAGGCGGCGTAATAGGCGCCAGAACGAACCACCGATTTGAGGACGCGCAAACCGTCGCTCCGGCCGTTCTGGGGGTCCGGGCGATATGTCAGTTGATCGTCGAGATAAGTCTTGGGCGTGGCATGGGGCGCCATGCCGTGCAGGGTCATAGAAAGCCATCCCATCGGGATCTCCTGTGTCTGAAGGACTTTGTCCGGCGGCGGGCTCGGGCAAGCGGCAGATTGCTCAGGTCAGCGGCGCGGCAGTTGCGGCCGTCGCGGGCGTTTGGACGTCCGGCTCCGGCAGGAGGGCAAGATCCTTTCGCTCCATTGACCAGGTGAGGTGGAGTGTCCGCCCGGCGGGAATGCGCCAGGCAACGCGGTCGGAAAAGACCATGCGGATCACCGCAAGGACCGCCGCATCGTCATTTTCGAGAATGGCATGTGCCCGCGCCCTGGCATCGTAGCGGAACCTTGTTTCCTGCGTATCGTAGCTGTCCGCGTCAGAATCGCCGGAGGGGCTGAATACACCGTCGATGATGAGGTCGATGAGATCGCCGACATCGATCCGCGCGTTTCGGGTTAGTGCAATCCGCACCGTATCGGCATCCGACCAGGCATCGTCGCTCTCAAGGAGCGCAAAGTCGGTCCGCAGGTCCAGGCCTCCGCCAAACTGATCGCTGAGTTCGAGGGTAATGGTATCAGGCCGCCACGTGCAGGGATCCGGCCCACAGGGGGTATCGTTGCCATCGGCGTCGCTCAATCGTTCGCCGGTCCGTCCGTAACACGCGAGGCGGTCGTATCAGCTGTACCCGATGAATGGCTGTATCGGCTCGTAGAATGTCAGTGGTGCGGGCCCATCGAGGCGATGAACCTCACCGTGCCGGCCGTCCCGCGAAAAAGCGAGCGCACGGCCGAATGTGACCGAGTCCAGACAATCCGTGTTGTCGTAGAGAGCCGCATTCGTCTCGATGGCGGTGAAACCAGGAACATCGCGGTAGCTGTCACGCGCCAGCGACGGGCACCATGGGGGCAATTGGGCAATCGCTTCGGGAACCGCGTCAAAAAAGCGGTTGAAACCCGGGCACGCAATTTGGTGGGGAGAGTCATGAGCACGTATCCTTGGGGATCACGCCCCCGCACGGGGCAGATGGATAATCAGGGGCAGCGATGGAAAAGTCCCGCTGGTGCGGAATGGGCACCGCGCCCATGGAATGGGCCGCCATTCTCCGGGCTTCGCACGCTTGCAGCGTCAACCGGTCACTCGGCAGGGCAAGCCCGCGCGAAGACGGGATCGATGGCGAAACCGAGCGCTTGTGCCACGATGATCGCCGTGCGAACATCGTCCTCATCGAATTCCAGCGGCGCGACGAGGTCGGCCAGTGTCAACGCACCCGCATCGCCGAGCTTGTGGAGATGGCCCGCTGCGGCGGTGACGGCGACGGGCCATGCCCAGGCAAGGCCGATGACGCCTTCATCAAGGATGATGAGTGTGTGCCCCTTGCCGATCGCGCTATCCACCTGGCAGGCGTCATAAGCGTTCCCCGTCGTAGCCAGAACGTGGGCGCGGTGGGTGCGGAATGCGAACCGCTCGGAATCGGTCAGCATGGGTTCCTCCTTCTCATGCAGCGCCCCGACTTCCGTCAGGAGGCCGGGACGCGGGTTGAATTAGGGGCAGCGCGCGTTTCAGGCCTGTCCGGCCGGCGCGAATGCATCGACCCGCTGCCGGGCGCGCGGACGCGACCAAACGACGTTGTAGCTGCCATCGTTCTGTTTGAACGCGGTGATCGGCAACGGCCGGGTCAGCGAGGGGTCGTCGATACGTCCCTGCAGGTAGCATTCGCCGGACTCGAGCGACGCCTTTTCCCACAGCGCGCCAATCTGGACGAAAGCGCCGCCGGTGTTGCGGGTGAGGATTTCGAACCGGGGGGCCTTGTCATTGCGGGATTCGACCTCGCGCAGCGCGAAAGTCATGGCGACCATGACGGTCGCGAGCGAGCCGCTCAGTTGACCCTGCGCATTGCTCTGGATGGTGCCGATATTCATTGCCTGGTGCTCCTTGGCGAGGACCCCGTCTTGCAGCTCGGGGGCCCTGGGGGTGAAGGCCTGGGGCATCCCTGCCCCGGCCACCCCTTCCCATCCCGCTTCCCTCCAGTCCGCGGGGCGAGCAGGCGGTCCTCAATGCACGGTGGCACCAGACTGCTCGTGGATGCAGGCAATGCGCAGGTCCGCCCGCGCGGCGTGATCGGGATACCCTGCGCGCAAATTGGCATGAATCCGGGCGAACAGATCCAAGGCAAAAGTGCCGTCGGCTGCGGGGCGGCTCGTGATCAGTGCGCGCTCGATCGCTTCGCGCGACGGGGAATGCGGGCAGATCGCCGTCCATGTCCTATCCGGCGCATAGTCGTATGGGGCCGGCATCATCGCCTCATGCCAGTGCGCAAGGCCGTTCTCGGCCAGTGCCTCATAGGCTGCGTCGTAGTGGACAGCATCGGATGGGCACCGCAGCCGCACGGTATAGTACGTCCCGAAATCGTGGGCGTTGCTGGCAACTTCGAGCGCGTATCCGTCGGGCGGGACGCCGAGAACCGCGACCAGCGCGGCACGATAGGCAAGCGCTTCCTGCCGGCTACGCACCGAAGCATCCGGATCGCGGCCGATTTGCGCGCAGGGTTCGTCGAAGGGTGTTCCTGAAAGATCGATGGTGCGGGGCATGGCAAAAGGACTCCTGATGAAGGGCCGCGCGCAGCGCCGGGCGGCAGCGGGCAGGCGGACGATGCGCGGATGCCGGCGGCTTGGACTAGCCGCTGGGCGCCCACCGGGTCAGTATTCGGAGGGCAGGAGGATGGTCAGGACGCGCGTCGTGGCCGACGCATCCCACGGCGCATCAGAGCCAAATGAGAACGTGCCATCGGCAGCGTAGCTGTCGATCTTCCAGTAGATCCGTTCGTCCAGAAACGTGACCACGCCGAAGTCGCGTTCGCCGTAGGGATCATCGCCCGGCTCGATCGGCGCGCCGGCGATCTGCTGCATCAGCAGGCGCTGGTTGATGATGACACGGGCCATGCGGGCGGGTTCGATGGTTTGGCCCTCGGCCAGCAATTCGATGACGCCCTGTGTGAAATGGATACGAGAGCGCGGCGCCTTGCCTTGCCGGGTTTCGTCATTGAGGCGCGCAATCTGCAGCGTGCGCTCCTGCTGGATCTGTTCAGGCGAGGAAGGTGGGGGATTGCCGGACATGTGTGATCTCCACGTAAGTTCACACCCACTTGCCCCCTCCCCTCCCGCACGCTGACCGCCGAACGAGACGTCAGACACGTTTGCGATAAACTCCCTCGCCGTTCGACATGTGGCCCAGGCAGTCATACTCGGCGAACGATCGATCGAAGCGCGGGGCAATTTGGCAGAGCCAGTGCTGCGCCAGCGGCTGTAGCGAGTGGCGACAGTCGGCATCGTGGTAGGAACCATCGATGCGCTCGGCCATCCATACTGCGGCAAGGCCGCCATAGATCGATACACCGAAGTCAGCGTAGCGGTTGCGCATGAGGATCCGATCTTCGCGCCCTCGCCAGCCGTCACGGGTTTCAAGTGAAGGAAAGACCTGCCGCGCCCGCGCGATCAGATCGCCGCGCAGACATTCAACTGCAAATTCCCTGTCGTCATCGTCATCGATCGCCTGGTAGGCGACCAGGGCACCGGATGGATAGCTGATGGAGCGTCCCATGGGTCCCTCCGTCAGGCCGCAAGTGCAACGTCGGGCGTATCGCCGGAATCGCCAACATCGGCGACCTCCGCCTCGACTGCGGTCGCGCGGCCACCAAGCCTGAGCAGCATGCTCGCCGCTTCTTCGGCCTTGGCCGCCGCCGTCAGGATCGCCCGGTCATCCTGCCGGAGGACGGTGAGCCAGTGATCGATATAGCTTGCGTGATGATCGAGATGGGTGACCGGCAATCCCAATTCGGCGCCAAGCATTGCACTTGAAAGTTCGGCGATCAATTCTTCCATCGCATAAGCATTGCTGCCGAAGCGGCCTTTCAGATCACGACCCAGGCGGGACTTATGTCCTGACCAATGAGAACACTCATGGCCGAGCGTTGCGTAATAGTGATCGAACCCTGAAAAGAGCGTCGGCGATGGCATCGTGATGCGGTCAGCGACGGGTTCGTAGTACGCCTCGTCGCCTTGATGCCGCAGGTTTAGCGGGAGCGCGGCGAAGAAGGCGTCGAGTTCCGCCTGCCACCCCTCGGGCTCGACCGGCGAGACCACCGGCGTTGGATGAAACCGTTCTGGCAGGCCGTCGACCTGGTCAGCGCTGAACACGGCGTAGGCCTTGAGCACCCGGCGCGCTTCGCTCGTGCGCTCGCCGCTTTCCGGGGCTTCGACTTCCTTAGCGTAGCTCTTGTAGAAGATGGCGATGGTGGATTTCGCACCCTTGCGCACCTGCCCTCCGAGCGAAGCTGCCTGCCGGTACGTCATCCAATAGGGCGACGCGAAACCGCAGATGTCGGAAATCATCCAGAGCCAGAATACATTGAGCCCGCGGTAAGGAATACCGCACGCGCGCAGTGGACGCGTGGTGGTCGTCCCGCGCCAGGGCCGGATCCAGGGCTTTGTGCCCGCTTCAAGCCGGGCAACGATCTCGCGGGTGATGCGCGCAGCAGGACTCTCGCTGGGCTGGCGCGAAGCAAACTTCGACATGGGGGCCTCCTGACAAGCCGACAGGCACAAACGCCGTCTGGCTCGCCGCAGGCAAAGCCCCCTCTCCTCTTTATCCTAGCATGATCACGCCTCTGCGTGGTCAGCTGTGCAGGGCTGCAGAGTATTCAGCTCTGCGTCTTGAGAATGTCCCGCGTCTGCCTCAGCGCATGCCTCAATCCAGGCACCTGCCTTCCCTGCGTATTTATAGCTGTAGTGAAATCGGCGAGCATCTTGATCGGCAAATTCGACGTGGTCAGCCGCTGTTCGATATCCTGAGCACACAGAAGAGCCGCCTGACGAATGAAGTCCGCAACTTTCATTCCCATGGCGGCGGCCGCTGCCGAAATCCGTTCTGCATCAGAATGGTGAAAACGCACCTGCTCGCGGGCTTCCATCTTGCCCGGCGTCAGCGCTACGGATTCATGGGAAAAAATCTTGGATCTCCTTCCAGTTCCTTGCGACGATGATCGGGATCTTTTGGCAGAGCTTCCCTGCATAAGTGCGCTTTGCGAATGAGACCACGTGCACGCACCATCGACGGCACCCACCGCAGACCTCAATGACGTTGCTAATCCGTCCCATCATGGTATAGATGGACCAGTCAAATTGACCAACTGAAAGTGGTTTGCGATGCGTGAAGTTCAATCCTCCGATGCAAAGGCTCACCTGCCCCAGCTCTTGAGCGAGGTCGAGCGAGGCGAAACCATTATCATCACCCGCCATGGCCGTGCCATCGCGCGTCTTGTGCCTGAGGCGGAGCAGCGCGCTAACGAAGTCCAGCGCACTATGGCGCAAATCGCGATGTTTCGCGAAACTATGCCTAGCATCGCGGTCTCGGACATTCTGGCTGCGCGTCACGAAGGCCATCGCTACTAATGCCGTTTGTCATAGATGCATCGGTAGCAGCATGCTGGCTCCTGCCCGATGAGGGCAATATCCGGGCGGAAGCAGCCTACGCGAAATTTCCGAATGATTCTGCGATTGCACCGAGCCTCTGGTGGTTCGAGATGCGGAATATTTTCATCTCAAACGAACGGCGCGGACGTATTGACAGCGCCAAGAGCAGCCGCGCGCTCGCCTTGCTGAATGGCTTGCCAATTCGCCTGGATCATCACCCCGACGATGCAGCATTGATGGGGCTGGCACGTACCCACCGTCTTACCGCCTATGATGCCGCCTATCTCGAACTTGCCCTGCGCGAAAACGTGCCATTGGCAACCCTGGACGATGCCTTGATGCGCGCCGCCCGTTCCGAAGGGGTAGTGCTGGTCGGCGAAAACGCATAAGCGGATCGTGCCGTCCGCACCAAGGTGGGCCTGTAGCTCAGCGGTTAGAGCTGGCCGCTCATAACGGCTCGGTCGCAGGTTCGAATCCTGCCGGGCCCACCAACTTGCGTACCGACAAGACTGCCTCCGCGGTTGTTACGGGCGCAAGCCTCCAGCGGCGTAGGCCAATGAAAGAGGCGGCCCCTTCCCGGAAAGGAAGAGACCGCCTCGCCAGAACCCATGCGCCTGTCAGGAGAGCTCAGGCAGCGCGGGCCTCCGGAACCTCACCAAGGGCTTCGTCGGCTGACGCAACGACTGCAGCATCGCCAATGGCGCCAGATCCATCGGCAGGGGTGTCGGTCGCATTCACGACACTGATCTCGCCGAACCGCATCGCGGCAGGAACCCAGGCCAGCGCCCGGTCGCGAATCTCGACTTCGGTGATATAAGAACCTGCGAAGACCCTTTCAGCGCTCATCGCGAGATCGCGCTTCTTCACCGCCGCGAAGCGGCTTGAAAGATCTGGGCCACCAACGTCACCCAGTGCGTCGAGGATGACCTGCTTCGACACCCTGTCGAAATAGTTCGCCGCAGTCGGGCGCCACCAGCGCGCCATGTCGATGCCGACAAGGCCGCCAAGGTGATCGATGAACGCAATGCGCCTGTCGCCATCGAGGTTCAGGCTGGCTTCGAGCGTTCGCCCGACCAGGAAGCCGAGCCACGAAGCGCGGGCATCGTCATCGAGCGCGCGGAACAGATCGAACCGGGCAGCAGGATTTTCACCGGTACGCCAACTTTCATCGAGACCTGCCCGCAACTCGGCCAGACCCGTGCTTGCAGGTGCGTCAGTCGGCTCGAACCCGATGATGGGCCCATTCGGCGTGCCCCCACGCAAGGTTGACGCGGCCCGGCCTTTCCAGTCGTTCGTGTCCGCATCGGCCAGCGTGAAGACCAGCACATCGAGCGCGAGCGCGGGGTCGGACGCGACATGGAGCGAAAGCACGTCGCGGCGCTGCATGGCGAGTTCATCGACCAGCCGCTTCGACAGCACCGAACGGCGTGGTCCAGCACCGCCCTTTTCCGTGACCGGCTCGACGCTGCCATCGTCGTCCTCACTGGGCTGCGTAGAGCACTCGCCATAAAAAGTGGGTTGCAGGACCGGCGTCCCGTCGCGGCCCAAGGTAAGGATCATGCCCGCCTGCGGGCGCAGGTCAGGGGCAATCACTTGCGGACGATCGCGAATGATGCGGCTTTCATGCTCGATCCGCTCCAGTTCCCCTTCAGCCGCCGCGATCGCATCGTCGTCACTGTCCTCGTTTTCCAGAATGGCGGCATGTTCATCATACGCTGCATCCAGGGCTTCGAGCCGCCCGATATCATCGTCGGACAACGGTGCCGGTTGGCTGACAAGGCGCGTGAGACCCGTCGTCAGTTCATGGCTGGCATAATTATCGAGCGTCGGGCGGACCCAGGCCAGGCCATGCTGCTCCGCCAGAGCGCGGGCTTCAGCATCCATGCGCGCGGACGCGACCTGTTCGAGCAAAGCGACATCGAGCCAGGCTTCACTATCCTCATCGTCAAAGAGTTCACGTTCGATACGACCGCCCGCAGCTTCATAGGCCTCGCGCCCGACAAGCCGCGCGCGCGGATCGTTGCCGCGGACGGTGTCCGAAAGGACCATCCGGCGGATGCTGGCCGCATTGAGGGCGTAATATGAGGAGGACACCTGCCCATATACGCGCGCCTGGATCTCGCGATCGGATGTCGCGCCGAAAGCTTTGGCGAGGTCCAGCGTGATCTCGCCCGCAGCCAGCGCATCGAACACGACCGGTGCGAGGCTTGCGAGCCGCAACCGCCCTTCGACAAAGCGGACCGTCAGCCCGAACCGCCGGGCGACATCTTCGGCGCTCGCGCCTTCGGACACCAGTGTGGCGAAGGCCTGCGCCTCATCAGCCGGGTTCATGTTCAGCCGCTGGAAGTTTTCGGCGAGGCTCGATTCAACAGCGGTCGCGTCATTGGCATCGAGCACCAGGCACGCCACCGGGTGATCGCGCGGCAGTACCTTGTCGTCGGCAAGCGCGATGAGCGCCTTGCGGCGGCGTTCGCCGGCTTCGACCGTGTAGCGCCCCTTGGGCGCAGCACTAACGACCAGGTTCTGCAGCAGGCCAACGGCGGCAATGCTGGCCTTGAGTTCCGCGTCGGCCGCCGCATCCGAATGCTTGCGCACATTGCGCGGCGATGACGCGAGCTTGTTGAGGGGAATGGCTGAAATCATGAACTGGCTCCTGATCTGCGAGCCTGACTGCGCCGACCACCGGCCTGCCTGACTCAAAGCCCCGCTCCCCCTTCCCTCCTGGCCTTGTGGTTCGCGCTGCTCGCGGGCGCGATGTGGCCCAGTGAAAGTGGGCATGGCTGGACGGCCCCGCCGCGCCGGGTTAGTCAGGCCTCGAATTTTTGGAGGGTAACTCACGATGAATACCGCCGATCTCACCGAAGCCGTTGCTGCCAGCGAAGGCCTGACCAAGACTGATGCCCGCAAGATCGTGGATGCCGTGTTCGCCGCGATCGCGGACGCCGCCGCCAAGGGCGAAGAAATCTCGCTCAACGGCTTTGGCAAGTTCAAGGTCAAGGACGCCCCGGCGCGCGAAGGCCGCAACCCTTCGACCGGCGCGACGATGCAGATCGCTGCATCGCGCAAGCTGACTTTCGCGCCCGCCAAGGCCGTGAAGGACAAGATCAACGGCTGAGCGATCGGGCGTCCGGCACATGCCGGGCGCCCTGACTGTTTCATGTGCATGGACGACCGATGGATTTCGACGACCAGATGCAGCGCTATTTCGGGGCGACCGACCTGGGCATTGTCAGCCCGGCTGTTCTCGAAGCGGGCCAAGAAAGGCTCGCGGTCGATTTTTGGCTCGAAAAGGATCGCGGCCGCCGGTTCGCGATGTGGGCACTGATGTACATCCTCGGCAATGCCCCCGATCTCGATGTCGCATTCAAGGACGCCGCCGACCAGAACGCTGCGCGCGATTTCATGGACTTGCTAGGCCGCGTGACAGACGCCTGAGCCGATCACGCCCGGAAACGGCGGACCTCGCGTTTCCATTCATGCTCGTCGGGCCAAGGCAGGACCACATCGGCCTCTGACGGTCTGACGGTCTCAATCCTAACAGGCACGACTTTCGTTCGGGTTCTGATCCCGCAGATCCTGCACCAGAAGTGAAGTCGGGCATCGGCGAAACGGTCATCCCAATGTCGCTGCCGAAAAAGCCACCACAAGCCATGCGGATTGAAAGTCGAGGCGTGGCCGCAGCGACAGACAGGTTTGATCGCCTGATGGAAGCAGGCCGCTTCAAAGATGCACGTGGCCTGGTGCGTCCCCTCAGTCGTCCAGCGCACGGCTCAAAGCGCGAAGGCGAGCTGATCATCGCCCCCCTGATCCCGGTCCCCGGCGCCGAGGATTACCGAGGCCAGCTCATGCGCAGCATTCTCGCGCATACGTTCATCAGTGGCTGTAATGCCGACACGCGCCCAACCGGGCGCGGCAAGGATGGCCAGGGCTATGGTGTCGTGGTCGATTCGCATAACGCATATTGGAACATATTAGGAACATTCAGGCAAGACAGAGTGCCGGCCCGTCGGTCGCCGATTGACTTTCTGCCGCAAGCATTGTGATTTCGGCCCGTGTGCAATCTCTACAAGATGCGGGCCAATGTGGCGGAAGTCGGGCAGCTTTTTGGCGCCCGCGCAGACGTCGGCGCCAACTTTGGCGAAGAAGTTTACCCTGGCTATCCCGGCCTCGTCGTGGCGGAAGGAGCAGCCCGCACGATGACATGGGGATTTCCGCTTTCGCTTAAGGGCAAGCATGGCCAAGCGCTGAAGCCCAAGGCGGTCAACAATGCCCGCGAGAATAAGCTTTCGACCCCGTTCTGGTGCGACAGCTTCATCAAGCGGCGATGCCTGATCCCGGCTACCGCCTGGGCGGAACCCGAAGGCCCAAAGGGGCGGATGACCCGCACGTGGTATTCGCTGGCAGGCGCCGAGCTTTTCGCGGTTGCCGGGATCTGGCGGACGACCCACGAGTGGAGCGAAGCCTACAGCATGGTCATGGTCGATGGTACATCGCAAATGGCCGATATCCATGATCGCATGCCTGTCGTGCTCGCGCCGGACGACTGGCCGCGCTGGCTCAGCGGCGAACCGCAGGAAGCCTTCGCGCTATGCCGGCCGTGTCCCTATCCACTGATCGTAGACCGCACCCCCGAATCCTGGGTCAAATCGCGCGGAGCCTGAAGGGCTGATCATCAATTCCAGCGCCGGGCGAGACCGCGGCTTACCAGCCAGTCTCCGGCATCGACGCCGTTGACCCGCACCAGCGCGAGGGTGCGACCATAGCGATCGACGCCCTGACGCACGATGACAATGCGACCTTTGGCGAGGAAGCCACGAAGCGCATCGCGAGACGCATGGCCCTTCTCGAAATCGCACCATGCATAGCGCACTCGATAGTCCTGACATTTGGGCGAGTCAGGCAGTTCAGGCGCATCGATGTCGGCGATCCGGATGCGCTCGGAGCCGCATCGAATGGTGTCGCCGTCATGGACCGAGACCGACGGGCAAAGTACGCTGGCCGCAGAAAGCGCCAGAAAGGAAAACAAGGGCATAGGCCACTTTACCGTTAGCCCAATTACAAAGCCAGCAACCAACCTGTCATAGCGTCGGTGTCCGCCGTTCAGAATAGGTCCGCACCGGGTGCACCAAATTTGTCGCCCTCGACGACAAGCGGCGGGATGATGACGTCGGCCGCATCGAAATAGGCGAGGATCGCTTCGATCGACCTCAATTTTTCGACCATACGCCTGGTGATGACGATTTCATCGACCTCGTCGGCCGCGTAGTACTCCGGTTCAGTCCCACGCTTGAATACGACACGCTCACCGCCGCATTCACCGGAAAATGATCCAGACCATCGGGCAAACGGCACTTGCCTGGCTATGCACCACCTTTCCAAGGCATCGAAGCGCCCCCACGCGACCTCGTGCGCACGAAGCGTCAAGGATTGTCCGGGCACGCGGTCTGCCGGGTCGAAGGCTTCGCCGTCCCATTCGGGCGACAAATCCTCATCAGCGATCAGCTTTACCAACTGGATGTAATCTTCCTGAGACAGCGAACCGCCGAGCGTAATCGACGCAGAAACACGATCAACCATAAGGACCTCCTGGTGTCAGCTTGTGAGGGTTCGGGTAGGCCGCTCGCCGCGATCGCGAGGACAAACACGCGCAATTGCACAGACTGCAACTACGCTGATGCATTTCGCACTTGCAGCATAGGCGTGCGGAGTTCAGGGAGAGAGGGCCTTTCAGGCATCCTCTCCCAAACTTTCCAAGGCCGGTCGAAAGATCGGCCTTTTCTTTTGGTCAAGCTGCGTTCAGCCGCCAAACTGCTCCGTCGACGTCGCGTGTAGATGCGCACGCCCAGCGAGGCAGCCTGCTTGATTGAGGCGCTTCCCGCCAAATCAATCACATGAATGCTGTTGGCTCTGGAAATTCAGCATAACTGACGCTATATCACGTCAGTTATTTTGAGAATCGGAAAATGCCATGAACCTGGAAGCCTATGTCAGCCACGGCGTGTTCGATCCCAAGCGGATTGCCGCAGCACTGTTGACGAGTTCAGACGAGCTCGCCCGATCGGCCGGACTTGGCAAGGACGCGATTCAGCGTGCGGCACGGGTGCGCCAGCCCAGGATTCAACGACGCCTGCGTGAACTCGTCGAAGTGCTTAACAAGGTGGAGCCACGGTTTGGCTCGCCTTTGGTCGCTTACGCTTGGTTTCGGTCACAGGTGCTTCCGGGATTTTCGGGCCAGACGGCCATGCAGCTTGTCCAGGCCGGTCGGGGCACCGATGTGCTCGAGTACATCGATGCGGTCGATGCCGGCATTCACGCCTGATTGCAGTCGGCCTGTTTCATGGACTTCGTCGGAACGCTCTATCGTGCGCTGAACCCGCTATGGGCACGTGACCCATTGCCTGGATCAGGTGCCGCGCAGTTTGGCGGGCGTTTCAATGCCAAGGGCACACCCGCACTTTATACGAGCCTTCGTCCCGAAACGGCGATGCGCGAAGCCAACCAGGCAGGTGCGTTTCAACCAATAACACTGGTTGCATATGCGGCCGAGATCGAGAAGATTTTCAACGCTACCGACAGCGATGCGCTGGCATCAGTTGGGTTCGAAACCGCCACGCTGGCAGATGCATGTTGGCGTGATGCGATGTTCGCCGGCAAAGTGGCTGCAACCCAACAGCTCTCCCGGAGCCTGATCGAACAAGGATTCTGCGGGATGCTGGCGCCTAGTTTTGCGCCGCAGGCCACGCCGAATGATCGCAATCTCGTGCTGTGGACTTGGGGCGATACTTTTCCGGCGAAATTGCGCTTGATCGACGACCATGGCCGCTTGGGTTCCCGCCCATCCTAACGAGATCGCCGACCAATATCGCCAATGTCCAGCGGCGACGCAGGGTATGGGTCAAAGATCTGCCTTCTGGCCGAGCTCATCGAGCCAGGCGCGTGACGCCCCCGCCACTATGTCGCGAAGTTCGGAGACCGCAGTCTTGATCGCCTGAAGATCATCGAGACTGATCGCATAACTCGCCGAATATCTGGCCTCGACATACGCACGCCTAGCCAACTCGAAACGGCGCCGGTCGAGTTTCGTGGCGCGCGGCCAACAATCAATCAGGCGTGGCTCCTTGTCCTCTGCCAGCGAGCGCAGGAACTTCAGGTTGTGCGATCGCGGCACATATTGGCTGCGAACCAGAAGGTAGCAGATGTAGGCCCGCTCCGCAGCCTGATGGAGTGAAAAAGCTGCATCTTTCCGCCACCCAAGATCATCGACGCCCTTACGCGCCTGCTCATCTGCCGTAGCTAAAGCTCTATCTACGCTTGGCAGCCACTCGCTGACATAACTTCTTGCCATCGTATACGCATCAGCGAACGTCAGGGGCTTCGGCGTCGCAAATACAGCGCCGGGTAATTCATAAAGAGGAATGCCCTCGCTGACGATATCAACCCAGAAGTACTCCCCGCGCGTCAGCCCCTGATTCACCTCGTCCAGCGTGTGGACGATGATGTTCACCGGCCGCCCTATGGCCGTATCACGCAGTATCTTGTCCTCGGCAACGTACCAGTATTCGGCAATGTCGGTCAGGTCCGGGTGGCTGACTACAATCAGCAAATCGTAGTCCGACTGATAGCCGTTGTCTGGTTCATCGACCCAATCACCGCGGGCATAACTGCCAAAAAGTACGATCTTCTGGATTTTACCGTTCTTCTTCCAGGCTTGCGTTGCTCGTGAGATCGCGACCGTAAACTCGTCCATCAGGATTTGCGTCACTCGGGCGAGCTCTTCCTGCTGGGCCAATGGCAGATGGTCGATATCCATTTTCACGTGAGGATTCTCGCCCGGTATGCCCGTGGACGCAAGCCTTCGTTGCGCGTGCGCAGGATATGAATGGCGGGCGACGAATATTTCCACCAAATCAGCAACATCTTGCATTGCAACATAACCTTTGGATGGTAGAAATATTCCAGCAACATTTGGGCGGTCCAAGGTCCTGAGAAGCCACGGTGCCATCCAACTTGGACAGCGAAAGGGCGATCGGCAGGATAACGGCAATTGGAGGCGCCCCCTTCCGTCGTGGCACGGGCTGGTAGCCATGAAGGCATCAACGCAAACTCTTCTTGATCTTGTTGAAAGTGTAGGAAGCCGGGACGAATTGAACCTCGTCATGAACGAGGTCACGCGGGCGCTGGGCTTCCAGTATTTTGCCCTCACCCACCATGTCGATCTGCTCAAGGTCGGCGATACTGCAATCCACCTGCACAACTATCCCGACCGGTGGGCAGAGCATTACGATCGAGGCTCGCTATCGTTACTCGATCCGGTACATCGGGCCAGCCATGTGACCGGCTTCGGCTTCAGATGGTCGCAGATGCCCCGGCTCATTCCATTGAGCCGCAGCGATCAGACGATGCTGGAGGAAGGAAAGCGCCAGGGCATTGGCGATGGCTACACCATCCCGGTCAACGTGCCGGGTGAAGCATGCGGATCATGCACCTTCGTGAACGACGGCGGCCATTCACTGGCGCTCGAGTCCCTTCCACTCGCCCAACTGCTGGGCGCGATGGCCTTCGAGAGGGCCCGCAGACTGTGGATGCCGAGAGCTGCGATCGAGCAGACGCGGCGTCCGATCCTGACCGACAGGCAGCGCGACTGCGTATTGTGGGCTGGGCGCGGCAAGACAGACTGGGAGATTTCTATCATCCTCGGCATCTCCGAGGAGACGGTCGCGCGGCACATACGCATGGCCTGCGACCGGTACGGGGTAAGCAAACGGATGTCGCTGGTAGTCTACGCCATGACCGACCGGACGATCACTCTGAGTGATGTCGGCCCGTGGCTCTATACCCCTTTTCCGGCATAGCCCGACTGGCCCCCATGAGGTGATCCTTAGCTCGACCCCACCGGTCAAGGAGCACTTCTCACATGCTGAACATCATTTCGCCCGGCACCGAGCCGGACGCTGCGGTCATGCGCGCCATGTTCGCCGCTCGCAAATCGGTATTCGTCGACCTGCTCGGATGGGATGTGCCCGTCCTCGACGGGCGCTACGAAGTCGACCAGTTTGACGACCTCCATGCCCACTATCTCATACTGACCGATGATGTCGGTGCGCATCTTGCCTCGGCGCGACTTTTGCCTACGATGCGCGAAGGCATCCTTTCGGGGCTGTTCCCGATGCTGTGCGACGGCCCGCCACCAGCGGCGCCCGACATTTTCGAAATCACGCGGTTCTGTCTCGATCGCCGGCTGCGGGCGACAGAGCGCCGCCTGGCCCGAGACGCTCTGGTTGTCGCACTCGCCGACTATGCGCTAGCCAACGCGATTTCCGCCTATTGCGCGGTCGCAGAGACAGGATGGCTGCGCCAGATCCTGAACTTTGGCTGGCAATGTGAGCAATTGGGGGCGGTTGCCGAAGTGGGCGGTGAGCATCTCGCGGCGGTGCGGATCGACATCGAACCGGACACCCCTGCCCTGCTGGCGGGCGCGGGCATTCGCGCCTCCGGGCTGCCACGCGTGTCCAGCCAGCTTGCCGCATGAGAACGGGAGGTCATCATGAACGCACTACATCCAGATCTCGCGGCGGCCCAGATCGAACGCCACGCGCACCAATTGCTCGCCAAGGGGTTCACGATCGTGCGGGGTGCACTACCCCCGCGGACGATCGCCGCGCTCGATGAGGATCTTGCCGGGCCGTTCGAGTACACGCCGTTCGGCACGGGCAATTTCTACGGCACGACGACCAAGCGCTTCGGGCGCCTGCTGATCCGCTCAGGGCATGCGCGCGCGCTGGTGTGCCACCGGCTAATCCTGTCGCTCGTGGAGCGGGTGCTTGCCCCGTGGTGCGAGCGGATCCAGCTTAACACCGCGCAGGCGATTGCCGTGCATCCCGGCGCGCCGGCGCAGTTCCCGCACCGCGACCAGGACATGTGGCGCGGGCCCGTTGGCGAAATCGAATACCTCGTCAACGTGATGTGGCCGCTGACCGCGTTCACGCGCGAGAACGGCGCGACCTGCCTGTGGCCGGGAAGCCATGGGGTCCATGCTCTCGATGCAGAACCGCCTGACGATGCGATCGTGGGCGAAATGGCGCCCGGTGCGGCGCTGATTTTCCTCGGATCCACGCTGCACGGTGCGGGTGCGAACATGTCCGCCATGGTCCGGCGCGGCATTGTCGTCGGATATAGCCTGGGCTGGCTCAAACCTTACGAAAACCAGTGGTTGGCCTACCCGCCAGAGGTCGCGCGCCAGTTCGATCCCGAGCTCGCGGCGCTGGTGGGATATTGCCAGCATCGCCCCAACCTGGGGAATTTCGAGGGACAGTGCCCGTCGGTCCTGCTCGGTGATTATCATGGTGAGCCACTGGGGGCGATCGATGCTCTGAGACCCGACCAAATGTCAGCGGCAGCTGCCTACACAGCGGGGAGGCAAGATGCCGTATGAATGCAGGACCGACCGCCGGGCGTATCTACGACAGCCTGCGCCACCTAATCGTCAATCTTGGTTTCCGACCGGGGGACCGGTTAGACGCCGCCTATCTCGCCGAACGGCTCGCATCGAGCGTGACCCCGGTGCGCGACGCTCTCAACACCCTGGTGGGCGAAGGCCTGGTCGAGAGCAGAAGGGCTGGCGGCTTCTTTCTGCCTGCCCTCGACGAACCGGCGCTCAAGGACATGTATGCCTGGGAAGCGCAAATCCTGCGTCTGGCGCTCAAGGACGCGCGGCTGCTGAAACATCATGTCACGGCCGGCGTTTCGCAGCTGCCCTATGCAGATCGGATCGGCGAGGCCTTCATGGCGATCACGAAGGTGTCGCCCAACCCGGAACATGCACGGGCATTGGCCAGTCTTGGCGCCCGGTTGCATGCCGTGAGGACGCTCGAAGTTGACATCATCGAGGAAGCCCGGGCGGAACTCGGCCATCTGGAATACGCCCTCGACCTCGCGGACCGCACAGCCCTAAGCAAGCTTCTTCATCTCTACCATCATCGAAGGACGCTGGCAGCGGCAAGGCTGGTACGCGCCGCCTACCGGGCCAACTGAACCGGCGGCCAACAATCGCGATATTATCGCTGTATAAAATTCGGATCGCGAACGGCGGCGCATAGCCTGAACCTGACCGCAATCGTGCGGTCAGTTGAAGGAGTGAAAGCCATGGAACGCAATCACGACGAGCAGATCGAACAGATCGAAGACCTCGGCACCGCCAGCATCGAAACGCTCGGCGCGCCCGGCAACCAGATCGAGTTCGGGGTGATCAACCGCGTGCTCGGCATCGACGCCGAGTGACCGCAATGCAGGCGCGCAGGACTCCAAAGGCCCCGCGCGCCTGTTTGCTCGAAATCCCGACATGAAACCGCTCCCCTGCCTTGATACCGACCACAACTTCGATGGACGCTATCGCCTCGCCGATGGTGTCGGGGTCACGGCGTTCGAAGGCTTTGTGCTTGTCCTCGATGTTCGCAACGACCGGTACTGCCGACTTAGTGGACACGCGGCGACCGCGCTTTGCGCGTTGCGCGCTGGCAAACCAATCATTGCCGAAGCCAGGTCGGCCGCCATGCTTGAGGCAAAGGGCCTCATCTCAAGAGACCCGGCACCCGCAAGCGCACCCTGGATCACCCCCGACATACTGCCACGCCCCTCAACAAGTCCGCTCGAAACCAAGGCCCCGCATGGAGCAACCATTCCCAATATCGCCGGTATGATCGGGGCCTGCGCCGCGACGCGGTTGCGATTGCAGATGCAATCGCTGCATCGGATCCTGGTGGGGTTGCCCGCTATACCAACCAAACAGCCACCTACCGACCTTAGCGAGCTGGCGCACGCCCTGGACCGTGCACGGCGCCTCGCGCCGTTCAAACCGCGATGCCTGCCCGACGCGATCGCGTTCATGCGCCGTGCACGGCGACAGGGTCATGCGGTGAACCTCGTCTTCGGGGTCAAGGCGCATCCCTTCGAAGCCCATTGCTGGGCACAGGCAGGCGAGACCGTGTTCACTGATCCAGTTGATCGCGTTCTGCGTTTCGAACCGATCCTCGCGCTGTGAACCCCGAACGCTATCTGGCCGTCATCGGATCTGCCGCCGCCGCGGACCCGATTGATGCAATCGAGGCGCGGATCGCGCCGCATGGCTGCGCACGACGCCAAATTGCAGAGGGGCTGACGGTATTTGCACGCCCCGGATTGCCGATCGTTCGGAGAGGTTCTGGAGTCGTGGTCGGGCAGCAGTTTGGCGATACCGCCCTGCCCCCATCGGACACAATGTTCCCGGAAGTCCTCACAAAGCGAACGTGGGGCAACTATTGCGCCATCGGCCTTGACCAGCAGGGCGCTGTGTCCTGGATCCTTCGTGCCCCACTCGGCCATCTCTCTGTCCTGTTGCGGCAGAAGGGACTGCTTCTGCTCGCCGCGTCGCATGCCGACATCTTGCTGGACGCCGCTGGCGAACTGCCGGAACTCGACTGGTCTTTCGCGGCGCAGCACCTTGCTTACGCCCATCTGCAGACGAGGCGCACGGGGCTCGTTGGCATCGAAGAACTGCTGCCCGGTGAAATGCTTGTCCATTCGGCAGAACAATCCTGGCACCGGCGAGCCCTATGGTCGCCGTGGCACTGGACAACGCGTGACCGCGAAATCCTTGATCCCGCCGATGCAGCATCATGTCTGCGCGCCCAGGTACAATCCGCCGTGGCCGAGCTTGCGCGCGGCGCGCGCGCACCGTTTCTCGAACTGTCGGGCGGTCTCGATTCCTCAATCCTCGCGGCCAGTCTTGCCGCCGCCCATGCTCCGGCTCGCGCTGTCAATCTCGTGACGCGGGCGGCAGAAGGCGATGAACGCGACTACGCGCGTGCGACCGCCGCCACCACGGGACTGCCGCTCGCAGAGATAGCGGTCCCCGAGCAGATCAATCTGTGCCGCCCGGCGCTGGTGCGCAGCGCACGCCCTGGTCTGCCGCAATTGCTGATCGCCGCGGATCGCTTGTTGACGGCAAAGGCCCATACCGACGGGGTCGACGCTTTCTTCAGCGGTGCAGGAGGCGACTGCGTGTTTGCGTCACCCGGTTCTGCAGCACCTGCCGCCGACGTGCTGCTGCGCTTCGGGATGGGCATGCGGTTCTTGCGCGCGGTCGATGCCCTCGCCGAAATCCACCATGCCAGCGCGTGGGAAGTCGCACGTATGGCCTGGCAACAAGCCAGGCGCGGTCCTATCCACGCACGCTGGCCGGCAGACCCGATGTTCCTGGCACCGGGTTGCGCGCCCGTCGCTGCCCCAGACCACCCGTGGTTCAACGAGCCAGAAGGCATTTTGCCTGGCAAGCGCAGCCACGTGCGCGCCATCCTGGCCGCACTTGCGCATGTTGATGGCTATCCGCGGCACGAGGTCGCACCCTCACGTTATCCACTGCTCAGCCAGCCCGTCATCGAAACGGTGTTGCGCATTCCGTCCTGGCTGTGGATCGAGGGAGGACGCGACCGCTCGGTTGCCCGCACCGCGTGGGCGGACGTACTTCCGGCCAAGGTGCTCGAGCGCCGAAGCAAAGGCGGGCTCGATGGTTATTCGATTGCGATGATCGAAGCGAACCGGGATGCCTTGCGGCCTTTCCTGCTCGAGGGGCATACCGCGCGAAGTAGTCTTATCGACCGCCCCGCGTTGGAGGCGGTCCTCGCCGGCCGGGCACGACGCGGCGACACCGCGATCTATAGGTTATTCCCGTTGATCGATGTTGAGTCCTGGGCGCGGGCTTGGCTTGGCGAGCCCTGATGCATACCCAGCGCGGACAATTCGGAGCCTCGGCAAGTGTTAGCAGGCGGGCGCTACCAAAGTCGCTTCACGGCGAAGCCGTCGAACAGCGCCTCGTTCGATACCAGCACCATATCTTCAGCCTGCGCCTGAGCGATCAGCAGCCGGTCGAACGGGTCTTTGTGGGCAATGTTCATCTCACCAGCGAGCCGGGCGTGGTGGACGCTGATTGCCATTTCGGCAAAGCCCTGCGCGGCGATGATCGCCTCGAAGTCCTGAGCCAGCAGCGCCGCTTGCCCCAGCTTGCCGATGCGGTACTTGGTGGCTACCTCCATGGCCGAAGCCGCGCTGACAGCGACGGCGTTGTCCTCGTCGGCGATAGCCTCGCGGGCGCGGCGGCTCAGTGCCTCGTCCCCCGCCAACCACCAGATCAACGCATGGGTATCGATCAACAGCCTCAAGCCAGATCCCACCCGCCCAGTTCATCCTCGGGCAGCGGCTCGTCGAAGCGCGCATCAATGGCGATCTTGCCCTTGAGCGCCCCGAACTGGCGACGCCCGCAAGGGTTAACCGGCACGAGACGCACCACCGGCACGTTGCCGCGCGCAATCACCACCTCGCCGCCCGCAAGCGCATCGGCGATAAGGCGAGACAGTTGGGTCTTGGCATCGTGAACCGAGAACTGGGCCATGAGCATCTCCTTGGCTAACTATATAGCTAAGCGAGCCGCCCCGAGCAAGGACCGTGCTTGCGACCTTTGTCAACGAGGCCGCCAGCAGGTGCGGAAGTCGATGGGCAAAGAAATCAAGCATTGCGGCGTAGTCTTGAGCAAGGATCAGCGTTTTCTGGGCTGCGCCAACGATCGCCACCGCGCATATTGCTCAGCCTTCGCCGGATCGGGATCGATCTCACCCGTCAACCAGAAGCGAAACCAGTCGAGGTTGCGCTCATTGGCCGCAAGCTGGTGGCGGGGCTGCCACTTGATGTGCATCTCCTGCGGGAAGGCCCAGAATTCCGCGGGCTGGCCCGCGCGCTGCAGCCGAGCCAGAAGTTCGACGTTGGACCTGTATTCCTGCTCGGGCATCTGCATGAGAAACGGCGCCGAGATCCTGTCCGCATTGAACGCCGGAGAAATCAGCCGCCAGCCCTTGGGGTCGTGATCGGGATCACCGATTCCCCAGGCTGAACGCAAGACGCCCGCTACATCGCGCCCGGCCACAGCGTTGTACCAGTAGTAAGCCGGGGTCAGCATGACATTCGCCACCGACAGCGCCCGCAGGCGATGGGTATGCATCGCCAGCCAGGTAGCGACCTCGCCGCCAAAGCTGACACCGCCGATGCCGACGCGCGCGGGGTCGATCGTGCCCTCGGAAGCAAGTTTGTCGATAATCGTCCCGATGCCCCCCTCGGCGATTGCATAGGCCTCGGTGTTGTGGCCGCCGCCGACAAATCCAGGGGCGCGGTTGATGCACAATGCGGCAATCCCATGTGCCGCCAGTGCTCTCAGCGGGAATTCGTCGCCAAGGCCCCCGCGCAGGTATCCTGCGCAGGAATAGTAGGTAATGAACAACGGCACTGGTCCAGTACGTCCAGGCGGCAGCGCAATGAATCCGGAAAACGGGCGGCTCTTGGCATCAACCCAGTTCAGGGGCGAGAAACGCGGTTGGTCGGGCGGTAATGGCTGGTTGGGCGAAGCAAGGGGGCGCATGGCGCCGCTTTGCGGATTGATCAGCACGACATGGGGCGGAACATTCGCGCTGGCCGCTACGCAGGCGATCATCGCTTCGTGCGCCGCACAGGGATCTCCAAAGTCGGCGCCGCCTTCAAGCAGGCCCTCGCCGCCTGCAAGTTTACGCACGGAACCATCGGTCAGGTTCCAGACCATGAGCGAGGAATTGTTGGGCGTCTGGCGGACTTCGAGGACGACCTCGTTGCGCTTGCCGATCCAGTTGATCGAACGCACCTGCGATGCTTTGCACAACGGTTCCATGCATTGCGCGATCTCCCGCCCTCCCGGTGCCGTCAGGACGAGCCGGAAGCTTTCACCGATTCCCAGCAGAAGAACGTTGCCGCGACTATCGCCAGATTCAGCGCGGATGATCGCGAATTCGCCTCCCTGCCTGTCAAAGCCCTTGCTCGGTGGGGCATAGAGCAATTGCTCTTGCGAGTTGGCATCGCGCAGGGCCCCGGTCTGGGGGTCAAGGATATGCAGGCGGGGCGCCTGCTTGGGCAAAATGCCGCCTTGCTCGAACCAGCTGCCGCGCAAGCGGCCAGTCGCCCAACGGCCGTCGATCCAGTCACCCCGGTAGAGCGGGCGTTGCGGATCCACACTGGCGTCGATCAGGGTGCCGCGGTCCTTCTCCTCGTCCTCGGCACGAGCGATACTTACGCGCGACTGTCCGATCGTAACCACGATCTTGTCGCCCGCCTCCAAGGCAACCACGTCGGCGACATTGCCATCTTCATGCGTCAATTCCCGCACATCGTTGCCATCGACCTCGGCGCGCCAGACCTGCGCTTCTCCCTTCTCGAGCTTGCGAAAAAGGATCGCGCGTGAATCCTTCGTCCAGATCGGCGCGCGCGCAAGCATAGCGCCATTGAGCCATGCAGGCTCACCTGCGTCCGCAAAGCGCTTTGGCGGCTGCGTGCCGTCAGCCGGTGCGACCATCCAGGCAAGATCATAGGTGTTGCGATCGATCGACGCGCGGACCTCGCGCCAGACGACGAGATGTCCATCCGGCGAAATCGAGGGGCTGTCGATCCGGGTCATCTCGATTTCCGGGCGAATCCCGGCCCCGGATGCGGCTTTTGCCGCAACCGGGGCCAGAACCAGCATGGCGAGCGCGAGAGGGGCTGAAACCTTGCGCATCACCATGCCTTCACGAACTGGATTGCGATGACCCGCCCGGCGGCGCTGGCCTGCTCGGGATCGAAACCCGATGCCGAATAGGGCGTGCGGTTGTTTACGTAAGGCGGATTGGCGTTGAAGAGGTTGGTAACCGACAGCGACAGACGCGTGCCGCGCATGGGTCCATCGACCGCACCGAAGGTCTTGCTCACCTGCACGTCGAGCGTCGTCCAACTGGCCACTTGTTCGACCGGGCTGACCGCGGTGTTCCTGTAACCTGCCATGTGATTGACGAAGGCGGCAAGCCCGACACTGCCAAGTTCAAGCGATGCCCGTCCGCGCACGCGGTAGCGCACCGGATTACCGATGGTCCCCAGCGCCTCGACCGAAGGCGAACTGGCCGTAAGCTGCTGGGTCAGGTGGAACAACCACGTGCCCGACGCGCCGATGGCAATGGTGCCGCCGGGAACGGCCTTGCGGTATCCGAGATCAAAATCGATCCCGTCGAGGCGATTACGCGCAAGGTTCGCGTTGCGTGCATCGATCACAGTGGAAATCGCGGAGGCCGGAATGCCGAAGGGGTTCGCAAAATTCGGGTCGGCATAAAGCGCGGCCACCGTCGCCGCCGATGGATTGGCGGTGATCAGCGAGGCATAGCGATCGCGCTGGATGAGAAAGGTGAAGGCATCGACTGCCGGATTGAAGATCCGGTCGCGATAGGAGACATCGAACCAGGTGGCGCTGAGCGACAGGCCGGGCACCGCTTTGGGCCTGATATCCAGACCTGCGGTCAGGGTCCGTGCGCGCTCGGGCCCGATAGCCGGGTTGTTACCGAACAGGGCAACGACGCTGCTCGATCCGGTGGGCGAAGCGGAATCCGCTACCGGCAGCGGTATGACCTGGCTGAGGCCGGGCCCCTGGCGCACATCAAAGAAACCCGGGGCGTGGAACGAGGTGCCGTAAGCGCCCCTGACAGCAAGGCCTTCAACCGGCTCCCACGTGACCCCGACCTTGGGATTGGTCGTTGTACCGAAGTCGGAATAGTGCTCGATGCGGCCCGCAACCGAGACCTCGAGCCGGTGAATGCCGGAGATACCCTGCTCTGGCCCGACCAGCGGTGCCAGCAATTCGGCATAGCCTGCCACGACATGACGCGAGAGCGGATAGCCGCTGTCCCCACCCATAATCGGCGCAAGGCTGAAGTCGTCGTAGACATCAGCGGAACCGAAGGCTTCGGCCCGGTATTCAGCGCCTACCGCTAGCCGCAGCGCGCCGCCCGGCAGCGCGAACAGCGGTCCGTCGAGCTTCAGGCCCGCCGTGGTCTGACGCGACCGGTCGACTTGCAAGGCAGAACCGCGCACCTTGTCGATCGCAGCGCTGCTGGTGTGCGAGCCATCGCCAAAGACATTGAAGGCAGTCGCTGGATCAGGATCGGCAAGTGCGGCAGCAAGGCGCGCGCTGTTGACCTCATTCAGCGTTTCGAGCCGCTCATGCTGCTCGCCGTAACTGCCATAGACCTCGCCGCGCCAGGCGCCGAGTTTCGCCTCGATCGCACCGGAAGCCGCCCAATTGGTGACATGCGCCTCGTTGCGCGGAGCCCCCAGGTCCTCACGGAAATCGTAACCGACACTGACTGGCTGACCGGTACCGATCGGATCGACGTAAAATGGATTGGCAGAGGTGACGGTCACCGGGGAATTAAGCGCAAAGTAGCGCTGCGAAGACCGGCGGTCTGCCGCAAAGCCCTGCAATCGCAGGGTCACATCGGGCGTGACGTCCTGCTCGAGCGCGATGACGCCAGCGTGGCGACGGGTCGCAGGCAGCAGATCGGTTTCGCTACGTCCGTCACCAAGGTTGGAGACGCCGGCGATGAGATCCGATGCGGAAAGGTGTGTGCCGTCCTGGCCTTTGGGAATGGCAAAGACGCGGCCGTCGGCGGCCGTGATCGTGCCCGGGTTGGCATAGGCCTGCCGGTAATCCGGCCCGCTATAGCGGCGCAGGTCTTCGGTGGCATAGGCGCGGTCCTCGGACCCGAGGCGACTACGGTCGTAGTATTCGTAGGCTGCCATGACGCGGCCGCTCGACCACTTTGCGCCGACAATCTGGCTGGCCTGAAATTCGGTGAATGCGTCCGCGAGCCCCGAACGCACGCTGGTTTCCGCACCCTCGAAATTGCGGCGAAGGCGGACATTGACCACACCAGCCACCGCGTCCGAACCGTAGATGGCCGAGGCACCATCGGCGAGAACCTCGATCCGCTCTATCGCGCTGGTCGGGATAAGCGAAAGATCGACAAACGTGCCGCCGCCGCCGCCGAGCGCAAGGCGGTTGCCTTCGACCAGCGTCAGCGTGGAGGTGGTGCCAAGACCGCGCAAGTTGACACTGGAGCCATAGCCGATGTTGCCCCCGGCATTGTTGCGCTGGGTGAAGCCGACAGTGCCTTCATTGGCGCCGCCTCCAAAGTTTTGTGGAATCGCCGCCATAACCGCCTGGGTCGTTGCAAGGCCGCTCTGTTCAATGTCCTTGCGGTCGATCGCGATCACTTGTGCGCCGGCCGGCGCGGCCCCCCGAATGCGGGTGCCGGTCACGAGGATCTCCGCGGTACCGGATGGAGGCCCCTCCCCCGGCGTCAGCGCCACCGCGGCACGGACCGCATAGGCATCGCCGACCTCGACACTCTGCAGGCCGGAACCGGCAAGCAAGAGCGACAGTGCCTCGCTGACCGTCAAAGTGCCGCGCACTGCCGGCGCACTGCGCGTGCCCACGACATCGGCATCGGCCAGCACTGTCTGACCTGAAGCCAGAGCAAGACCGCGCAAGGCATCGGCTAGCGGCTGCGCAGGAAGGTTTAGGGACACGCGCCGCGCATCGCGCGCCTGTGCGCTATGCGGTGCAACAAGTACGGTTGCCGCCATCAATGCGGCAATAATCGAGCGGGTATGATTCACGGACGTCATGGTTTTGCCTCCCTGGCGCCCAAAAGAGCGCTCATGGTGGTGGAGACGCCGGCGGTCGCAATCACCCGACAGATATTTTTGAAAGGGTTCGATCAGGATCGCCGTGGCGGGACGCGGGGCATGGGATCCGGCTCAGCCGAGCCGCAGCTCTGCGCTGAAGAAGCAAATCCGCTCACCTCGCATCACATCCCTCGCCCCCTCCCCTCTCCGGGAAAGTCAGGAGCCGGAAAATGGGGAAAGCTGGTCCGGTGAGATCGCAAATTTGGCCGCTGCGGGAACCCTGTTTTCCTGCTCTCCAGGCGTGCTCAGTGCGCCAATCGCTCGCGCTCGCGCAGAATATGTGTGGGCAACATCAGGAATAGACACCTTCAGCCATGCGCTTGAGGTCTTCGAGCACTGCTTCAGCATGACCGGCCTCGACAAGTTGCTCAGCGGTCTTGCCCCAACCGGGAAGTGGCTGATATTTGAACCAGATAATCGCGCGAGCTTCTTCGCCAGTCAGGTCGGCGGCGCGCGCAATGATGCGTGCGATCTGGCCCAGCTTTTCCTGGACCGCCTGGCTTTTCGGCCCCTCACTGGCCGACTTGGCGTTCACGGTTGCGATCGCAAGTCGATGGCCTGCGCACTCCGGACGATCTGCAAGTCGTTCAACGCCGCGACCGCCTGTGCGAATGTTTCAGGATTGTCGGCCCTGAAACCGCCGGAAAGATGCCTGTCTGCGATGTCGCGTGAGGCCAGCCGAATTTGCACCGCGTTCTGGCGATTGAGCACCGCAACAACCTGCCCCACCGTAAGATCGTTCGCGGGCAGCAACGCCGAACTGGCGGGCGCCGCGTCAGCCGTGGTCTGCCCCGCCAATGGAACTGGATCGGTTACGGCTTGTCCCGGCGCAAGCTGGCGTATTTCACCGCCTGGCAAGGTAGCCTCGGCCTTGCCTGACACCACTTCGATCGTGCCATTGCTGCCCGCAATCTTCACGTCGAGCAGTGCGTCGCCGGTGCGCGCGGAAAGACTTCGCGCATGGATCTCCAGCGGTCGTGCATCATCACGGGCGGCCTGAATTCTGGCCTGCCCTGCCTGGATATCGATGCGGCGCAGGGCGAAGCTGATCCTCGTCCGCGCAAGGCTCGCCCCGCTCAAGGTCAGGGAACTGCCGTCGTCCAGACGCCAGGTGCGGGTTTCTCCGGGTGCGGTTTGATAGGACCGTGCCTCAACCGCGCTTCCGACTTCAAGCATCGGCCCGGCCCCGACAAAGCGGACGGACAGGAGGCCGACGGCCAGCAGCACGGCGAGTGCCCCCATCGCCACATGGGTGCTGCGGCGCATGAAAAACGGAGCGCGCGCGAGGACTCGCGCCCGGCCCGTGGCGGTATTCGCCAGGAGCAGACTTTCCCGCCATGCGCGCTCGACCTCGGCATAGGCGAGACGATGACGCAAATCGCGCTGGAGCCATGCTGAGAATTCCGCCTCGAGCGTCTCACTGCGATCACCCTCGCGGCGCGCCAGCCAGCGCGCGGCTTCGTCGCGGATCGCTTCCGGTATCGAATGGGTAGAAGGCCCGTTCATGGCTCGCGCAAGTGCCGAGCCAGTTGCTGTATCGCCCGGCTCATCTGCTTTTCAACACCGCGCACGCTTAGCCCCGTCTGCTCTGCAATCTCTGCGTAGCTATAACCGTCAAGTCGGCGCGCGAGAAACACATTCCGGGTCAGGGGCTTGAGCCGGTCGAGCGCGCGCTCGATCCGGACAAGTCTGTCCCGCGCCTCCAGGCAGGCCACCGGATCGGAACCGACATGGTCCGCCTCCTCGAACGGAACATGCTGCTCATCGTGACGCCGGCGTGCTGCGCGCGCATTGTCCCGTTCGGCATTGCGGGCGGCCTCGGCCAGAAAACTGGAAGGCGTCTCTATTTCGGCAACCGCCGAACCTCGACCGGCCAGGCGGACGAAGACCTGGTGGACGACATCCTCGGCATGGTCGAGCCCCGCCCGCCGTGCCAGTCGTCGCAGGAGCGTAGGGCGCTGCGCCCTGTACATCTCGTCGAGCAAGGTCGCCGAGAATGCATCAAGCGGCACGAGCGCGGGAAAGCCCGGCTCGTTCATCGCCGCCCACACCGGCAGGGTTCTTTAACCGATCGCCCCTTCGAATGCCGCGCCATGGAAAATCCGTGCCCTGAATGCAAGGCGCTCCGGCGAAAGGGCCGGAAACTGAGAACATGCTTGGAGAGCACGCGCCGGATCCTTTGGTCCCGAAGGACTTGGACATACGAACCGGCAATCCGGCCACGATCTCGCGGCAGAAACACGAAAGGAATTCCAAGCGAGGTTCTCAGGCCTCGGCGCAGCCCCATTCGACTACGCAATTGAAATCTATGTTGGAAAAACGAGCTTGGCAAGTCGTTCAACCGCCGGAAATCGCCGAAATCGTCGCACAAGCGGTTTCAAGCGGTACGAACAGGCGGGTCTGGAAGCGAATAATCTCGGTGAAGCAGCCGCGCGCCTTGTACCAGCCGAGCCGCGTAGCCGACCAGCCACCAAGTTCAAGCCGCTGCGCACCGTTGACGAGGCTGCGCTTGAGTGTGAGCGGATCGGGCCCCGCGATCTCCATCGCCCTGCCCGTGGCGAGGACCGCATCGACCACCACAGCGGGTGAAAGTGGTTTTCCCTCGGCCAGCCCCAGCGCACGCAAAAGCGCTGGAACATGCACGGCCGGAACCTCGCGGCCCAGGAGCGAACGCCCGTCGTCCGCCGCAATGCGGCTGACACGCACCCAGTCGGAGGGCAGCTTGTCCCACACGGGTAACAGAAGTCCGGTGGCAAGATGAAGCCGCTCGCGCTTGAGTGTCGCTTGGGCCTGCGTCACCTCATCCCGCCAGGCCTCACGAAAACCTGCCGCATCGACGGGTTCCCAGTGGCTTTCAGCAAGATCCTCGGCGCCAATGGTGCTGTGCTTCAATGGGCGGATCAGTTCGAACCGGGCAATGCGGGTGCCCTCGTCGGTCAGGAGGCTGCGTGCCGGAACGACGAGCGCGGCGCGGCCGGATCGCCCGTTACGCACGAGGCGGACGCGTGGATCGTTGAGGCCATGCGCTAATCCATATTGGGCTTCCAGGCGTTCCAGACCCAGGGGCTTGATGGCGCGGGCGATCTCGAGTTCGAGCAAATGGGTCGTTGCGCCCGATACAGCATCGGTCCGCACGACCGTGTCGGAGAGGATTTCAAAACTCTCGACAGCGATCGTTTCCACGCCAAGATCCAGCGTTCCCGCTTCACGCGCGGCGGTGACCCGGGCTTCGACAAGGCCAAGAAATTCATCGAAGATCCCGTTCTGCAGCCCGATCGGCAGGGCGAGAATGCGGTTCAGCCAGCGCTGGATCGAGGGCAGATCCTCGCTCAACGTCCCGTCGGGCGCCTCGATCTCGAGGCCAGTCAGGGCCTGGAACCTTGCCAGCGCGATGGCTTCCAGCTTGCCTTGGAACAGCAGGCCGAACCATCGGCGCAGCGCCTCCTTGGCATATGTGCTCTCGAGATTGTCGGCAGGATCGAAGAGGTTTTGCCCGCCGGTCTGGCGCTGGCCGCGCGTCAGCGCGCCGAGGCTGTCGAGACGGCGGGCAATCGTCGAGATGAACCGGCGCTCGCCGCGCACATCCGTGGTGACCGGGCGGAACAACGGCGCCGAGGCCTGGTTGGTGCGATTGGTGCGCCCCAGCCCCTGGATGGCCGCATCGGCGCGCCAGCCCGGCTCGAGCAGGAAATGCACGCGCCGGTCGCGGTTCTTCGCACAAAGATCCGCATGGTAGCTGCGGCCCGTGCCCCCGGCGTCCGAAAAGACCAGGATACGCTTGTCGCCATCCATGAATGCCCTGGTTTCTGCGAGATTGACCCGAGGCCCACGTGACTGGATCTTTTGGCGTCCGTCGGCGCCAATGACCAACCGCCGGCTGCGCCCGGTGACTTCCGCCACCGCGTCGACACCGAACCGCTCGATGATCGCATCGAGCGCCGGCGCGATCGGCGGCAGGGCTCCCAACTGCTCAAGCATCGCGTCGCGCGCGGCGACCGCCGCCCGGCACAGCACCGGGCGGCCTTCTTCATCGATCATCGGTTCCGAGCGAGGATTGCCATTCTCGTCGGTGAAAACCGCCATGAGGCGCACCGGGAAGCTCTTCTCCAGATACTGGCCGACCGCCTCGCGGGGCGAGAGGTCGATTTCCAGAGCCTCGCGCTCGGCATCGGTGAGATCAGCCAAGCGGCGCTCGAGCATCGCCTCCGCGGTCGAGACGAGCTGCACGACGACGGAATGGCCCGCTGCCCGGGCAGTTTCGATCGCAGGGAGCAGGCTGGGAAGTTTAAGCGACAACAAAAGCTGGGCAAAGAAGCGCTGTTTCGTGCCTTCAAAGACCGACATCGCAGCCGATTTTGCGCCCGGGTTCAGCGTCTCGCCGTTCTCGCCATCGACAATGCGCGTCGCTTCCAGCGCCTGCCGCAGGTTGGTATGAATCACGGTCCACGCCTCGGCATAGGCATCGTAGATGTTGATCTGGTCAGGGGTGAGCGTGTGCTCGAGGATCTCGTATTCGACGCCTGCGAACGAGAGCGCGCGTGCGGTGTAGAGCCCGAGTGCCTTGAGGTCCCGCGCCACCAGTTCCATCGCGGCAATCCCGCCGTCGCGGATTTCCGAGACGAAGGCTTCGCGGTTGGCAAAGGCGGTCTCGGGGCCCCACAGGCCGAGCCTTGTCGCGTAGGCGAGGTTATTGACGTCGGACGCTCCGGTTGCGGAAGCATAGAGCACACGAGCACGCGGCAGGAGGTTCTGCAGGCGCACGCCGGCAACGCCCTGCTCTGATCCCTTGACCTTGCCGCGTGAGCCCTCGCCGCCCGCAGCATTGGCCATGGCGTGGGCTTCGTCGAAGACCAGCACGCCCGCGAATTCTGGGCCAGCCCATGCCAGGATCTGATCAAGCCGAGTTGTATCGGCGCGGCCGGAGCGCAGCGTCGGATAGGTGACATAGAGGATACCATCGCCCATCCCGACCGGCGTGCCGAGCTTCCAGGACCCAAGAGGCTGGATGTCGATGGGAAGCCCGCCGAGAGCCGTCCAGTCTCGCCGCGCATCCTCAAGCAGCGCCTCGTTCTTCGACACCCAGATATGGCGCCGTTCACCCCGCACCCAGCGGTCGAGAATGACGCTTGCCACTTGCCTGCCCTTGCCCGCGCCAGTGCCATCTCCGAGGAAATAGCCCATGCGATAGGCGGCCCCGTCCGCGTCAGGCACAAGCGCGCAGCCCTTGTCCTCGGTCCTGAACGTCCCCGGCAGATCGCGCGCATGAGCGCTCGCGGCATAGATCAGCGTTTCCGCCTGGGCAGCCGATAGGCCGCCGTTGTCGATCAGCCCTGCCGGAAGCTGCGGAATCTGTGACGGCACAGGCGCGCTGATCGAGCCCATGGCCACGGACTCGACCAGTGCGGTCGGATGATCGCTGGCACCCGCGATGCAGATCCGGCTCGGGCGATAGGGCAGATAGTGCCCGACCTGGTCGGCGATCGGCGCGGGTTCGGCGAGGACTTCGTAGGCACACGGGACAGCCCCGCTCTGCATTGCAGACCGGACCGGGGGTACAAGTCTCGCTCCAGAAGCTGCCGGACGTACCAGCGAAAGGCGGGTTGGCGCCTTGGTTGGTATGCCCAGGCGCGACGGGGCAGTGTCGCGCATCGGGATTTGTGCGACCAGATCGCACAGCTGGACAAATTTGTCGGTATGGCCTGATACCGGATCGGACCGGGTGGCCGACTTGTCGAGGACGAGGAGCCGCGTAGAAATCGAAGTACCCCGGTGCACGAAGGCATGATCGATGGCGATGTTGGCACGCAGAGTGATGGGGCCGCTTTCCCCCGCAACGAGTGCACGAACGTCAAACCATTCGGGCATGATCGCCACGAGACGCCCGCCGGGCGCGAGCCGCTTCCAGGCTGAACGCAAATGCCGCGCTCCCGTCTTTCCATCATGACCGCGTTCAATGCCGTGCGAAAACGGCGGGTTCATCAAGACCAGAGAAGGTATGAACGCCGGATCGAGCAAGTCGTCGATCAGTTCGCCGTCGTGTCCGGACAGCTTTGCATCGGGGAACAGCCGCCCCAGGCAGTCTCGCCGCAGCGGCGAGATCTCATTGAGTGCAAGGCGGGCGCCGGCCTTCTTTGCCCAAATTGCCAGCATGCCCGTGCCTGCCGAAGGCTCGAGCACGTAGTCCGAAGGTGCGATGCCGCCGGCCCGCGCGGCGAGCCAAGCCAACCATGGCGGTGTGCCGAACTGCTGGAATTGAATCTGTTCCTCACTCCGGACGGTCTGGGTCGGAAGCAGCGATGTGGCAGACGCGAACAAGCCTTCGGCAACTACCGGATCCGACGACAGTTTCAGCGTCGGTGTGTCATGCAGCCACAGCACCTGCCCGAATTCGAGGGCGGCATGGGCATCCCGAACGCTCCAGCGTCCGTCGGCATCGCTGCCGCCGAACACCGCGTTCATCATGGTATTGAGCGACTTGCGATCAGTGCGCTCGCCGCTGGCGATGCGGACGGCAATGGATCGTGCGACCGACAGAACCTGCTGTTCAATCGGCTCATTGAATGGGAAGACTGGAATGGAGCTTGGCACGGGACCTCCTGACAAGGCCCTCGAACTGCCTGGGCCTAATCCCCCCTTCCCCACTCCACTTTCTGGTGGCTTCAGGCCGCATTGGATCGGGGCGCCATGAGAACGTCGTTCCAGTCCTGGGCTTCAATCGGTGGCCGCCGGGTGAGGATCTCACGTCCTTCACGTGTATGCGCTCTGCGGGCCCGGTTTTCTGCAAGCCTGCCACCCTGGTCCGCGTCAATGAACAGATGAAGTTTCGTTACGCTGTCGGGGATAGAGACGGTGCCGAAGCGCTCATTACCAAGCGTGGCCCAGCACGGAACGCCAAAGAGCTGGATAGCAGACAAAGCCGTCTCGGTTCCTTCAGCCAATCCCAGTTGAGCCGATACCGGCCCACCGAGCCGAACAGCGCCGGTCCCCAGACGGCCAAGTGCACGCTTCGGCGCATCAATTTGCGCGATCCTGTTCGTCATGGGATCGAGGAATGTGCGATGAATGGCGACCAATCCGCTGTCTGATCGAACGGCAGCAACAATGGCCGGTAGATAAATGGTCACGGGTTTGGGATAGATCGGGCAGCGCGGATGAAAGCGCAGTTCTGGTTGTGATGCGCCGAGATCGCGAGTTGCAAGATAGCGTTCGCCAATGGTGTCCTCGAGGGGACGAGCCTCACTCCAGAGCCGTGACCAATTCCCCGCTCGGATCGGCTCAAATTGTAAAGGCTGGGAATGTGCCTGGAGCGGGAGGCGGCGTAACTCGCGCAAAATTGCTGGGCGATCGCATCCGGCAAAGCAATGTACGAGGATAGCCTTGTCCCCTTGCCGGAGCGACAGGCTTGGCGTTTGATCATCGTGTACCGGGCATCGGCACATGGCCGTCAGCCCATGCCAGGTGCCTCCAAGTGCTGCGACGATTTTGAGAAGGTTTTGAGACGGTTTTCGGGTCGCAAGTGACATGGTTGATCCTCCTGCCCATGCACGGCCCCCTCTCCTCTCTTGTTTGTGAATCCCTTGAATCAAAACGCCCAAGCGTAGCTTGGGAGCTTCTATGATTCCTTATTCTAAGATTCAGGAACATTTATGGTCATAATAGCAATGACTTAGGCCCCATCTTTATGTGTCCAAGGGGGCTTTATCGTGAGTTCATGGGGGCCTTAGAGTGAGCCAAGGGGGGCTGTTCCATGAGGAGTCGGGGGATTACATGAGGTTTCGGGGGAGCCGGGATCGCATCCAAGTTTTTGCCGAATGCGTCTGATTTACGGGCTTGAATTGCGAATATGGTGATTTGGAACACCTCATACCTGATTGTGTGGGATGTCGCGGAAACCAGCGCAGGCCAAGGGTGCTGTTTAAATGAGATATCGGGGGACCGCGCGACGCTTGTTTTATGCTCCCCTGGCCTTTTCATGTGCGAAGGGGGGGCGGCAATTAAAGTGCTTCATATCAGTAACTTAAAGATGTCACTTTATGAGTGGACGGGGGAATTGATTTGAACCTTTGTGATGCGCCGGATCTTCCCCTCATACCGCCTCCGGTTTATGTGAGTGATTGGGGGAATGTCTGTAGTCGGTCAGTTTTGCAGTAGAATGCGGACTTTATGTGAGCGTTTGGGGGCTCGGATTGCCGACCAGCATGGATGAAGGTGCCCGTTTATGTGAGTGATTGGGGGGGTGTCTATATGAGGAGGCGGGGGTGTGTTCTCTTTATGACAAGTTGATGCTATCCAACTCACATGGAGCTCGATTCGGACCCGACAGAAATCGTGGTTACTCCAGGCTTGGAGGGCCTGAGCCGCACGTTGCGTGTGGCGGAAGTGATTCGTCGCGGGGACCTCGACTTTGTAAGCAAGCCCGGCGAACTCGTCGAATCAGAATTCGAGACAGGTTCTTTGAGCGCGGCCGGCCGCAAGGCCTTTGCGTTAATGTTGCGCAAGGCAGGTCCTGATGCGGGTGAAACCAAGAGTTTCACGATTACGAAGAAGGAGTTACGCGGTTCGCACAAGGGCAATGAGCGAATTCAGCCAGTCATGGATGAACTGCTTCGCGTGATTGTCCGTATAAGGACTACGACGAAGAAAGGTAAGCCTGCGATCATGTCGCAGTCGTTGCTCGCTAGTTGCGTCGAGGAGATTTCCGAAGACGGGATGAGTGTCGTCGAATTCGAGTTTTCCGACAATTTCAAGCGAGTCATCCAACGGTCTGATTATTATGCGCGAGTAAACCTTGGCGTCATGCTTGCGCTGCAGTCACGATATGCGCTCACCCTGTATGATCTCGGGTGTCTGATCATCAATCGGCAAAACCGGGTCGTGAAGATGACGGTTGAGGAACTGCGGCGCCGGCTTGGTGTTCCCGAAGGCAGCTTTAAGAACTTCGCCGAATTTCGCCGTGATGTGCTCGTCAAGTCAAAGGCGGAGATCGATCAGCTCGCTGACTTCACGGTCGAATGGGACGAGGTCCGCGGATCGGGTCGCGGCCGGCCAGTCGAGTCCGTTAAACTCACGTTTTGCCCGAAGGATCCGGTCGAACAAGAAGCAACGGCCAAGGAACTGGATCGACCGAAGGTTGGTCGCCGGGCACGCCGTGATGGATCGGTCGAACAGATTGCAGCAGACGTGGTTCCGAAGGTCACCGCGCGCAAGATCTTTCCTGCCGATTCCCTGCACTTCTGCGGTGATCAGAAAATCCTGACGATTATCACTGACTTCGGTGGCGGATGGGACAAGGACTTGGTTGCGGAGGCCTATCGCAAATCCATGGGACCCAAGCTTGAAAGCTTGAGCGGCCCTGCCCTGTACAAATCGTGGGAAGGGTTCTGCAAAGCCTTCGTTAGATCCCGCGGCCGCGCATGAACCATTTGGTCCCCCAATCACTCACATAAACGGGCGTTCGGGATTGAAGTGCGGCTGGGGAATGACTAGCCCCCCTTCCCTTCCACAAGTTCAAGCAGTGCGATTATACCGTCAGGCAGGCTCAGGTTGCGCTCGTCGCACCACTTCACCAGTCGGTCGCGCTCAGGCGGCGACATACGCATGCTGATATGAAGTGACCGCGCTGGCCCGCGCTGGGGTTTGCGCTTGGGGACATGCCCGGCTTCGGTGGGCACCTGCATGAAATAATTGCCTGGTAGCGCCGCCGGCGCCGGTTCCCGGTGCATTGTGGGCATTGCAGTCGGTTTGACCGGAGCTGTGGCGGCAACAAGGCTTTTGAGGCGATCTGCTGGGCTCACAGGTTCTTCGAGGCGCTGGCGGGTAGAACCGATGATATCGCCCATCGCGTTACCCGTGGGGTTCGGATCAGGCATTCACGGCCTCCATTTTTTGAATTTGGTCGAGGATGTTGGCGAGGATACTTTGGGCAATCAACCTCGCTTTTTCGGCCTTTGCCAGTTTGTTTTCCTCGACCTCAGCAAGTGTCATGCGGAAATTGGACATTGCTCTGAACGCGTCAAGGCTGTGCATTTGCTCGGTAAATGTGGGCAATGCCTTGGTAATCTGGCTGTCGATTTCCCATTCGGCCTTGGAGCGGGCGACCTGACCGGTTTGGGTGATAAGCACGCGATACGGCACGCCACCGCACATCTTGCCGAGCATCTCGCTGGTTTCGACTGTGCGTTCCAAATCGAGCCGTGAAGACCGCGTGGGAATGACCACAAAGTCGGAATCCATGGCGGCATAGGCTGTCTTGAAGTTCGATGTGCCTTCCGAATCTACGATTACCAGCTGCGCGGTTTCGCGTGCCTTTTTGATAGCGGCTCCGATATCCGCGTCCCGAAGCTGGGAGGCATCTTCGACCAGAATTCGAGAGTCCCCTCCCCTTCCCGCCGCCAGTCGATCGCGGTGCCAGTTTAGCAAGCTGTTCTGGCGATCGGCATCGAGCATGAAGACCGATCCACCGAGCGCTTCGAATTCAGAAGCCAGTGCGAGCGCTAGCGTAGTCTTGCCCGCTCCACCCTTGCTCTGGGCGATGGTGATCACTGGCAATGCTTGTCTCCTGTGTGGCGTCCGTGCCGCACAATGCGCGGCACATGTTGTCTTCGAGGGCTGCCGCGCGGCACTGGTTGAGTGCGCATGTCCTAGCGCGTGTGGCAGCGCGCCGCAAGGCGGAAGCGCTTACGCCAGCACTGGCGCCAGCGCGGGCAAACGCGAGTGCACGTGCGCGGCACCACTGTGCCCCGCACTAGACCGCGAATATGCTGGTAGCATGTGCCGCGCTTGTGACCTGTGAAGTGAGTTGTGCCGCGCCTCAAGCATGTGCAGCGCTGCACAATGCGCGGCACACCGCGCGCCATAAAATGCGGCACATAATTCCGCACAACCAAGACTCGTTTTTATTCAATTACTTAGATGGACTTTCGCCCCCATAAAACCAAGGAGCGCCAATTGAAAACAGGGTGGATGTACGACCTTCAACAAGTCGGTGAGCCCGATAGACACCCTGTCGCGATCACATTCACAGCAACTGGGGAAGGGGGCCACAGCAACTGGGGAAGGGGGCCGATCTAAGGAACGTAGCCATAATTTGGCGTGACGTCGCAACCGCTGTTACGACATTGAAGGAGCCGAGAACAAATCTGCGGGCCGCTGCGATCTGGATGGTTGCGGCGGTCGCACTGCCCCCCAGAACTCATGGAAACTCCCATTTTTCATTCCACGACATGATTGAAACAATATTTCCAGCATGGCAAAGATTCAGCTTCGGCCCATTAAACGTCTCACATTCAGGGATTGCCGGGTCTGCGCTTCCGAACGATTTGGCTCGCGAATTCGGTAGCTTCGCATAAAACAAATATTGCCGAAAATGACAC
>JBDLVU010000003.1:0-78669 GCA_039804665.1 Pseudomonadota bacterium | reverse complement strand
GCGATGTAGGGCCGGCCGAACGAAATGGCGTCGGCCTTGCCTTCGGCAACGTAAGCCGCGCCGGTTTCCCCGTCGAAGCTGCCGTTCTGGATAATGGTGCCGGCAAACACCGCGCGCAGCTTTTCCATGACCGGGTAATCCGGCTTTTCCATGAAGCCCGAGGCGACAGGTTCGATCAGGTGGATGTAGGCAAGGCCGTGCCGCTGTGCGAGCGCGCCCACCGTCTGCGTCAGCGCGGCGGGGTTGTCGTCCCCCATGCCCTTGCGTTCGCTGGTCGGGCTGACGCGCAGGCCAACGCACCCCGCCGTGACATGGGCCAGCACCGCCGTGACGATGCGGTCGAGCAGGCGCACGCGGTTTTCCACCGAGCCGCCATATTCATCCTGCCGCCGGTTGGTGCGCGATTGCAGGAACTGGTCGATGATGTAGCCATTGGCACCGTGGATCTCCACGCCGTCAAAGCCCGCCGCCATGGCGTTGGCCGCGCCCCGGCCATAGGCTGCGATCACCTCCTCGATATCGGCCTCGGTCATTTCACGTGGGACGACATAGGGCTTCATCGGCAAAAAGCCGCCGCCGTAATCGGGCGGCGGCGGGGCCATCGTCTCGCCCTCGCCAGCAATGGCCGAGGGACCGATGGGCGCCTGCCCGTCGATGTAGTCGGGAAGCACCAGCCGCCCCATGTGCCACAACTGCGCATAGATCCGTCCGCCCGCCGCGTGCACGGCATCGGTCACCGTGCGCCAGCCCGCGACCATGGCATCCGACCAGATGCCCGGCGCACGATACCAGCCCATGCCGAGCGGATGGACGGCGGTGGCTTCGGACACGATCAGCCCGGCATCGGCGCGCTGGGCGTAATACGTGCCCTGAAGCGCGGTGGGCACATGGCCCGCCGTGGCGCGCGCGCGCGTCAACGGGGCCATGATGATGCGGTTGGGCAGCGCCAGCGTGCCGATGGTGATGGGCTGGAAAAGGGCGTCGACGGACATGGGCATTCGGCTCCGGATTCAGAGCGAAACGCGCGCGCCGGTGGCGGCGGCGCGTTCGATGGCGTCGATCAGGCGGTGGCGGCGCACCGCGTCATCGAACGTCGGACAGGTGGAAGTGCCATCGCGCAAGTCCGCCGCGAGCCGGGCATAGGCTTCGGCCACGTTGGCCGCCGTGAACGGCAGTTCGGGCACGTGGGTATAGGACACTGGAACCTCAAGCACAGCAACCGCCTGCGCATCCCCTTGCGCGCCGTGCACCGTCAGCGGGAACATCTGGCCGTGGCCGGCATCGGCGGTGACGACGATGTCGCCATCCGTACCGTTGATTTCCCAGCGCAGGTTGGTGCCGCGCGAAACGCCGCCACGATAATGCACCGCCGCCGCCGCGCCGCCTTCCAGAACCCCCGAGACGATCACCTGATCGTGCGCGGTCATCGGCTTTTCCACGCCATCAGGCACGAGCGTAAACGCGGTACGGCGGTTAGCGAGCAGCGCATTGACGCTGGTGAATTCACCCAGGCACATCGCCACCGCATCGATCGTGTGGCCGAACGGGATGGTCAGCAGCGTGGCCCCGTTGGCGAGATCGGCGGTGTAGGCATTGGGCTGGTCGATGAACGCCCCCCAGTTCATGCCCGAACCGACCAGCGTGGTCGACAGCACCGTGCCGACGTAACCTTGCGCGATCAGGTCACGGACATAGTTGAACGCCGGGGCCGAGCGTGCCTGAAGTCCGACGGCGCCGACGCGGCCCTTTTCACGCGCCAGCGCGGCCATCGCCTCGGCCTCGGCAAGGCCGTTGCCCAGCGGCCATTCACAATAGACGTGCTTGCCCGCGTTGAGCGCAGCGGTGACGAGTTCGAGATGGTGCGGCACCTTCACCGTCACCACCACAAGGTCTACCGCCGGATCGTTCACCAGCGCGATGTGGTTGTCATAGGCCCTTGGCACGCCGAATTCGGCGGCGGCGGCATCGGCGCTTTCCTGCCGCGTGGTGCTGAGCGCCACGATCTCGTAATCGGGCAACGCGCGCAGCGCGGGGATGTGCGAAATGGCCGCCCAGCTCCGCCCCGGAGCCACGCCGATGATGCCTACGCCGATAGCCATGTCAGTTTCTTCTCCGGTCCAATTTCAAGTGCCTAGATAACTGTCTTGCAGCGCGCCACGGCAGAGTGGCCAATCAACGCCCCGTCCACACCGGCGCGCGCCGTTCCACGAAGGCGCGCTGGCCTTCCGTTCCATCCTCGCTGGCCATGACTTGCGCGGCCATTGGGTAGTTGGCGATATCCAGCGCGGTGGCGAGATCGGGCATGTCGAACGCGGCGTAGGCCACCTGCCTGGTGCAGCGCACCGCGAGCGGCGCGCAGGCGACGATCTGTTCTGCCCAGCGCAGGGCACAAGCCATCAGGCCTTCCCCCGGCACGACTTCGCTGACCAGGCCGATGGCGTGCGCCTCTACCGCGCCGACGGTACGCCCGGTCAGCATGATGTCGAGCGCGCGCTTCATCCCTACCGCGCGCGGCAGGCGCTGGATGCCGCCGCCGAGCGCCGCCCAGCCGACTTTGGGTTCGGGCAAGGCGAAGGTCGCATGGTCTGCCGCGATAATGAAATCGCAGGCCAGCGCCAGTTCGAACCCGCCACCAAGGGCCATGCCGTTGACCGCAGCGATGACCGGCAGCGGATAATCGGTGCGGCCGTTGAAGCCCGCAAAGCCGGTGGGGGCGATTTCCATCACCCCGGTTTCCAGCGCATCGCGCAGGTCGTACCCCGCGCAGAACGCCTTGCCCCCCGCGCCGGTGACGATGACAACGCGCACGGCGGGGTCTTCGGCCAGCTGGTCGAACGCCGCCGACAGGGCGTGGTGCGCCGCCGGATGAAGCGCGTTCATCCGGTCCGCGCGCGACAAGGTGAGCGTGGCGATGCCGGCCTCGACCGCCAGCGTGAAATGCGCGCCCTGCTCCATTGCCTGCCCCTTTTGCCGATCAGCGCGCCAGATCGCGGTCGATCAGTTCGTGCCAGGCCTGGATCAGGCTTTCCTGATAACGGCCAAGCCGGGCGTAGGGCGCCTCAGGCGTTGCCGCCTTCAGCCCCCGCTGCACCAGCGGCAGGTTGCTCATGTCCTGGTCGAAAATCATGCCGAGGAAGCCGAACGCGGGCGCATTGGCCGCGATGCTGTCACGCTCGCCGATCTCGATCATCTCCGCCGCCGGCGGACGCGGGCCGTCTTCATGGTACGGCATCAGCAGGCGTACATCGAAATAGCAGTAATCCGGGTCGGATTCATGCGGCAGGAACTGGTAGACGAAGGGCACCGCTTCCGACAGCCAGATGGTGAAGTTGGGGTACAGGAAGTACAGCGCGCTATCGAGCATTTCGCCGTCAGGCTGGCTGGTGGGCCGGCCATAGGCCTGCTCATAGGCGGCCCGCGTCCAGGCGCCGAGCTGGGCGCGGACATCGCCTTCGGGGTCGATCTCGGGCATCGTCGCCTGTGGATAGTGCCAGCTCTGCTGCACTTGCGCGAAGACCATGCCCGCCATCAGGACCGAAGCGGAGGAATCCGCGTGCATGCTGGGCACGGCAGACGGCACCGCCTCGCGGCCCACGGCGCCCTGCGGGGTGGTGAAGATATCGTACTGAGACTGGCTGTCGCCGTTGAAGGGCACGCCTTCGGGGTGGGTGGCGTAAAGGTGGTACGATTCCTGGAAGGCTTCCTGCGTCGCCTTCCAGTTGGCATGCACCAGCTTGCGGAAGCGCGCCTTGGTATAGCGGCGTTCCGGCGCGAAGGCCTTGAAGTGATCGGGGATGGGGCCGAGCGCCTCCATCAGCGGGCCGGCGTCCTTGTCCGCGTTGACGAACAGAAACCCGCCCCAGCGTTCCACGCGGATTTCGGGCAAGCTGCCGTTGAGGCGCGTGATCTCGGGGAAGTCCCAGTGGCTGGGGATACCCTTCAGCCGCCCGTCCGTCTTCCATTCCCAGCCGTGATACGGGCAACGGATCGTGTCGCCGCCTTCCTTCTTCGCGCAAAGCAGCGTGCCGCGGTGGAGACAGCTGTTGTAGAACGCCTTGAACTCGTCCTCGCCCGAACGGATGAGGATGTACGAGCGCGAGCCGATGTTGAGCGGCACACGATCGCCCACTTCGGGCATGTCTTCCTCGCGCGCGGCGATCACCCAGCGCTTGTCGAACACCTTGGCCATTTCCTGCCGGAAGAAGGCGGGATCGTGATAGCGGCTGTAGTCCACCTCGCGCCGGTCGGGCTCGTAATCGCCACGCGCCAGCATGCCGGGCGATGCGCCTTGCGAATCCCGCGCCCACAGCTCGCCCAGCAGCGGCCGGGCCTCGTTGCCGTATCCACGAACCTTGTCGTGCGCGTTCATTTTTGCTCTCCCCCGGTCAGCGCCGGATTAGGTATGCTAGAATATCATTTGCCAACTTAGTACTATGGCCGGCAATGTTCAAGGGCGTGTACCCGCAGGTCAATCTTCGGCCTTGTGCGCGCCGGGAATGGTGCGTTCGAAGCAGCCGTAGCCGCGCACCGTGCCGTTCAGCGTCAGCGTGACCGACTGTTCGTCCAGCACCAGCGTCGGGCCCAGATCGGTGTGATAGACGCCAACGTACTGGTCGTTGGGCGAAACGAGCGAGAGATACGAACTGCCGTGGTAGGCGGCCGTCTCGATGACCAGTTCGCCCTTTTCGTAGGCGAGCACGATACGCACGAGGGCTTCGTCGTCCTGCACGCGCTCGCAGCGGTCGATCGACACCAGCCTGGCCTCGAACGCGCGGTCGCCTTCGTAGACGATGGCTTCGGAAAACACGACCTTGCCGTTGCTGCGCGTCTTGGCGTCGAACAGCATGAAGGCCACGCCGTTTTCGAAATAGCCCTGCATCCACTGGTGGCTGTGCAGGTCCACGTTGTCGCGCGCGCCAAGGCTGTGGTCGCGATTGACCAGCGCGTCGAAAGCGAACGCCTCCCCGCCGATGTGGAACGTGCCGGTCAACCGGCCGAGCTGTTCGATATGGCCCGAGGGCAGGAAGTCCTGAAGGCTGCCAACCTTGTGCAGATCCCAGATGTCGGCGTTCGATTCGAACGTCAGGTCGAAGGTCATCGGCGTGCGGCGGCCATCGCCCACGATGCCATCGAGCATCGCGCGAGCAGGCACCCGCATCACGCCGCCGTTGAAGCTGTAGGTCAGCTTGCGCCCCGGCTCCACCACGCGGATCGCGAAGTGCGGGCCACCCGGACCATCGGGCGCCATGCGCGCGTTGCCAATGGCGCGGTGCGCGACCACGGTGCCGTCGGGCAAGCGCACTATCACCATTTCGCGGAACATCGTCAGGTCATGGCGCCAGCGGCCCATGTGGAACCAGAAGCCAACGCCGCTTTGCGGATCAAACCCCGCCAGGCAGAAGTTCTCGCTCCAGTTGGCGATGTCGGGAAACGGCCCCTCCCACGGGGTTTCCTTGACGGGCACCTGCATCGTGTTTCTCCCGGCCGGCAAACCGGCGCTTATTAAATTCACTAGCATATTGTGTGTCAGCATCCTATTGTGCTGTCAAAGCAAAAGGCGATGGATGGAGCGCGGCATGTCGGATACCGATTGGAACAGCAATCTGGGCAACGGCTTTGGCCGCCACGAGGCGCAGGACGAGTTCTTCCACGGCACCGGCGAGCCTGCGGATTCGCTGACCGAAACGTGGTTCTGGAACTTTCACGTGCCCGAAGCGGCGATCAACTGCTTCGCCTATTGCTGGGTGCATCCCACGCTGAAGGTCGTGACGTCGGGCCTGATGATCTACAAGGGGATCAAGGCGCACCATCTGGAATGCGAACTGTTCGAGATTCGCGATTTCATGTCGATGGGCGTGCTGGGGGACGGCAGCGATATCCGCCTGCCCAACGGCATGCGCGTGCAGGTTATCACGCCGCTGGAACACGTGCGCTTCACCTTCGAGGACGCGCAGCGCGATACCCGCGTGGATGTGGACATCCGCGCCATGGGCGTTCCGATCATGCGCGCCAACAACAAGCATTTCGAGCAGGTCATGCATGTGACCGGCGACCTTGTGCTGCGCGGCGAGGCGCACAAGGTGGACTGCCTTGCCGTGCGCGACCGCAGCTGGGCCGAACCGCGCCCGGAAAACCACAACCCCGCCCCGCCCTATACCTGGGTGACGGGCACGTTCGGACAGGATTTTGCCTTCAACGTCGGCTCGCACGACGATCCGGCCCGCGCGCCCGACTGGGAAGGCGTGATGGAGGCGCCCGCACGCATCTTCAACGACGGCTGGGTCGTGGTGAAGGGCCAACAGCGCCGCATCCGCGCCTGTTCCAAGATCACCCGCCGCACGGCCGACCGGTTCGCCCCGGTGACGCATGACTACACGTTCGAGGACGAAGCGGGCGACACCTATCACATCACCGGCGAACTGATCGCGCGAACGGCGTGGGGCGGCTGGTCGAACATGACCTGCCACCTCGGCCTTGTGAAATGGTCGTGGAACGGCCGCACCGGCCATGGCGAGAGCCAGGAAGTGCAGTGGAACGACTATGTGTGGAAGATGGCGCAGCGCCGGGGCTGACGCGCGACAATCGGGGGGAGAACACGCATGACCACCGCACGTAATCTGGGCCTGTTCGTCATCGCAGTGATGGGCGCGCTGATGGCCAATATCCTTGTCCACGACGGGATGGACCACGGCGTCGGCTTCGACGTGTTCCTCGCCGGGTCGGGCAGCCCGTGGCAGCTGTTCATCAACAATGATCTGGTCACCGGGCTGCTGTTCATGTGCGGCTGGGTTCTGCTGCGCGAACGCGGCGGGCGGCGGATGGAGACGGCCGCGTGGATCTGGATGATTCTGTGGTGGGGTAATATCGTGGTTGGCGCCTATGTAGTGCGCGCGGCCTGGCAGGCGCAGGGCGACTGGCCTCGCTTTTTCATGGGCCGCCATGCCGGGCACTTGCGCGAGATCGCCATAACCCCGGCGGCACGTGTGATCGCGGGGCTTGGCGCGCTGGGCGTGGCGATGTGGCTGGCCGGGGCGCTGATCGGCACCCAGGGCGCGGCCATTCCTGCCATCGGCTATGCGCTAGGTTTCGCGCCGGTCGTGCTCAGCTTGCTGGTCCTCGCGACTCCCTCAGCGCGCCGATAGGAGAGCAGCGATGCCGGTCTACATGGTGGTGGATGTCCGCTTTGACGACATGGCATGGGCGCAAGCCTATCGCCGCGAGGTCCCGGCGATGATCGCAAAGTGGGGCGGGCGCTACCTCACCCGCCCGGGCGCGCCGCTGCGGCTCGAAGGGACAGGCGAAGCGCCCGACACGCTGACGCTGCTGGAGTTCCCCTCGCACGAGGCGGTGGAAGGTTTCCTCGCCAGCCCCGAATATGCGCCGCATGCGAAGGCGCGGCAGGCGGGCACGCGCACGACGATCTATCTGCTGGACGGGATCGACGCGGACTTACCCCGCTTCAGCGCGTAGAGGGGAATACCGGCCCGCGCTTTTCCATGAAGGCGGTTACGCCCTCGACAAAATCGTCGTCGCCAACGCAGGTGACGATGCCATCGGTTTCGGCGTCGAGTACCTCGCCCAGCGCACGGCCAGGCGCGGCGTTGATCAGCTTCTTGGCCAGCATGACCGCCGCCTGCGGCGCACGGGCGAGACGCTGCGCAACCTTCATCGCTTCGTCTTCCAGCGCCTCTGCCGGCACGATGCGGTGCAGGATGCCAAGGCGCTGCGCCTCTTCGGCATCGACCTTTGCCGCGGTCAAAAGCAACATGCGCGCCATGCGCTGGCCCACCACCTGCGGCAGCACCGCGGTGACGCCGCCATCGGGCGAAAGGCCCACGCGCTGGTGCGCGAACACGAAGGTCGCGGTGGGATCGCCGATCGCGTAATCGGCCACCAGCGGATAGAACAGGCCCGCACCCGCCGCCGCACCACGCACGCTGGCGACGATGGGGCGTTCGAACGCGGCAATCGCTTCCACCAACCGCCGGGCCAGCGGCAGGCGCCGGGCAAAGTCGGTACGGCGCGTCTCCACATCCTGCGTGATGGATTCTGCAAAGCTGGCCACGTCGCCACCGGCGGAAAAGACCTTGCCCTCCCCCCGCACCAGGATGCAGCGCACCGCCGGATCGGCCTGGGCCGCGCGGAACAGGTCCGTCAGCCCCGGAACAGCCGTCTTGGGGATAGCATTGCCAAATTGCGGGCGATTGAACGTGAGGCGCAGCACGCCATCGCACAGTTCAACCAGATAGCTGCCGTCTTCGGCGGACTGGATCATGCAAATTCCCTTTGACGAACGGGCCGGCAGCGTGCGCAACCGGCCCGTTCGCGTGTGTCAGGCCAGCGCCGCGCGGATGGCCGCCTCGATGGTATCGGGCTGCGGGGCAAAGGCCGTTTCGAGCGGCTTGGAGAACGGTACCGCGCTGAACGCCGCGCCGACGCGCTCGACCGGGCGCTTGAGCGTGCCCCACAGGTTTTCGGTGATGACCGAGGCGATTTCCGCGCCGATACCGAACTGCTTGACCGCTTCATGCACCACCACCGCGCGGCCGGTCTTGCGGACCGAGGCGAGCACAGTTTCACGGTCCCACGGCGAGATCGTGCGCAAGTCGACCACTTCGACCGAGATGCCTTCGGCAGCCAGCTTTTCAGCGACACCCAGCGCGTGCGTGACCATCAGCGAATGGCCGATGACGGTCACATCGGTGCCTTCGCGCGCGACCTTGGCCTTGCCGATGGGCACGACTTCCTTCGTCACCGGGCCCGGCGTCCAGTAGCTGGGCAGGTTTTCGATGAACAGCACCGGATCGGGATCGTCGATCGCCGCGCGCAGCAGGCCATAGGCATCGCCCGGGTTGGACGGCGCCACCACCTTGATCCCGGCGGTGTGGGCGAACCACGCCTCCAGATAGTCGGCATGCTGGCCGCCGGTGGAAAAGCCCGAGCCGGTCATCGTGCGGATCACGATGGGCACGCCCGTCTGCCCGCCCGACATGAAGCGCAGCTTGGCCGCGTGGTTGACGATCATGTCCATCGGCACGGCGATGAAGTTCATCAGCATGATCTCGGCCACGGGCTTGTATCCGCCGACAGCCGCGCCGATGGCCGCGCCGATGATCGCCTGTTCGGAAATGGGCGTCGACTTTACGCGGTCTTCGCCGAAGCGGGTGGAAAGGCCCTTGGTCCCTCCCATGACGCCGCCTTCCTGCGGATCGGCAACTTCCTCGCCCAGCACGAGAACCTTGGGATCGGCCTCCATGGCATCGTGCAGCGCCGCATTGATCGCTTCGATCATGGTCATCTTGGTGATGGTGGTGGTATCAGTCATGGCCATTCCCTCACGCAATTTCTTCGGCGAACACGTCGCGCTTCAGTTCGGACACATCGGGGAACGGCGCCTCGTAGGCAGCGGTCAGCGCTGCGTCGATGCGGGCTTCGATCTCCTTTTCGATGGCGGTCACGGCGTCTTCGCTGGCGATGCCTTCGGCGATCAGGCGCGCGCGCAAGATCGGCATGGGGTCGGCTTCCTGCGCCTTGGCATAGAGTGCCTTGTCCATGTAGTGCCCAGCTTCGCCCAGCAGGTGGCCGTTGAAGCGGAAGGTCATCGCCTCGATCAGCGTCGGCCCCTCGCCCGCGCGGGCGCGCTCGATGGCGACCTTGGCCGCGCCGTACATCTCGTCGGGATCGTTGCCGTTCACGGTCACGCCGGGCATGCCATAGGCGGCCGCGCGGTCGGAAATCTTCTCGACCACGCGCGAATAGGCCATGCTCGTGTGCTCGGCATACAGGTTGTTCTGGCACAGGAAGATGACCGGCAGCTTCCACAGCGCGGCCATGTTCATCGATTCATGAAACGCGCCGATGTTGGCCGCGCCATCGCCGAAGTTGGCGACCGAGACGCGGTTCTTGCCGTCGAGCTTCGCCGCCCAGCCAAGGCCGTTGGCGATGGGCATGGAGGAGCCGACGATGCCGGTGGTGACCATCATGCCCTTTGACGGGCAGGTCAGGTGCATCGGCCCGCCTTTGCCCTTGCAAGTGCCGGTGGCGCGGCCGGCGAGTTCGGCCCACAACTCGCCCAGCGGAAAGCCTTTGGCCAGCATGTCGTGGATGCCGCGATAGATCGTGCAGATGTAATCATCGTCCTGCAGGCTGACCGAGATCGCCGAGGGGATGATTTCCTGCCCGCGCGGGCTGTAATAGGGCATGACCAGCTTGCCGGCCATCATCTGCTTGATGATGCGCTCGTCGTTCTGCTTGATCAGCGCCGCCTTCTTGTAGATTTCCAGCAGCGTCGCCGCGTCGGGCTTCGGGTAGTTGGACATTTCGGATCCTCTCTTCGGCAGCCGATCAATACGATTTCGGCAGGTCCAGAACCTTTTCGGCAATAAAGCTCAGGATAAGCTGCTCCGTGATCGGCGCGATCCGCAGCAGGATGGATTCACGGAACAGGCGCTCCACCTGGTATTCAGTGGAATAGCCCATGCCGCCATGCGTCATCACCGCGCGGGTGCAGGCATCGAACGCGGCACGACCGCCCAGGAACTTGCCCGCGTTGGCCTCGGCCCCGCAGGACTTGCCCTGATCGTACAGGTTCGCCGCGCGCATCAGCATCCAGTAGGCGGATTCGAGGTAGGTCCAGTTTTCCGCCAGCGGGTGCTGGATGCCCTGGTTTTCACCGATGAGTTTGCCGAACACCTTGCGTTCGCGCGCATAGCGGGCGGCGCGTTCCAGCGCGCCACGGCCAAGGCCGACCGCTTCGATGCCCACGAGGATGCGCTCGGGGTTGAGGCTGTGCAGGATGTAGTGGAAGCCCTTGCCTTCCTCGCCGATGCGATCCTCGTCGGGGACGAAGTAGTCGTCAATGAAGGTGGCGTTCGAATCGACCGCGTTGCGGCCCATCTTGGGAATGCGGCGGACTTCGATCTGGGTCTTGTCGAGATCGGTGTAGAACAGCGTCATCCCGTCGGTGGGGCGTGCGCACTGCTCCTTGGGCGTGGTGCGGGTCAGCAGGATGATCTTGTTGGCCACTTGGCCCGACGAGGTCCAGATCTTGCGCCCGGTGACACGGTAGCCGCCGGGAACCTTGGTGGCGAAAGTCTTGATGCTGGTGGTGTCCAGCCCTGCGTCCGGCTCGGTCACGCCAAAGCAGGCGCGGTCGGTGCCCGCGATCAGCGGCTTGAGCATGCGCTCCTTCTGCTCGGCGGTGCCGTTCACCACCACGGCGTGCGGGCCGAAGATGTTGAGGTGAAGCGTGCTGGCCGCCGAATAGCCGCCCGCGCTGCACGCCACTTCGTGCATCATGATCGCGGCTTCGGTCACGCCCAGGTTGGCGCCGCCCAGTTCCTCGGGCATGGTGATGCCCAGCCAGCCGGCGTCGGCCATGGCCTTGTGAAATTCGAACGGGAACGCCTTGTCCTCGTCCTTCTGCGACCAGTAGTCGTCGCCAAACTGGTCGCAAATCTTGCGGACGCCATCGCGGATGGCTTCCTGTTCTTCAGACAACGCGATGTCCACGCAATCTCTCCTGCCGGGCTTTACCGTCGCCCCTGACCGTTGCCGGGAAACCCGTTGCGCCGGTTCATGGTACGCCTTCTTACTATATGCCACACTCCCAATGTCAAGCGGGTGCGCGCCTGACAAAAAGGGCATGTCTACCGGCGCGGCCCGTGATCGGCGAAGGCGGGATCGATCAGCGTGGCTTCGGCGAGGATCTGTTCGCCAAGATAGGTCCGGATAGCGCTACGGGCGGCGGCATAACCGGCATCAGCGGCGCGCGCGGCGCGCTGGGCCTGAAGATGCACCAGCGCGTCCTGCAAGGTCTGTCGCAGGCCGGCGGCGCGCGCGCCCATCATGGCCAGCGTCGGATAGCCATCGACCGGCATTGCAGCGCGGTCGAGGCCCGCCGCGACCGCTGCCGCCTGCGTCGAATCGCCTGCTCCTTCGAGATAGGCGCGCACATCAGCAAGCAGCGTCTCGAGCCGGGCAATGTCGTCGGCCAGCACCTGCCCCTCGCCCTCGATGCGCAAGGCGACGTGGCGCAGCAGATGGCCGATGGTGGCCAGCGCACTGCGCGCGGTGGTGGAGCCGACGGCGGGTTCGACTACGTCGACCAGCGTAGTTTCGATTGTGCGCAATATCTGCACCGCGGATGGATTGATCATCGACCTATTCCATGTCCACTGAGACGTTGAGTTCGGCGAAGCGCGCCGGGTCTACCGGGGTGACCAGCCCCATGGCCGAGCCGAGAATGCGCTTGGCCAGATGCTGCACCTCTGCGGCGGTCCAGCCTTGGCGGATGTGCGCATCGGGGCGGCGGAGCACTGCTGCGGAATTGTGCGACATGATCGCGAGCCGCAACGAGCGCAGGAGCTGGTAATAGCGGACCGTCTCCACCGCGATGCACAGGCCGGTCAGACTTTCGTAGAAGTCGAGCGCGGCTTGCAGGCCCCAGATCACCTGCCCGTCGCGCACGATATCGATCAGGAACCCCTGCATGAAGGCGAAGTCCGCGGCCGGATCGCCGATCGACACTTCTTCCCAGTCGCTCAACCCCACCAGCCGGTGATCGCGGAAGACCTCCTCGCCATAGCCGTTGGTGCCCTTGCACAGGCACAGCCGCCCGGCGGGCGGCGCATGGTCGGACATCCACTCGATCGCCTCCAGCAGCAGCGGGATCGGCTCGGTGGCCAGCGCCAGAAACTGCCCGCGCGCATGGCGCAGCGCGGATCGGGCGGCGTCGGCCTCGTCCACCGGAATCGCCAGCCGTTCGCCAAGCCCCAGCGCGCGCCAGTCCACCGCGTGCACCCGCGCCAACATGGAGATGTGCTCTTTCGCGATGGCGATGCGCAGGTCATCGTATGCCGGGTCGGGATTGGAGAAGTGCGGGATGTTCCAGTCACCCGCGATCTTTTCGCGCGCATAGAAGGGCCGGTCCGTGCGCGCCGGATCGTCTTCCCAGAACAGCGCCCGTGCCGTGGGCAGATCCGCGTCGTTCAGCCGCGCATAGACGAAATATTCAAGGTCCAGCGGGTTCGGATCGGTACTGCCAGCCGGAAAATCGCTGCGCAGTACCAGCTCGCGCAGCGGTCCGTCCTCGACGCGACAGGTGACGAAGCGCGTTTCGCGCGACGATCCGCGCGGGAAGCCCTCCACCTTCTCCACCGTCACCGCGCCGCCCAGATGATGCGCTAGAATCGGCGCCAGTTCGTCGGCCGTGAAGCGCATCGTCATTCGAAGCCATAGGGGGCGTAGGCCCCGTTGATGAACAGCTCCACTTGCGCCGCGCCGGTATGGACGCCGCCATCGGGCGTATGAGTGGTGACGCGCGCCAGATATTCAGGACCGTGCACCATGTTGCCGATGGCGGTGCCGGTGTTGAACCCTTCCTCCGCCGCGCCACCGCTGACAGCGTGGGGCCTGTACTCGAACGGCTGTACCGAGTAGTCGGAATCCTCCCACTCGATCGCCAGTTCTTCCGACCCGTGGTATGTGAAGAAGGTGCCGCCGTCCTTCCAGCTGCCGGGAAAGGCGCCCATGGGCTGCACCACCCACGGCGGCGTTTCGATGTCGAACACCTGCCGCCATTCGCGTCCCCGGGAATCGGTCAGGTAGAAGGTCGCCTGCTTCAGAATGCGCGTGCCGGGGTTGAACACCATCTCGTGCCGCCCGGCGACGAGTTCGATCTCCTCCTCACCCCAGCCGCGAAAGATGCGCCCGTCGAACGGCGTGCCGAAGACGTCGTTCATCTTGCACTGCACGCCCTCAGCGGTTTCGTGCACGTGGAAGAAGCCGCTGAACGGTTCGGTGCGGAAGCAGGTCCAGAACCGCAGCGCCCGCTTCGGCCCATCACCCTGCGGCGGAGGCAGGATCGATGGCGGCGGCGATAGCGGCGGGCGCGAGGTATAGATGCCCCAGCTATGATCGCGCGATCCGGACCAGTGCTCCGGCTCAACCTGCCATTCCCGCGCGCCCCAGCGAATCCAGCCCGTGCCCTTGCCCGGCTGCGAATATCGCGTCTGGTCCGTGGTCCGCCGCCCGCGATTGGTGGCGATGTGGTGGTCTTCGAGGAACGCGGGCGACGTGCCCTCCCACGCAATGTCGAAGCTCAGGCCGCTGCCATGATCGCCCATGGTCAGGCGCAGCCGCTTCAACGGCTCTTCCACCGTGATCCTGAAAGGCCCCACTTCCAGCGCGAAATTCCGGCGCCAGCAGCGATTGAACCGCACCGTCAGCTGCCGCCCGCCCACGTTCAGCAGCGCGCAGCCGCCGATCATGTCGGTGTTCGGATTGATCCGCAGATAAGTGCCGAGGAACACCTTCTCGTCGGCATTGAAAACGCCGAACCAATACCCTTCGTCCCATGCATAGTCAGTCGAGGGAATATAGCTGAACGGATACGGCGTCTGGTGGACGGGAAACTCGTCGTAAGGGGTCAGCATCTCGAAAATCCTCAAACCCGGAAGCGATGGTGCGCGGAACGGACCTCGCGCCCCGCCTCATCAGAGGCCGGCGATGTCGCATCCATTCCCGCTGCACAGCATGGCTGCACGATTTGTGTTGTCAATAAAGATTGCTAGCATATGATTATGAACATAACCAGATGGCCACACACGGGAGACAGGGATGAGCCGGGCACCTTTCGGGACAATCAACCAGGTGGCCTACATGGTGCCCAGCCTCGACGACGCGATCGACTGGTGGACGCAGGTCATGGGCGTCGGCCCGTTCTTCGTGTTCCCGCCCTTCGACGTGGCCGAGGGCGATTATCGCGGGCAGGCGCACATCGCGCAGTTCGGCGCAGCTATCGCCTTTTCGGGCGAGATCATGGTCGAGCTGATCGAACCGCGCGGTCCCTCAATCTTTCAGGAGTTCGTTGCCGACGGGCGCAAGGGCGTCCACCACCTTTGCGCCTTTGCCGAAGACATGGACGAAACCGCCGCCTGGATCGGCGCACGCGGTGGCACCCGGCTGCAAGGCGCCCGTTTCACCGATGGGTCAGAGGTCGCCTACTTCGCGATGACCGCCGATGAATCCTCCATCCTCGAAATCGCGGTGCTGAAGCCCGAGGTCCAGGGCCTTTTCGCCGCGATCAAGGCCGCCGGTGCGGCGTGGGACGGCGAAACCCGCCTGTTCGATCCTTTCGCCGGATAAGCGCGTGACGCCTGCGATCCGCCCCTTCACCCTGGCCGTCCCCGAGAGCGATCTGGCGGCCTTGCGCCAGCGGCTCGACCAGGCCCGCTGGCCCGAACGCGAAACCGTGGACGACTGGAGCCAGGGCGTGCCCACCAGCCGTCTGCAAGCGCTGGTGGAATACTGGCGCACGACCTACGACTGGCGCCGGTGCGAGGCAATGCTCAACGGCATGGGCCAGTTCATCACCGAGATCGACGGACTGGACATCCATTTCCTCCACATCCGATCCCCTCACGCCAATGCGATGCCGCTGCTGCTGACACATGGCTGGCCAGGATCGGTGGTCGAGTTCCACAAGGTTGTCGCACCCCTCACCGATCCGGTCGCCAATGGCGGCGATCCAGCGGATGCCTTTCACCTCGTGATCCCGTCGCTGCCGGGCTATGGCTTTTCGGGCAAGCCCGATGCCCCCGGTTGGGGCGTGGAGCGTATCGCCCGCGCCTGGGCGGAACTGATGCGCCGGCTCGGCTATGAACGCTATGTCGCCCAAGGGGGAGACTGGGGATCGGCCGTGACCGTGCAAATGGGCGTGCAGGCCCCGGCTGGCCTTGCCGGCGTCCATTTCAACATGCTGGCCATCGCGCCTCCAGAAGGCAGCGACGCGCCCACGCAGGAGGAACAGGCCGCTTTGTCGGCGGCACACCATTTTGCCAGCGTCGAATCCGCCTATGCCCGCCTGCAGGCCACGCGCCCGCAGACCCTCGCCTATGCGCTGGCGGATTCGCCCCTGGGCCAGGCCGCGTGGATTTATGAGAAACTACGCAACTGGTCCGATTGCGATGGCGAGGTCGAAAACGTGTTCACCCATGACGAGGTGCTGGACACGATCATGCTCTATTGGCTGACCAACAGCGGCGGCTCATCCGCGCGGCTCTATTGGGAAAGCATGGGCAACTTCCGGCCGATGGCGATTGACCTGCCACTGGGCTACACACAGTTCCCGCGCGAGATCATGGCCCCGCCCCGCATCTGGGCCGAGCGTATCTTCAGCAATATCATTCACTGGAATACCGTGGAAAAAGGCGGCCACTTCGCCGCGTTCGAACAGCCGAGCCTGTTCGTGCGCGAGGTGCGCGCCTGCTTCCGGCAATTACGATGAGAGGATCAGGCACCGCGCAGACGGGGCAAGGCCAACGACAACAACAAGGGGACTGGCATGGCACGCAATGCAACGAAGGCCAAAGGCGCGGAACCTGCAAAGGAACTGCCGTCTGCCCAGTTGTTCACCTTCGGCTATCTGGTGCACGACGTCTCGCGCATCCGGCGCACGGTCATGGATCTGGTCATGCGCCCTTATGGCATCACGCGTTCGCAGTGGTCGATGCTCAGCGCCCTGTCGCGCGGCGGCAACAATGGCCTGACTCAAGTGGACCTTGCCCGTCTGATGGAAGTGGGCAAGGTCACCGTCGGCGGGCTGGTGGACCGGCTGGAAGCATCGGGCCACGTCGAACGCCGCGCCGACGCCACCGACCGCCGCGCCAAACGGGTGTTCATCACTGACAAGGGCTATGACGTGATCTCGCTGATGATCGAGGTCTCCGCCACCGCCAACCGGCGCGTCCTGAGCGGGTCCACGCCCGAAGAGATCAACATCTGCGAAAATGTTCTGGCCCGCGCCAAGAAGCAGTTGAAGGCGATCCAGACCGAATACAACCAGCCGCAGGATTGATCCTGCTCGGAAAGGTGCAACGCATGTTTTTTCAGGTTCTTGCTTCCGACAAGCCCGGCGCATTGCCGATGCGGCTTGAACACCGCGCCGCGCATGTCGCCTATTGGCAAGGGCAGGCCGACGCTGTGAAGGTGGCCGGGGCGATGCTCGGCGGCACGGGCGATGAACCCCAGCCTGTCGGCAGTTCGTTCCTGATCGAAGCTGCGGACGTGGCAGAAGTGCGCGCCTTGCTCGCCGCGGATCCATTCACCACGCAAGGCATCTTTTCGGACGACATCCGCATCCAGGCGGTGCGCCCGGCCATCGGCAACTGGTTTCCCGGCTAGAGGTTCAGTCTTCTCCGATGTAGATCAGCGTCTTGCCGCTATTGGCGCCGGTAAACAGAGACTCGAGCACGGGCACAACATTGGCCATGCCCACCTGGACGCTCGCTTCGTGCTGCAACTCGCCGGCCACCAGCATGTCGGCCAGCGCCTCCACCGCGTGGCCAAAGCGGTCTCCGTGGTCGAAGATCACAAAGCCCGTCCACGTCAGCGCGCGCATCAGAACCTCGCGCTCGTTGCGCAGGCCCGTGGGCGACGGGTTCCAGCTCGGTGTGGCAGCGGTGCCGCACTGCACGATCCGCCCGAAGCGAGCCATCGCCCGGATCGCGGTGTCGAGGATCGCCCCGCCGGTGTTGTCGAAATAGGTATCGAACCCTGCCGGGCACGCCTCGGCCAGCACGGTCGCCAGATCGCCGTTCTTGTAGTTGAACGCCGCGTCATATCCGAAACGGCTGGTGCACAGCGCCACCTTGTCGTCGCTGCCGGTCAAGCCGAACACCTTGGCCCCGGCGCGCTTGGCCACCTGCCCCACCACACTACCGACCGATCCAGCAGCGGTCGAAACCAGCACGTTCTGCCCTTCTCGCGGCGGCGCGATATCATTCAGGGCCAGCCAGGCGGTCACGCCCGGCATGCCCAGCACCCCGGCATAGGCGGGCAAGTCCGCGCGCGGGGTCGGCACGTGCGACAGCAGGTCCGCGCGCGTTGCCAGCGCAAAGTCCTGCCAGCCGAAGAAGCCATAGACGACATCGCCCGCCGCAATCCCGACCACTCGGCTGTCCACCACCACGCCCACCGCCAGCGCCCGCATCGGCGCGCCCAACGGGGTCAGCGCCGGATTGGCCGCCCAGCCGCGCTGCACCGGATCGGCCGAGAGATAAAGGTTGCGGACAAGGAACTGCCCGTCGCCCGGCCCGGCCACGGGCACCGTCACCTGTGCGAAGTCGCCCTGCGCCGGCGAACCTTGCGGGCGCCGCTCCAGCACGATCTGGCGGTTGGCGTCTGGCGTGGTGAATGGGGGAATGAAGCCGATCGTCGCCTGCGTCATAGGAACACAACCCCATGCCGCTCGCCGGATGGATGGACAGTGGATGGACCGGCGGGATTGTCGGCAAAGACCGACCGGTCGCCCTCCATGCCGCTCAACAGCTCCATGGTCATCGGCGCATCGCAGCAATCGAGCATCCCGGCCACCGCGGTGCGGAATGCCTCGCTCTTGCGAATCTCACCCACCACGGATTCGTCGCGATAGGATTCGATGGCGACGAACTGGTTGGGATCGCGGCCCCACCCGTAATAGACCAGATGCGTGACCATCTCGATCAATTCGGCATGGCCGCGCCAAAGGCCGTCCCAGATTTCAAGGAAGCGGTCCCGCTTGGCCGGATCGACCGACCAGCGCGAAATAAACAGGTTCGGCTTGGTGTGAATGCGGCTTTCCATCGTCCGTCTCCGCTTGTCATCGCCGCCCCGGTGCATCGGCCGGATCGTCGCTCAGATAGCGGGCCAGCGTCTGATGCAGGTGGCGAATGCGCACTTCCTGATACGCGGAATAAAGGATGTCGGCGTCACCACCGTCGCGGATGCCGTCCTGGCACTGGCGCAAGCCCGCGGTGTCCTGATCGTAGATCTCGCCCAGCCACGGCGGCAGCACCCCGGCGCCCGAGAACGTGTCATCTTCGCCCAGGTTGACGACCTTTACTTCCGGCACGTCGCCGCTGGCGGGCCGGGGCTTGAAGATCATGAATTCGAACACGGATTTGTTCGGATCGCCGCGCACCGGCAGGAACCGATAGACGTAAGGATAACCGAGCGAGCGGAAGATGATGATGTTGGGGAACAGCGAATACTGCACCGCATCGGCCGCCTCCGCATCGGACAGCGTTGAATAATCGACGCCGTGTTCCGCACCCAGCGCCTGCCGCATGCCCACCGCCATCACCTGCCGCGCACGCATGCCCTCTGCCAGCTGCGGCGCCTCGCCAGCACCCCCGAACACCACGGAAAGCGCGGCTTCAAGGATTTCCTGTTCCGAAAGCTGTCGCGGATACTGGTCGCTGACCACCCCGGTCGGTTCCAGAAAGCGCGACACGTGCGCGTCATCGGGCCACACATCGTACTGCGTGCTGGAATCCCCGCCAAACGGCAGCGCCTGCGCATGGATGCCGGACAGGTGATAGGATTCGACGAAGCCCTCGATGCAGGTCTTCCAGTTGGCGTGGATCGTCTTGCGGATCACCGTGTCGAGATAGCGCCCCTCGAACGACCAGTCCGCGAAATGCGCCGGCAGGTGCCCCAGATAGTCCTCAAGCGGCGGCGCGTCGTGATCGCGGTTGATGAAGACAAAGCCCTGCCACGTGCCCACCTTCGCCTGCGGCAAGCCCATCTTGCGGTCTTCCATGCCCGGAAAGTCCCACCGGGCCGGCACATTCGCCAGCGTGCCGTCAAGGTTCCAGGCAAAGCCATGGAACGGGCAGGTCAGACGCATCACGCTGGTATCATGGGTGCACAGCTTCATGCCCCGGTGCAGGCAGCTGTTATAGAAGGCGCGGATTTCGCCATCCTCGCCCCGCGTTATAATGAACGAAGCGCCGGGGCTGTCATAGACCACCAGATCGCCCGGCTCGGAAATCTGCTCTTCGCGGGCTGCAAGCTGCCACACGCGCGACCACATGCGCTCCTGCTCCAGCGCGGCAAACGCCTCGCCCCGGTACTGCTCGCGCGGCACGCTGGCCACCGGCACGTCGCATTCCGAATATTCGCGCAGCACGGCGGGCGCAGGGACGAGGTCATCTGCGATGACCTGTTGATAGAGCGGCGAAGTACTGACGCGGTAATCGGGTGCAATCTTGGCCTGGCTGCCCATGGCGCTCTCCTGTCTCCGCGCTGTCCCGGCCACGATTCCGCGCAGCCCGCGCGCCTTGCCCCGATCTTACGCCCCGATCCTCTCCCCGGTCAATATGGTATGGTGGCATAATATATTCTCGCGACCGATTAATAATTGCTAGCGTATCATCATGCCGCTAACCATATTGCCGATCCGAACATGCACAAGGGGCAACGAAGCCGTCATGGAAGTCGAAAAGATCCGCAATCTGGCGATTGATTCGATCGTGCAGTCCTACGACAAGCGAGACACGATCCTTTATGCGCTTGGCCTCGGCCTCGGCGCAGACCCGCTGAACGAGGCGGAACTGCCCTTCGTCTACGAAAAGAACCTCACCTGCCTGCCGTCCTATGCCAACGTGCTGTGCCACCCCGGCTTCTGGGCACAGGACCCGCAATTCGGGATCGACTGGGTGAAGATCCTCCACGCCGAACAGGATCTGGTGGTCCACAATCCCCTGCCCGCCACCGGTGCCATCCGCGGCGAATACCGCGTGGCCGGAATCGAGGACAAGGGCGAAGGCCGCGGCGCGCTGCTGCATCAGGAAAAGGCGCTGTACGACACCGCCGATGGCACGCACCTCGCCACGGTGCGCTCCACGCTGTTCCTGCGCGGCAACGGCGGCGAAGGCGGCTTCGGCGCAACGATGCCCGCCGCCCAGCCGGTGCCGGACCGCGCGCCCGACCGCGTGGTGGAAATCTCAACCCTGCCCCGTCAGGCGTTGATCTACCGCCTCAGCGGCGACTGGAACCCGCTGCACGCCGATCCCGCCATCGCGCGCAAAGCTGGCTTTACCATGCCCATCCTGCACGGCCTGTGCACCAAGGGCATTGCCAACCGCGCCATCCTGTCGGCCTATTGCGACAACGACGTCTCGCGCTTCCGCGCCATGTTCGTGCGCTTCAGCAAGCCGGTAATGCCGGGCGAGACGATCCGCTTCGAATTTTTCGAAGAAAGCGCCGGCACATTGCGCTTCCGCGCCATCGCGGTGGAACGCGGCGACGTGGTGCTGGACCGCTGCTCGGCCACCGTGGCCTGACGCAAAACGGCCCGGATCAGGCAAAACCTGATCCGGGCCGCCACCGTCAACCGTGCTCAGCTGCGCGCCGGGTCCGCGAACGAAACCACCGTCAGCCCGCCATCCGAAAACAACTCCGCCGCCGTCATGTAGCTGGAATCGTCGGACGCGAGAAACGCCACCAGCTTGCCGAACTCCGCCGGCAGCCCCATCCGCCCCATCGGCACCGCGCGCATCAACGCTTGGAACTGCGGCATCGCCTGCACTTCCGGGTTGTCGATCATCTCGGTCAGGTGCGGTCCGGGATGGATCGAATTAACCCGGATATTGTCCCCGCGCAGCGCGCAATGCACCGCCGTGGTCTTGGTCAGGTTGGCGATCGCCGCCTTGCTCGCGCCGTACATCGACGTGGTCGGCAGCACCATCTGCGTGGAATTGGACGCCACGTTGATAATCGATCCGCCCCCGCCCTTGCGCATCGCCGGCAGAACCGCCTTGATCCCGAGAAACGCACCGATCACGTTCACGTCCAGCACGGACTTGAACTGTTCGACCGTCGCCTCCTCGATATCCACCGGCACATTGATCCCGGCGTTGTTGACCAACCCATCCACCCGGCCAAACCGCACCAGCGTATCGTCCACCAGCGCCGCCCACTGCGCGGCATCACGCACATCGAGGTGCGCGTAGTGCGCCCGGTGTCCCGCCTGCGTCAGCCTTACCGCGCGCGCCTCGCCGGCCTCGTCCAGCACATCGGCGATCACCACCGCCGCGCCTTCGTCAGCCAGCACATCCACCGCCCCGCCGCCGAGGCCGCGCGCGCCACCGGTAACAATCACAACCTTGTCGTTCAGCCTGCCCATGCGATAGTCCCCTTCAAGGCGCATAAGGCGTATCGGACGCGAACGAGAGCGTCTCGTTCACCACCGACCTGCCCAGCGCGGCAAAGATTTCCGGAAATTCGGGATCGGCCTTCAATGCCTCCACCGCGCGGAAATAGGTGTCCGCATCGGGCAGTTCCCAGATGTGCGTGATGGTGTTCAGCCGGTCGATGTCGGACATCATGGCATGCAGCATCCTGCACCCTTGCGCCTCCATCTTGGCACGGACCTTTGGCGCGATGGCCAGAAAGTCCATGACGCCGGCATAGGACAGCTCCAGTCGGGCAATCAGGTACATCGCAGTTCTCTCCCGGATGCGGCGGGGTTCAGGCTCCGCCCGCCATAAAGCGCTGGCGCACAAGGCCGCGCTGCACTTTCCCCGACGCCGTGCGCGGCAGGCTCACGCCAAGCTCCACCCGGCGCGGAATCTTGTACGCCGCCAAAGACTTGCGCGCGAACGCGATGATCTCGTCGGGATCGGCTTCGTGGCCGGGCCGCAGTTCGACGGCGGCGGTCACGCCTTCACCCCACTTGGGGTGCGGCAGGCCGAACACCGCGCAATCGAGGATCGCGGGATGATCGCGCAGCACGGCTTCGACCTCGGCGGGATAGACGTTCTCGCCGCCCGAAACGATCATGTCCTTGATCCGGTCGGTCAGGAACAGGAACCCGTCCCTGTCCAGCCTGCCGCCATCGCCAGACCGGTACCACCCGTCGATCAGCGCCTCGCGGGTCGCCTCGGGCTTGTTCCAATATTCGATCAGCAGGCTCGGTCCCTTCACCCAGATCTCGCCGGGCGTGTCGATGGGCAGAAGATCGCCTTCGGGCCCGCGAATGGCAATGCTGAACCCCGGCAGCGGCTGGCCCACCGAGCGCAGGTAATAAGGCCGTGTGGCATCGTGATACTGCGGCGCCAGGATCGTCATCGTGCCGGTGATCTCGGTCATGCCGTAATACTGCAGGAACCGGCAGCCCAGCCGGTCGACCGAGCGTTCCAGCAGCGCCGGGTCCATCGACGCCGCGCCATAATGAATGCCGCGCAGGCTGGGCACGCGCACCCCGCGCGCGTCCATCTCGCCAATCAGCGCGCGCACCAGCGTCGGAACGATGAACGTCCGCGTGATGCCCAGCGAGAGGCAACAATCCAGGATCGTCGCGGGCGTCGTATCGGCAATCACATGCGCCGTCGCGCCACGCACCAGCGCGGTGCATACCCATGACATGCCGCCGATATGGAACGAAGGCAGCGGCGAAAGCAGCACCTCGTCATCGCCCCAGTCATCGAAATGGCCGGACACGTTCTCGATATGGCGATGAATGCCCAGCGCATATTGCGAAGTCAGCACGCCCTTGGGCTTGCCCGTGGTGCCGCTGGTATACAATTGCAGGCACGGCGCCTTGGCATCAAGCGGCTGGCGCGGCGCAGGCGCGGCGGCGGCAATCCGCGCGCGCAGTCCCTCCGGCCCCTCGTCATCCACGATGATGCGTGGCAGGCCACGCTGGTCCGCCTCGTCCACCAGCGCCGCAAATTCGCGGTCGGCGACGATCAGCGTCGATCCGCTGTCTTCCAGCACATAGCGCGTTTCGGGCGCGGTGTTGCGCCAGTTCACCGGCACCACCACGGCGCCCGCGCGGATCGCGCCGATCAGCAGCAGGAAGAACAGGTCGTTGTTCTTGCCGATATAGGCAAACCGGCCGCCCCGGCCGATGCCGTGTTCGGCCAGCAGCGTGACCGCCGCATCGCATCCACGATCGAGCGCGGCATAACTCCAGCGATGCGGGCCAAATGCCAGCGCCAGCTTGTCGGGCGTCTTCGCGGCGAAGACGTTGGGATAGTCCGACGGCAGGATCAGCCCGGTTTCGTCCAGCACCGGTCCCTGCGCCAGCGCCCAGCCTTCAGCAAGGCCCACCTCAGAAAGCGACATTGTCTCCACCCTTGGTCTTCATCATGGCGCGGGCTTCGTCGGGGGTTGCGATGTCGAGGCTCAGTTCTTCCAGAACCCGCCGGATCTTGGCCACCTGCACCGCGTTCGATGTGGCCATCACGCCCTTGCCCGCATAAAGGCTGTCCTCCATCCCCACGCGCACCGATCCGCCAAGCAGCGCCGATAGCGTGACCAGCCGCATCTGGTGCTTGCCCGCCGCCAGCGCGGAAAAGATATAGTCCTCGCCAAACAGGCGGTCGGCGGTGGACTTCATGAACATCACCGTTTCCGGGTCCGGCCCGATGCCGCCAAGGATGCCGAAAACGCCCTGAATGAAGAACGGCGGCTCCACCATCTTGCGTTCGACGAAGTGCGCCAGGTTATAGAGGTGCGCCACGTCATAACATTCGAACTCGAACCGCGTGCCCTGTGCCGAAAGCTCGGTCATCGCGCGTTCGATCTGGGCGAACGTGTTGGACAGGATAAAGTCCTTGGTCATGTCCAGATAGGGCTTTTCCCAGGGGAACTTCCAGTCGCCGATCTTCGCGCCCGCGCCCGAGATGTTGAAGTTCACCGAACCCATGTTCATCGAACAGACCTCGGGCTTGAACGCCTTGGCCGGGGCCAGCCGGTCGTCCAGGCTCATGCCCAGGCCGCCGCCGGTGGTGATGTTCAGGATGGCATCGCACGATTGCTTGATGCGCGGCAGAAAAGCGCGGAACAGATCCGGGTCCTGCGAAGGCTGCCCGGTTTCCGGGTTGCGCGCGTGCAGGTGCAGCATCGCCGCGCCCGCCTCGGCAGCCGCGATGGCGTCGCTGGCGATCTCGTCGGCGGTGATCGGCAGGTGCGGCGACATCGTCGGGGTGTGGATGGAGCCCGTGACGGCGCAGGTGATGATGACCTTGTCTGTACGCTTCATGGCTCTCCGGCGCCTGACACGCCCCTCCGGTGGTATGGTTCTTATGGTTGTTCAGCCGCCCCGCTCGGAGCGACCGGCATTCAGGAGATTTCGGCGAGGATCGTGCCGACTTCGTAGGTTTCGCCCACTTCCTTCAGGATCTTCAGCGTACCCGAAGCGGGGGAATCCACTTCCTGCGTGGACTTGTCGCTTTCCAGCGCGAACAGCGGTTCGCCTTCCTTCACCGTGGCGCCATCGGCCACCAGCCATTCGGCCAGGATGCCCTCGTTCATCGAGAAGCCAAGCTTGGGCAGAATTACTTCAACAGCCATCGTCATTTCCCTGTGCATCGGGGCGGCCGGGCCGCCCGCACGATCCTAACTCCCGCTAACTAGTAATGAAGCATACTGGATTCGTCCAGCGAATTGCGCATCGCCGTCCACTGCACAACCGTCGGAAAACCGGGACTTTCGCGGCATCGCTGAAAAAATCTTGCAGCATACCGTTCGCATGCGCCCTTAATCGAAAAATGCCGCCTCGGCGAATCGGCGTGATCCACCGGAGCTTCTGCACGATGCCCGCGCGCAACGCGCCTGTCGCGCGCCCGCCCTTATGGTATGCAAGCGTATCGAAGCGCCGAAACGGGCGAAGGAACGGGAGACGAGGATGACGCAAAATCTGCAGGGAAAGGCCGTGATCGTGACTGGCGCCTCCAGCGGCATCGGCCGCTCGATCGCGGTCGAACTGGGCAAGGCAGGCGCCGATCTGTGGCTGGTGGGCCGCAATGCCGGCGAACTGGAGGCCACCGCCGCGCAAGTGCGCGAAGCCGGCGGTCCGCAGGCGCACCTCGCTCCGATGGACTTGCGCCAGCGCGGCCTGCTGGCCGATCTGGTACTCGACGTCGAACGCCAGCATGCCCATCTGGCAGGTCTCATCAACAACGCGGGCGTCATGTTCCCCGAACCGATCCTGCGCAGCTCCATGGAGCGCTGGCAGACGATGTTCGACATCAACGTGCTGGCCATGCTGGAAGGCTGCCAGGCCGCTGTGGAGGCGATGCGCCGGCAGGGGCGTAGCGGCCATCTGGTCAACATCGGCTCCGTTGCCGCGCGGTTCGAGGTTCCGGGCGTCTACGGCATCACCAAGCGCGCGGTCGAACTGATCGGGGAAACGCTACGGCACGAACTGGAGCATGACGACATCCGCGTCACCACCATCGTTCCCGGCGGGTTCGCCACCCAACTGGCACGCGGGTTCCAGCCCGAGGAAATGGCCGCGATTGCCGCCAACTTCGACAAACTGGGGCTGGAATTTGGCGGGGCGGGCACCGAAAAAGTCGTGGCCGATCCGCAGCATATCGCCAACATGGTGCGCTATGTCCTGACCCAACCGATCGACATCAACATCCAGGAAATCGTCATCCGCCCGCCCATCAGCACCAAGGCGGAATGAGAGCGGCCTAAACCGACCTAAGGGGGGTCTAAGTCGATCTAACCTGAACAAGGCGGGCAGAACCGGCACCAGAACCGGCCCTGCCCGCCTCAATTCTTCAGGTCAGAAGCTGTCGAAGCTGTCCACGTCATCGGCGGCCACCGCAAGCCGGCGCACCATCTCCAGCGTGATGTCCCGCGGCTGCATGTCGGGCAGGTCGTCGCCCGGAGTCAGGGTCATCGTCCACCACACCAGCGCGGTGGTCAGCTGCTGGCGATAGTGGTGCCAGGCTTCGTCGAAGCTGACCCGCGGACCGCCTTCACGCTCCATTTCCTCAAGATACAGGCGCAGCAGGTCCTGTTCCCAGGCCCGGCGGTTCTCGGTGGTGAGCGCGGAGCTGATCGCATAGCAAACGTCGCGCCCCCAGTGCCCCCGACTGACGCACTGCCAGTCGCCCAGGCCCATTTCGCCGTTGCCCGCAACGTACCAGTTCTTCAGGTGCACATCGCCGTGGGAAATGGTGTGCGGCAGGTGATTGTGCGCTTCCACCGACTTCAGCGAAAGCGGCCAGTATTCCTCGTACCGGGCGAAAAGGCGCGCCGGGATGACTTCTTCGGCGGCAAGAAAGCCGTTGTTGGCCAAGGTCTTGCTGTTGAAGCCTTCAGTGCGTTTGAAGAATTCGGGCCACGTCGGCAGCGCCTGCATCGCATCGCGGATCTGCGGATTGCCATAGCCCTGCCCGTGGACACGGGCGAGAAGGCGGACCTGGCTTTCCGCACGTTCGCGCGGCATCGGCGTATTATGGTCGCAGAAGCTGACGACCTCGTCCGAAATGTCGCGCAACATCAGGATCGAATTGATCGTCTGCGCGTCGTACCCTGCCCAGAAGCATTCGGGCGCCTCGATATCGTAAAGCGGACGGATATCGCGCAAGAACACGGTTTCACCATAGGCACCGCCGCTGACACCCAACACGATGCGGTTGGGCAGTTCGAACGTGGACTTGCAGAACAGCCGGTCGGGCAGCCCTGCCGCAGTGCCCGCCGCATTCCACGTCACGCGAATCTTGCGACGGCTGGAGCTGCCAACGTCGGGCGGCCCCAGCTCCAGCGATTCGGCCTGGGCACCGGCAACGTCGCCCCCCAGCGTGGCAGTGATCCATTCCGGCGTTATGTCTTCATACGTCAGGGGCAACTGGTCCGCACGGGTAACCTTTCCGGGATGGCTGGCCCGTTCCGCCTCGAATGCGCGGGTAATGGACTGGATCAGATCGGTCATGTCAGCTCGGCCTTTCGTGGCACTCTCTCGTTGGGTGCAATATGGTTTGCTTGCACACTGTATTGCTCAGTCCGAATTTTCGTGCAACGATAATTCGAGCGAGCATGACGATGCCGCACGAGAGGAGAGGCTGGATGGAATTTGCGGGCAAGGTCGCATTCGTCAGCGGTGGTGGCAACGGCATTGGTCGCGCAATGGCCGAACTGCTGGCGGCGCGCGGCGCCAGCCTGTGCGTGGCCGATCTGGACGCCACCGCGGCCGCCGAAGTCGCCGAATCGATCCGAGCCAGTGGCGGCAAGGCGGTGAGCAGCGGCGGCGACGTGGCCGACAGGGCCGCCGCGGCCGCGATGGTAGACCTTGCCGTGGCCAGCTTTGGCCGGCTGGACTGCGCGTTCAACAATGCGGGTATGACGCATCCGGACGACCACCTGTGGGACGACCATGCGTTCCAGCGGTCGCAGGATGTGAACCTGACCGGCGTGTTCCACTGCATGAAGGCGCAACTGCGCCACATGGAGACGGCAGGGTGCGGCGCAATCGTCAACACCGCCTCGATCGCCGCGATCATCGCCTCGGCCGCGCCAAACCAGCCGGGCTATACCGCCAGCAAGCACGCCGTGATGGGCCTGACCAAAGTGGCCGCGCTGCGCTATGCCAAGGCGGGCATCCGGGTGAACGCGGTGCTGCCCGGCGTGACCGGCACGCAGATGGTGCGCAGCGTGATGGAGCAAAGCCCGGAAGCGCGCGCCACGCTGGAAACCATGACCCCGATGGGCCGCATCGCGGAACCGCGCGAAATCGCGGAAGCGGCGCTGTTTCTCGCATCCGACCGGGCCAGCTTCATCACCGGGCATGGGCTGGTGGTGGATGGCGGAGTGACGGTGCAATGACTGTGCCTGCAGCCACACTCGATCCCCTGTTCACCCCGGCCCGCATCGGTACGCTGGAGCTTGCCAACCGTATCGTGATGGCACCGATGACGCGGTGCTTCGCGCCGAACGGCGTGCCGGGCGCGGACGTGGCGCGCTATTATCGCCGCCGCGCCGAAGGCGGCGTGGGCCTGATCGTGACCGAAGGCGCGTGGATTCCCCACCCCGGCGCGGCGAACGACGAGCGCACCCCGCGCCTCTATGGCGAAGATGCGCTGGCGGGCTGGCGCGCCGTGGTGCGCGAAGTGCACGCGGCCGGTGGCAAGATCATGCCGCAGCTGTGGCACGTGGGTCTCAGCCCCAAGCCCGAACTCGAAAACCTGTATGACAAGGTGGACGAGAACTACGACGGCGCGACCAGCCCTTCGGGCTATGTCACCATCGGCCGGAAGGTGACCGAGGGCAGCAGCGAAGCCGATATCGTTGCAGCCATTGCCGCCTATGCCCAGGCCGCCGCCAATGCCCGCGCCTGCGGCTTCGATGGAATCGAGATCCACGGCGCGCACGGATACCTGCCCGACCAGTTCTTCTGGCACGAAACGAACCACCGCCGCGATCACTGGGGCGGGCCGACGTTGAAGGAACGCGCCCGTTTTGGCGTGGAAGTGGTCCGCGCCTGTCGCGCCGCCACCGCACCCGATTTCCCCATCGTCTTCCGCTTTTCGCAGTGGAAGGGGCAGGATTACAACGCGCGGCTGGCGCAAAGCCCGCAGGAGCTGGCGCCGCTGCTGGAACAGTTGAGCGAAGCCGGGGTCGATGCCTTCCATGCCTCGCAGCGCCGGTTCTGGGAGCCCGCATTCAAGGGATCGCCGCTGAACCTTGCCGGGTGGGCAAGGGCGCTGACAGGCAAGCCCGCGATCACCGTCGGATCGATCGGCCTGACGCTCGCCATGGAGGAAACCTGGGACGCCGGCATGGTCGCACGTCCGGCCAAGCTGGACGCGGCGGCCGAAATGGTGGCGCGCGGCGAGGTCGACTTTGTGGCGATAGGCCGTGCGCTGATCGCCGATGCCGAACTGGTGGCCAAGGTGCGCGCGCCGACCACTGCCGATTCCATCGCCGCTTATGAAGGATCGCTGCTCGCCAACTTTGTGTGACCGCAGCCCCGACCAATTCGACAGATCAAGGAGAGTTGCAATGACGACCGATTACGACATCATCGTGGTGGGCGGTGGCGGGGCAGGGATGACCGCAGCGCTGTTTGCCAACGCCGCCGGCGCATCGGTGATGATCCTTGAAGCCGACGACAAGCTGGGCGGTGCCACGCGCCTGTCCGAAGGCGTGGTCTATGCCGCCGGCACCAGCGTGCAAAAGGCCATGGGGATCGAAGACACCCCGCAGGACATGTACGATTACATCATGACGCTGAACGGGTGGCAGACGCGCCCGGACATCATCCGCCTTTATTCCGAACGCAGCGCCGCCACGGTGGAATGGCTGATTTCGCTGGGCGCGGAATACCAGTGGGTGGTCAAGTCCGGCGTCGATACTGTGCCGCGCGGCCACTGCACCGTGGGCGCGGGCGATTCCATCGGCCGCGTGCTGATTAACGAAGTGGGCGCGCGGGGCATTGACACCGCGCTGAAGACGCGCGTGGAGCGCCTGCTGGTGGAAGACGGGCGTGTGGTGGGCGTGCACGCATCGGGCATGGACCTGCGCGCCAAGGCCGTGATCATCACCACTGGCGGCTTCGGCAACAGCCCCGGCATGCGCGCCAAGTACTTCCCTTCGGCCGCGCAGCATGGCGACATCGTCTATTCGGTGCACAACGACGCGCCGTTCATCCTGGGTGACGGGATCAAGCTGGGCGAGCTGATCGGCGCGCGGATCACCGGGATCGATACCGGGCTGGTTCTGCCCTCGGCAGGTCTGGTGCCCAATTCGGTGGAGGCGTTCCTGCCGCCGTGGTGCATGCTGGTGAACGACGAAGGCCGCCGCTTCATGGCGGAAAACGCGCCGTATGCGGTTTCGGGATACCTGATCAACAAGCAGAGCAAGGCCCACGCCTGGGCGATCTTTGACGAAAAGACGCTGGTGGAAGGCAGCGCGGACAAGCGGTTCTCAGACCCCTACCACACCGGAGCCGTATCGCAGACCTGGGACGACGAGCTGATACACAAGCATGCCAAGGGCGGGCGCGTGCGCACGGCGGCGACGCTTTCGGACCTTGCCGACAAGATCGGCATCAACCGGCTGGCGCTGGCCGAGACGGTGGCGCGCTACAATGCCGACGCACATGAGGGTTGCGACCGCGACTGGAACAAGCAGGCGCCCAAGTATTTCCCGATAGAGGAAGGGCCGTTTTATGCGGTGGAAGTGCGTGCCTCGGTGATCGGGCAGACCAGCGCGGGGCTGGACATCACCACGCAAGGCCAGGTGCGCGACCAGAACGGCGCACCGATCCCGGGTCTGTACGCGGCAGGCGAGATCCTCGGCTGCGTGCAGGGCGACCGCTATTCGGGCGGTGGCATGGGCGTGGGCAACGCGTTGACCTTCGGGCGCCTTGCGGGTGAAGAAGCCGCGCGCGCCGTGATGGCTGAAGCCTGAGGCTGGAGACAGGATCATGTCGATATCGGCACGGCTGGCACGCGGCCTGACCCGCACGGCGGAGCGCATGTATGGCCCCGTCGCGCCTTATGCCAGCGATGAGGAAGCCATTCTGGAATCGCTCAAGATCCTCGAATCGCGCACATTTTTCGGTGACGCGCTGTTCGAGGCATGGCGCGGACGGTTGCTGGCACAGCTGACCGGACTACACGACCGCGCCGATGTGGGCGGTGCCGCGCCCGATCTGCGCGCTGCAATGGCGAGCTTGCGCGAGCGGATCGCCACGACGCCTGTCACACGCGAGGCAGGCGAGGCGATGCAGCGCCAGGCGATGCGCGAATGGGCGGAACTGGTCGAACGCCTGACCGGCGATCCGCGCATCGACGCAAGGGTGCGCCTATCCATCGTGCACGATAGCGCCGATGCGGAACTGGCACGCATCCGCGAAATGTGCGGCGGGTTGCTGCCGTCGACCGAGGAACGCGACACCGCCATCACGGCGGCGCGCCTGCAGGCCTATCTGGCCGACCGCTTTGACGATGCGGACTTGCGCGTTACCGAGTTCCGGCCCCTGCCCGGGGGCTATGGCAAGGAGACGATCCTGTTTTCGGTGGCGGGCACCGCGTTCTCGGGCGACTTCGTGATGCGGCGCGACCGCGATGCGCCCGCACTGGACAATGACTGCCACCGCGTGAGCGCAGAATATCCGGTGATCCGGGCCGCGTTCGACAACGGCTTTCCCGCGCCGGAAGCGCTGTGGGTGGATACCGAACACGCCCTGCTGCCCGGCGGTGATTTCCTGATCATGGTGCGCGCCGCCGGATCATCGGGCGGCAATGTCCACGGCGCGGCGGAGCAGGTCGATCCCGCGCTGGCGCAACTGCTCGCAGGCTGCGTGGCGCGTCTGCACCAATTGCCGCCCATGCGCGAGCTGGGCGACCTGACCGAAGGCATCGCCACCGAGCTTTGGGACTTGCCCCCGGACGAAGTGACGCGGCGCTACATCCAGTCGTTTCGCGATCTCTATGTGGCGCAGATGGTCACACCCTCGCCCGCCGTGCTGGCGCTTTATGGCTGGCTTCTGGCAAACGTGCCGAGGGCGCAAGGCCGCACGGTGCTGTTGCATGGCGATATCGGGTTCCACAACTTCGTGATCGACGACGGTAGGCTGACGGCCGTGGTCGACTGGGAGTTCGCGCACTTGGGCGATCCGGCGGACGATCTTGGCTATGTGCGCAACACGGCGGGCGGATCGCTGGATTGGGACGCATTCATGGCGGCCTATCACGCAGCGGGCGGGCCGGAGGTGGACGCAGCGCGCCTGCGCTTCTTCCGCATCTGGGGCCATGTGCGCAACCTGACCGCCAGCCAGATGATCACCAACCTGTTCGAAACGGGCCAGCTGGACGAGCTGAAGCTTGGCCACGTTGGCCATTCGATGATGGCCGGGTTCCTCGCCGCGATCGAGGCGATCCTCGACGAGGATGCCTGATCGGGTACACCTGATCAGGGCAACTGGGGATCGACCATGACCTTGGCCGCGTGGCTGCCCGTGCGCATCGCTTCGAAGCGATCGGGCAGCGCACCAAGGCCGATGGTATCGCCCACCATCGCGCGCGGCTGCACGTGGCCAGCATCCAGCGTGGCGACGCAGGCGGTGAAGTCGGCCATGCCATAGGCCACGCTGAAGCGCAGTGTGATGTCCTTGTACATGGCGAGCGCAGGCATGATCGGATCGGGGTGGATGCAGCCGCCGAGCGACAGCACGGTGCCGCCAAGGCGCACGAGGCCGATGGCGTCCTGGATCGTGCCGGGCGCGCCGGCGCCTTCGATCACGATGTCAGGCGCGCCGCCGAGTGCCTTGGCGAGATCTTCGCCCAGCCCCTCGCCCGTGGTCAGGAATGCATCGGCGCCGACGGCGGCGGCCAACGCTTCGTTACGACGGCTGCGCGCGATCATGGCAATGGGGCCGGCGCCCAGCTTGCGCGCCCAGAAGGCGGACGCCGCGCCGATGGCGCCGGCGCCGATGATCGCGACGCGCATGCCTGCGTCCATCCCCGGCAGGCGGCGCAGGCCGCGCCGGGCAGAGGCGAGCGGTTCGACCAGCGCCCCGTCCTCGAAGCCCAGGCTGTCGGGCAGGCGGATGGCCTTGCGCGCGTCGATCAGCGTGTATTCGGCATAGCCACCTGCCATCTGGCGCAAGTTCGGGCAGTGCAACGGCATATCGGCGCGGCATGCCTCGCATTCGCCGCAGCCCGACATTGGCAGGGCAGTAACACGGTCACCCACGCTCAGGTTCGTACCCCCTGCCCCGAGTTCGACCACCTCGCCTGCATATTCATGCCCCGGCGCGCTGCCGCACGGCATGTCGAACGGGCTGCCGCTGGTCATGTGCAGGTCAGAGCCGCAGATGCCGCAGCGATGCACGCGGATCAGCGCCTGGTGCGCGGTCGGTTGCGGAAGGGGGCGTTCCTCGATGGCCAGTGGCTGGCCGGCACCCCTGAAAATGGCTGTCCGCATCGCTTTTGCCGTGCCCTTCCGCGCGTGATAACGTATGTACGCATATGATATACTCTGTCACGAATTTTCGTACAAGGAGAGAAGGATGCCTGATACCGTCGCCGTGCCGCTGACCTATGCCGAAGTCGATGCTGGCTGGATGACCACGGCCCTGCGCGACCGCTGGCCCGAGGTGCGCGTCAGCAGCGTGCAGCGTGGGCCGATCTTTGGCCACAAGCAGAACAAGTTCCGCATTGCGGTGGACTATGCCGAAGGCGGCGAAGGAAAGCCGCGCAGCTTCATCGTGAAGGGCAATTTTCCCGGCGAGAACGATCCCTCGACCGGCTCTGCCTGGGCGATGGCCAACGAACTGCGCTCGATTCGCGACATCGCGCCGCTGGTGGCCGCACCCGCCGGGCCGCAATGGCACCACATCGCGGTGCGGGACGATGCATCGGCCATCGTGATGGAAGACCTGACCGACAGCGGGGCGGTGTTCTTCGACGCGTTCCGCACGCTGGATCTGGGGCAGGCTCTGGCGTTCATGGACGCCTTCGCCAAGATGCACGCCAGTGCGTGGAATGGCCCCATGTTCGCACCCGGCGGGGCGATGGGGCCGGGCACTCTGGCGGCCGACAACCGGCGGATGGTGAACGAGGGCTATTTCCCCACCTTCTTCACGCCCGAAAACTGGCAAGCCTATGTAGAACTGCCACGGGGGCGCGCGCTGCCGCGCCAGTTCCAGGATCTGGATCGCGCGCGGGGCGCGTGGGACCGCCTGTGGGGTGCGCTGGAACAAAGCGCGATGGTGGTGATCCATGGCGACGAGCACCTTGGCAACCTGTACATGACCGCGCCCGGCGAACCCGGCCTGATCGACTGGGTGGCCCGGCCCGAGCGCTGGCCGATCGGCATTTCCTATTTCATGCTGTGCGCACTGGACATCGCAGACCGCCGCGCGTGGGAGCGGACGCTGCTGTCGCACTACCTCACGCGGCTGCGTGTGCATGGCGCGGCCGATGTGCCCGCATTCGAGGAAGCGTGGTTCCTCTATCGCTGCGCCACGTTCTATCCGGTGGTCACCTGGCTGAACAACAGTGCGGTTTGGCAGCCCGAGGCAATCAACACCGCCAATGCCGTGCGCGCCGCGACTGCGGCACTGGACCACGACGCGTTCGGCCTGCTCGGAGCCTGACGCTTCCTACGCCGCGCAGGGAGACACAAAAAAACGGGCCGGTTTTCACCGGCCCGTTCTTTTTGTGCGTGGTGCGTCCGATCAGTTGCCGAACTTGTACGACACCTGAAGCAACACTTCGCGACCGCGCGACAGGGCGGCGAAGCGATCGCCCAGCACGCCGCCCGAGGTACCGGTGCCACCACCGGTGAACGGCACGTCGGTAGAGGCGACGTAGTAGTGCTTGTCGCCCAGGTTGCGACCGATGACCGCGACCTGCCAGGTATCATCCTCGGCACCGAGGCGAACGCTGGCGTCAAACAGCGTGTAAGCCTTCTGACGGCCGTTCGGGGCGTCCGTGGCGTCGGTCAGGTAGCTGCTGGAATGGATGACGTTGCCGTTGAGGCCGAACTTCATGTTGCCACCCACCGGGGTGTCATAGCTGAAGCCGCCACTGAGGTTCCACTTGGGCGAACGCGCCACCGGCTTGCCCGCCAGATTCTGCGTCGGGTTGCCGCCGACGATGGTGCAGCCTTCGGCCGGGGTTTCACCGTTGTAGCACGGCGCACCGGGGAAGTCGGTGTAGACCGCGCGGTTGTAGGCCGCGGCACCGTTGATCACCAGGCCCTGCAGCGGGGTGCGATAGGTGAAATCGCCTTCCACGCCATCGATCTTCGAACTGGCAGCGTTGCGGATGGTGCTGGTGGCGTTGGTGAAGTTCACCACCTGCAGGTCCGAGACCTTGTAGTGGTACGCCGCAAGATTCAGCAGCAGCGCGCCATCGAGCGCACGGCCCTTGATGCCGCCTTCGAAGCCCTTGATGATCTGCGGGCGATAGCTGAGATCGATGTTGCCCGCGCCAAGGTTCACCGAGCTGGAGTTGAACCCACCCGACAGGAAGCCGTGCTTGTACGAGGTGAACAGCGTCAGGTTCTGCGACGGACGATAGTTGATCGTCGCTTCCGGCGAGAAATCGTCCCACGCGCCACGGTCGAGCGCCAGACCGCCGTTGGCGACCGACACGATCGTGCTGCCATCAAGCACGGTGGTCATGCCCGGACGCGAGTCCGCAATGCCGCCGCCGTTGCGCACGTCGGTCAGGCGCTTCTTTTCATGCGTGTAGCGGCCACCGACCGAGATTTCGACTTCGGGGATCGGCTTGTAGCTGGTCTGCAGGAAGGCAGAGAACGCCTGGCCCTTTTGCGTGAACATGTAGTTGTTCACCTGGGCGGGCGAGTTATAGCCGCCGAAGCCCGGAGCGAGCAGGTCGAAACCTGTGGCATAGAGGAAGGTGAACGACCCTGTACGAGCGCGGGTATCGCCGAAATAGAGGCCGCCGGTGAAGTTAACAGGACCATCGAAGCTCGATGCGATGTTGAATTCCTGCGAGAATTCGCGGTCCTTGAGCACGTTCACGCTGGGCAGCGCAATGGCGTAGCTGTTCTCATAGTTCTGCGCCTGACGCAGTTCGATGTTGTACAGGCCGGTGGCCGAGGTGATCTCGATATCGTCGCTGGGGCGGAAGTGCATCACCAAGCCCGTCAGCAATTGCTGCTGGTTGGTGAAGTTGTTGCCATCCGGGCGATAGATGTTGAGCGTACCGCCCACACCCGAGAGCACCTTACCATAGCCGGCATTCACGTTGTACTTGCCGGGGGTGCATTCTGCATTGTCGGCGCCGGCCGGCAGGAACGAGAACTGGCGCGCGCCGAACGGGCAGCTGGTGAACGCGGTGACCGAGGCCGGACCATTGCCGGTGACCTTGCCATAGCTGACCTTCAGCTTGGCATCGAACGACGAACCGCCATCGTACTTCAGCGTGCCGCGAAGGCCATAGCTGGTCGTGCGCGGGTTGCGCGGATCCTGATAAAGCGGGGAATCCTTGGGCGTCTGGTCGATCAGATAGCCCTTCATGTGCGAATACTGGCCGGCAAGGCGGAAGCCGAAGCCATTGCCGAGCGGCGTGGAAACATAGCCTTCGGTGCGAATTTCGCGCGCGTTAGGCTCATAGCCGACCTTCGCGCCGACCTCCAGGTGATCGCCCGGATCCGCAGTGCGGATGTTGACGATGCCGGCCATGCTGTTCTTGCCGAAGTACAGGGCCTGCGGGCCCTTGAACACTTCAATCTGCGCCATGTCGAAATCGGTCATGCGGCGCACAGTGGCCTTTGCCACCTGGATGCCGTCAATGTCGAACGAGACGGCCTGGTCGCCGAACGGATTCGAGTCCGGCCCGGCGATGCCGCGGATCGAGATGTTGCCGCCCTGGACCGAGCCACCCTGCGGGCCGACCATCAGCTGCGGCACCACACGCGAAAGGCCGTCGAGGTTAACGATGCCACGATTTTCAATCATCGCCGCGTTCACCGCGGTGACAACCACGGGAACCGCGATCAGCGTTTCATCGCGGCGACGGGCGGTGACGGTAATTTCTTCGCCCATGGCAGATTCGGCGGCGCCGGTTTGCTGCGCCATCGCGCAGTCGGCAAACGCGAACATGCTGGTGGTTACCGCCAGCCCCATGAGTGCAATTTTCCTGGACATAAATCCTCCCACTTTCATGCTTTTAAATCGAACAGGGAATGTGGCCGGGACAGCGCCGCGCAGTGCGGACGCCCCCCGTCGCGATCAGCCGGCATCGGCAGCCAGTCCATCCTCTCCAACTCGTTTCACACCCGCCAGCTTACGCCCTTGGAAGTGCTGCGTACATGAATAGTATGTTTGTCTACCATCCGCAAGCGATTGGTTTTACGGCTGTATGAAATTGTCGAAAAATGGCGGATTCCCGCCATATACGCCAATCGTTCGCATGCAGCCCATTTGCTAAACCGCGCGTTTTCAATAGCAAATTCCGATTCCGAACGAGGCAAATGTTGCGCAAAAACGACGGCCACCATGACCGGCAACCGCTACGCGCGCATCTCCTTCAAAAAATCCGACGCCGTTGTTCGCGCCGCCCCTTGGGCGAGTCGCTCAGGCTGACAGCGCGTAGGCTGCAGCCACCCGGCCGAAGAACGAGCCGCCGGCCAGCGTCATCCCGCTGCCGTAGCCCTTGGCCGTCTGGATGACATTGGCAGCGCAACTGCCCGCAGCATAAAGGCCGGGCAGGATCGCGCCGTCGATGCCGATCACCCGCGCGTCGGCATCGACGCGGAGACCGCCGAGCGAATGATAGTGATAGAGTACCGAGTCCGCCGAAAGGTCGAACGCGGCATAGGGGCCCTGATCCAGCGGTTGCAGCCAGGCCGGATGCTTGCCGAACTGCGGATCACGCCCTTCGCGCGCAAATGCGTTGTAATCGCGCAGGGTGCCTTGGAGCAGGCCTTCGGGCATGGCGAGCGCGGCCTCCATCTCGGCGACGGTTTCCCATCCATCCACCAGTTCATAGCGGAACGGCTGGGCCAGTTCGGGATAGGCGAATGTCGCTGAATCCACGACGAGCCACGCCTTGCGGTCGGGCTGGTCGAAGATGAACGCGGCGGTACGGCCGTGATAGCTGTCTTCGGCTACGAAGCGCTGCCCCAGCCGGTTGACGATCACACCCTTCACCAGCTGACTGGGGGGATAGAAGCAGGCCGTGGCGTGGATGGCGCCGATGGATTCGGTGTCAGCGCCCAGCGCCTGCGCCATGGCGATACCCGATCCGTCGCTGTAATCGGTGCCGATCGCCACGCCGTGGTCGAGTAGGAAGGCATAGTCGCGCGCCACCATCTCGCGCTGCATCTGAAAGCCGCCCGTGGCCACGACCACGCCCTTGCGCGCCCAGGCCACGCCATCGCGCCCAGCGCTGCGATACCGCGCGCCCGTCACCCGGCCGCTCGCGTCGCGCTCCAGCCCCGTCACCCGCGCATCGCCCACCACGCGCACGCCCAGTTCCGTGCAGCGCGCCAGCAGTTGGGCCATCATCACCGAACCTGCATTGCCGGTCGGCCCATCGACCAGATGCCCGCGATAGGCCGGCCGCGCCAGCGCGCGATAGGGCCAGACCTTTTCGTTGCCGGTGGAAAACAGGCCAGGCCCGTTGGGCGGGCAAATGTGCTTGTCAGGGTACAGTTCGCGCCGGAACGGCACGCCGTGCGCTTCCAGCCAGTCGAAATGCGCGGCCGCGCCGTCACAAAAGCGGCGCAGCACGGCCTTGTCACCCACGCCGCAGCACGCATCCATGAAGGCATAGAGCGCATCGGGATCGTCGGCGACGCCGAGGTCGGATTGCAGGCGCGTGCCGCCGCCCAGATAGATCACGCCTTCGGCCAAGGCGCTGGTGCCCCCGCCGGCGCTGGCGCGTTCCAGCACCAGCACGTCTGCGCCAGCCTCGGCGGCCTCGATCGCGGCGCAGGCCCCGGCAATGCCGAGGCCGATGATCAGGAGATCGGCGTCCATTATCGTTGCTCTCCCAACAAATGCGCCAGCGCATCGAACAGATCGGCGGTCTGGCGCTGGGGCAACCAGTGCGGCTGCCCCAGCGATGCCTGCGTGGCGATCCCCATCACCAGCGACAGGATCTGGCGGCCAAGCTGCCTCCGTCGCGCTTCAGGCAGCCCCCCCGCCACAGCATCGTGCGCCAATGCCCGGCCGATGTTGTCACTGGCGCGCGCCAGCAGGTCGGACTGGATCCCGGCGAGGTCCGCATCGAGCGCCGCCACACTCCAGAAGGCAAAGTTCACACGCCACAGCCGCAGCCGCTCCGCGTCCAGCGGCAGCGCCGAGGCGAGGCAGGCGCGCAAGTCTCCACCCGCCGCCTCTGCCCGCGTCCAGTGGCTGAACGTCATGTCGGTGGTGTGACGATAGACGGCCACCAGCAGGTCGCGCTTGCCCGCAAAGTAATGGCTGACCACCGCCGTGCTGCACCCGCGCGCCCGCGCCACGGCGCGTACGGTCAGGCCGTCCAACCCCGCATCGGCCACGATGCCCAGCGCGGCATCGACCACTTCGGCCCTGCGCAGATCCCGATCAACGGGCAAGGACATCGGCAGCTCCCTTCAACACTTGTGACATGTGTTATATGTGTTACCGTCGCGACTCAAGAGGCATGCGGTCAGACTCGCATGCTGCGCAGCAAGACAGTCGAACATGACGCGGGAGAGGCCAATGGCGTGGGACAGGGAAGTCGACGTGCTCGTCGTCGGGTCGGGCAAAGGCGCGCTGACCGGCGCGCTCAGCGCCCATGTCATGGGTGCGGGCGACGTGCTGGTGGTGGAAAAGGCCGCGCAGTTCGGAGGCACCAGCGCGCTGTCGGGCGGGGTAATCTGGATACCCGACAACCGCTATGCCCGCGAAGCCGGAGTGGAGGACAGCGTTGACGAGGCGCGCGCCTATCTCAAGCGAACGATCCCCGATGAAATCCGGCGCGACGCGATGATCGACGCCTATCTGGAGAACGGCCCCGCGATGGTCGATTTCCTCCATGCAAACAGCCACGCGCGCTATTCTTCGCTGACCATGTACCCGGACTATCATTCACACATTCCGGGCGCGAAAGCGGGGCGCGCGCTGGAACCGGAGCCGTTCGATTCCGCCTCTCTGGGCGACGACAATGACCTTGTCAGCCACAGCCACCAGATCTGGTACATCGCCAATCGCATCCCGCTAACGCTGGCCGAGCAGAAGCGCATCCAGATCGGCGCGAAGGGATGGAGGCGCATGGTCGCGCGCCTACTGCTGCGCTACGCGCTCGACCTGCCCTGGCGGCGCAAGAGCAAGTACGACCGTTATCGCAAGGTTGGCGGCTCAGGCGTGGCGCGGCTGTACCTGTCAATCAAGGAACGCGGCGTGCCGATGTGGCGCAACGCCCCCATGCGTCGCCTGATCCGGGAGGACGGCCGGGTGACGGGCGCGATCGTCACCCACGAAGGGCGTGACTTGCGCATCCGCGCGCGCAAGGGCGTGCTGATGGGCGCGGGCGGGTTCGAACAGAACCAGGCGATGCGCGAGGCGCACCTGCCCCACCCCACCGACTGCAGCTGGAGCGCGGGCGTGCCCACCAACACCGGCGACGCGGTGAACGCCGGGGTGGATGTGGGCGCGGCAACCGACCTGATGCAGAAGGCATGGTGGTGCATGACCACCAACGTGCCGGGCGAACCACGCCCGCGTCTGGTCATTATCGAAAAGGCGCTGCCAGGCTGCTGCCTGGTCAACAAGGCCGGACGGCGGTTCCTCAATGAATCACAGAACTACCAGACGCTGGTGGACAAGCTTTATGAAGCCCACAGCCCGGAAAACCCGTGCGTGCCGTGCTGGCTGGTGTTCGATGCGCGCTATCGCCGCGATTACATCGTCGGCCCGTTGCTGACGCCGGGCACCAACCCCGACTGGATGTTCCCGAAAAGCTGGTACGAACGAGGCTTTCTGGCCAAGGCGTCTTCCATCGCGGACCTCGCCCGCCAGACCGGCATCGACACAGCCGGCCTTACCGACACCATCGCGCGGATGAACGCCTATGCGTCGACCGGCGTGGACCTCGATTTCAATCGCGGCGCGACCGAATACGACCGCTATTACGGCGACCCCAAGGTCACGCCCAACCCCAACCTCGCCCAGATCAGCGAGGCGCCGTTCTATGCCATGAAGCTCGCCCCCGGCGACATCGGCACGCAGGGCGGACTGGTCACCAACACCCACGGGCAGGTGATGGGCACCGACGGCGCCCCCATCGCCGGGCTTTACGCAACGGGCAACTGCACCGCCGCCGTCATTCCGACCTATCCCGGCGCCGGCTCCACCCTGGGGCCGGCGATGGTCTTTGCCTGGCAGGCGGCCAAGCACATGACCGGCTACAACGGTTGAGGACGAGGGCACGCCATGCAGCACGGACGCCCCTGCATCGAACTGATCGTCGGCGGCGAACACCACGATATGAACCGCGTGCGGTTGCACCTCTTGCAGCTTCTGGCGGAGGAGGACGAGCGCACGGTCGTGCGCTGCTCGGCCGATTTCGGCGACGGCACAGCGCTGGCGGATACCGACTTCCTGATAACCTACACCAACAACGTCATCCCCGAAGGCGCGACGCTGAACCGATTGCACGCCTTCGTTGAGCGCGGCGGGCGCTGGCTGGCCATCCACGGCGCGGCGGCGCTGACACAGTTCAAGCCGCCCGCGGTGGACATCGGCGGCATCCGCCTGCCCGGCCTGACCGACACGCCCGACCTTGCGCCCGATTACATGGCACTGCTGGGTGCGCGGTTCATCTCGCACCTTGCCCCGCAGGTCTTCACCATGCACCCCACATCCGTGGCGCACCCCGTCACTGACGGGCTCGCGCCGTTCGACGTGATCGACGAACCTTATATCCTGGCACTCGGCGGCGAGAGCGTGGTGCTGATGGACGCGCGCTACACCGGCGCAGCACCCGGCTATGTGGCCGGGCCGTGGCTCAGTGACGATCCCCGCCCGCAACTCGTGTTGCACCGCGTCGGCTCGGGCGAGGTCCTCTATCTCGCGCCCGGTCACGCCTGCGGACGGTACGACCTGCGCCCTTTCATCGACGACATGCCCATCCAGCCCGGGCCTTGGGCCAGCCCGGACTACATCGAACTCGTGCGGCGCCTCATCATCTGGGGCCTCGAACCCACCACCCGATAAAGGAACCCCCATGAACCGTCTGCAAGGCAAAGTCGCCATCATCACCGGCGCCGCGCGCGGGCAAGGCGAGGCCACCGCCCGCCTGTTCCACCGCGAAGGCGCGCGCGTGGTGCTGGTGGACATGCTGGCCGAACAGGGCGCTGCGCTCGCCGCCGAACTGGGCGAAAACGCCCGCTTCATCGCTGCCGACATTGCCGACGAAAGCGGCTGGAAAAAGGTCGTCGCGCTGGCCACCGAAGCCTTTGGCGCGGTGCACGTGCTGGTCAACAACGCGGCGATCACCGATCACCACGGTATCATGGCGCTGGACCGCGCGCGGATCGAACGCGTGCTCGCGGTCAACCTCATCGCGCCGATGCTGGCGATGCAGGCGGTGATCCCGGCCATGATCGCGGGGGGCGGCGGCTCCATCGTCAACATCTCGTCGGTCAACGGCCTGCGTGGCAATGCCGGCATGGCAGCCTATGACGCGAGCAAGTGGGGCCTGCGCGGCGTGTCCAAAAGCGTGTCGACCGAATATGCGGGCAAGGGCGTGCGCGTGAACACGATCCACCCCGGCGCCATCCGCACCCCGATGCTCGATCCCACCGGCGACCTTGATGGCAACACCCTCGCCCGCATGCTGCGCATCCCCATCGGTCGCGTGGCCGAAGCGGACGAAGTCGCCACAGCCAGCCTGTTCCTCGCCAGCGACGAAGCCTCGTACATCACCGGCGCTGAACTTGCGGTCGATGGCGGCTGGACAGCAGGCATGATGGTACCCGAAGAGATCGACACCAACACGCAGGTCTCTGGCTGAAATAGTTCGCTTGCCTTTTGGTACGCGTGCTTACATAATTTACCCCAGCGAGGCCGCAAAATGGCCCGAAGGAGACTTCATGCGCGTAGCGGTTTTTGGCGCCAACGGGTATCTGGGCAGGCACGTGGCCGCGCATCTGGCGGGGTCGGGGCACGACGTCACCGGTATTGTGCGCAGCGAAACGGCGGCCGCCGACGTGCGCGCCATGGGCCTTGCCGCCGCAGTAGACGACCTGTCGGACAATGCCCGCGTGGCCGCGCTAATGGCTGATCAGGACGGCGCCATCTTCTGCGCGCAACTGATGCTGGAGGATGAGGCCCGCCTGTTCCGCGTGCTGATCAGCGCCTTTGCCGGAACCGACAAGGCGCTGATCATGACCAGCGGCACCAGCCTGATGTCCATCCCCACCGGTGGCCATTGGGACGAGCGCAACTATGCCGAGGACGAACCCTTCACCCCGCGACCGCAAATCGCCCCCCGGCTCGACAACGAAGCGCTGGTGCGCGACGCGCAAGGCGTACGCGGCATAGTGGTGCGCCCGCCAATCATCTGGGGCAACGGCGGCTGCATGATCATCGGGGAATTCTACCACTCGGCGCGCGCGACCGGAAAGGTGTGCCACGTCGGCCCCGGCCTCAATGTCTATTCGCACGTGCATGTGCAGGATCTGGCCGAACTCTATCGCCTTGCGCTCGAAAAGGGCAAGGCGGGCGCGCTCTACTTCGCGGTGACGGGCGAGGTCGCCTATGGCACGCTCGCGCGGATGGTGGCGCACCACCTCGGCGTCGAACGCCGCGCGGTCAGCGTAGAGGAAGCCTGCGAGATCTGGGATCCGTTCATGGGCCGGATCGTGCTGCAATCCTGCTCGCGCCAGCGCAGCCCGCGCGCGCGTGAGGAACTTGGCTGGAGCCCGCGCGAAGATCGCCTCGACATCCTCGACGAATGTGCTCACCCCGCGTACGCTGCCGCACCGCCGCGTAAGGATCCGCCTTGGCTGCGGCGGAAGAACTGACCGTCAGATTCCCGCCACCGCGCTGCCAAGGTCCAGCCGCTGCCACGTGTCCAGAAACACCGTCATCAGGTGCAGCTGCGCGCGGGGCAGGAAGCGGTCGCGGATTTCGGGGTCGAAGCGGTCCTTGAGCAGGGAAAGGTCCGGAATTTCCGCACGGATCAACGAAGGCGCGTCCAGCATCCAGGCCAACCCCACCAGCGCGATCGACACTTTCAGCGACAGCACAAATCGCTCCCGGTCCAGCACCAGCCCACTCGCCTTGTGGTATTCCGCCAGCAGCAGGTCGATCAGCGCGTCCTCGTGTTCCTTGAGGAAATCGCATTCGGCGGCGCAGGTCATGCCGATGAAGGCCATGGCCAAGTGCATCTGCCCGACTCCGCCCCAATCGAGCAGCCCGCATTGCAACGTGCCCGCCGCATCGCGCCAGAACCAGGCGTTATCAAGGTTCATGTTCCAGTGGCACAGCGCCGCCATGTCCGCCTGATCGTAGAGGAACGCGCGCAGCGCCTGTTCCTTTTCCAGCACCATCGCCGCGGCGGGGCGGAACGCGGCGAGGAAAGCCGGATCGCGCACGGTTGCAGGTAAAAGCTGCGGCGCCTCGGCTGCAAAGGCCTCCAGCTTGTCGAGCAGCCCGTCCAGATGCGCGGCATCGAACGGAATCAACGGCTGCGCCAGCGCGGCGGCGGGATCATAGGGAAACCCCGCCTCGATCGCAGCGCCAAAGCGCCCGGCGCAGTGGTGCCCGGCCAACGCCGCCATCGACCGGGTCAGCGCCTGATAGCGCTCCAGCGGGTTGGCGATGCGATAATCGAGGCACTTGTCGTCGATCGGCTCGATTCCGCCCTCGCCATAGGCAACGCGCTCGGTAATCAGCAGACCAGACTTATGACCAGCGCTGTAATCGCCAAACCCGCACAACGGCACGCGCACGGGAAAGCCCGGCTGGCGCGACAGCAGCGCAAAGCGTACTTCCGGCTCCATCGCGGGCGAGAATATCTCGCGCAAGGGATCGCCGAATTCGCGCGTGAATTTGGCGAACAGCGCCGTGCTAAGCTCCTCGGGCGGGCGGGTGTAGCGCACGTCCAGCGCCAGCTTGCGCCCCATGCCCCCGCCAAAAAACTCGCGCCACGTCACGATTTCCTCGACCGCGTTGTCCGCCGCCAGCGCACCCGTGGCGCGCAAGGCCGTTGTCAGGAACGCCGGTCCCGCCGCCAGGAAGGCATCGACGCCGGTGGGAAATTCCACGCCGGTCAGGTCGCCCGACACCATGCGCGGGTGGACCGCGTCGTCCTGCACGCTCATGCAGCTCACTTGCCCGTAAAGCGCGGGCGGCGCTTTTCCATCACCGCGTGCACCGCTTCGCCGAAATCGGCGGTGTAGGTCGCCAGCCCTTCGTAGGCAACGCCCGCCTCGAACACAGAGCTGAACAGCTGGCGAAGCGCGATGTTGGTCACCGACTTGGTATAGCGGATGGCCGTCTGCGCCCCGCGCGCCAGCTTTTGAGCGTATGTATCGACATAGACATCCAACTCCTCCCCCGGCACCGCGAAGGTAATCAGATTGCAGCGCTCCGCCTCGGTCGCGGTAATCGCATCGCCCGTCAGCAGGTAATGCTTGGCCTTGGCAAAGCCGATCAGTTGCGGCCAGATCAGCGCGCCGCCATCGCCCGCCACCAGTCCGAGCTTCACATGCGGATCGGCAAAGCGCGCCTCGGAATCGGCGATAGTGATGTCGCACAGCAGCGCGATCGAGGCGCCAAAGCCGAACGCATCGCCGTTGACCTTGGCGATCACCGGCTTGGGACAATCGAGCAGGCCCATCACGATCCGCCGCATGGACTTCGCCTCATGCACAAAGGGCACGCGGTCGCCCTTCACCTGCTTTTCCAGCCACTCGAAATCACCGCCCGCCGAAAACGCACGCCCCGCGCCGGTCAGCACGATCACGTCACTGTCCGCGTCGTCCGCCGCATCCCAGAACACGCGGGCCATTTCCTCGTGCAGCTGGTGACTGACGGCGTTGAGCATCTCGGGACGGTTCATCGTGATGGTCAGCACCCGGTCCTGGCGCGTGAAAGTCAGCAGCGAATAGTGGTCGAAATTCATGATGACTCCGTCGCCCGGCAAATATGATCGCATGCGTACTATATGACGTGATGCATTTCAATCGAAGGTTCGGCCCGCGGGCGATAAAGCAGGAACATCAGCCCAACCGCCACAAAGGTCGCCACGTGCAGCGCAATCGCAGGGGTATAGCTGCCGAAGCGGTCGAACATCGCGCCCGCCAGCGGCGCTGCGGCAAACATTACCGGGATCTGCAAAAGATAGCACAGCCCCATGCCCAGCCCCAGGTTTGCCTGCCCCAGCCACGCGCCCATGGTCACGCCAAACAGCGTCAGCACCCCGTTGCAGCACAGTCCGATGGCAAAGGCGCAGGCCAGCAATGCTGGTATGTTCGCGCCCACGAAGACCAGCGCAACCCACGGCACGATCTGCCCCAGCGCCAGCACCGCAAAGGCGCGTCCACCGCCGATCCGGTCCGCAATCCAGCCGAACAGCGGCGCCCCCGCCAGCCCGGCAAGTCCAAACAGCGACAGCAACGTGGACGCCGCCCCCAATGGCATGCCCCTGTCCGTGGCCAGCGCGATCAGGTGCGTGACCATCACGATTCCCGCCGCGCTCAGCAGCGTGACGCCAATGGTAACCACCAGAAACGGCCGGGATTTTAGGATCTGTGCGCTTGTCATCGCCCCGGCAGGGTCTGCTCCCGCCTGCTCGGGCCGCGCGGGTGCCTCCACCAGCAACGCGGCCAGCGGCACCAGCGCCAGCAACAGGGCGCCGCCCGCCATCAGCGTCACCGGCAGGCCATGACGCACCAGAGCCCACGCCGCGGCCAGCGGCATCAATGCGTTGCCAAACGGCATGTTGATGATCCCCAACGTTCGCCCGCGCCCCTCCACGAACCAGTCGGAGACAATCGCCGTGCACGGGACCACTCCGGCCAGCGCAAAGCCGGGACCAATCAGCAGGAGGCACAGCGCCAAGAACACCGCGATTTCCGGTGCAATGGCCAGCAGAAAGAAACCGCCCGCGTTCAGCACCAGCCCCGCCATCACCACCAGGCGCACGGGGTAACGCCGCATCAACGTGCCCACCATCGGCGCCAGCAGCCCCAGCGCCAGCGTGACCATGCTGATCCCCATCGAGGCCAGCGCGCGGCTGGTGGAATAGGCGCGCTCGATCGCCTCTACCAAAGCGCCATAGGCGGCAAAATTCACGCCTAGCGTGCAATTGAGGATCAGGAAGCAGATCCCCACCATTCGCCAGCCCCGAAACGGCGCACGGGCATCGGTCATAGAAACTCTCCCACCCGCAAGCCGACGGTTGCGTCCGCCGCGCCACATCGGTATGCTTACATACCATACTGAAGCGGGCTAAATGTCAATCGCGCCTAAACCGAGGAGAGAGCGCCGATGCTGCCAGTCAACGATCCCGTGCGCCAGATCGCCTATTTCGTGCCCGATGCCGTCGCCGCCGCCCAAGCCCATTCCGCGCGGTTCGGATCAGGTCCCTATTTCGTGGCAGAGCACATTCCGCTCAGCCTGTCGCTGCATCGCGGCACACCGGCCGAGCTGGATCACACCTCTGCCTATGGCCAGTGGGGCGAGATCATGGTGGAATTCGTGCAGCAGAACAACGCCGGTCCCTCGGTGTTCCGCGACCTCTTCCCCGATGGCCGGCAGGGCATGCACCACGTCGCGCTGATCGTGGATGACCTGCCCGCCGCCATGGCGCGATACGAGGTCGCCGGGCACCCCTGCGCGCTCTATGCCGAAGTCTCACCCGGCGTAGGCTTTGCGATGATGGATTGCGTGGCGGACCTTGGCCACTTCGTCGAACTTTATGAACCCACGCCCGCGCTGCTCGGCGTCTACGAACTCGTCCGCAACGCAGCCCGCGATTGGAACGGCACCGATCCAATCCGCCACTTCGCGCTCACCTGAATCGCTGGAGGCGGCCCGTCAAAGGTCGCCTTCATCCGGCTCAGGCTTGCTCAACGCTTCGTTGGCATATGTCAGCAATTCGGTCAGCGCAGCCACCTTTTCACGGCCGATCCGGTCCTCCAGCATGTCTGCCTGGGCGATCGCAGCCACGCGAAGCGGTTCGCGCAGCGCGCGTCCGTGTGGCGTCAGGTGCACCATCACCACGCGCCGGTCTGAAGCGATCCGCCGCCGTTCGACGACGCCTGCGCGCTCCAGCCGGGCTAGCGTCTGGCCGATCGTGGCCTTGCCGATCTCCAGCCGGCGCGCCAGTTCGACTTGCGATAGCGGCTCGCTGAACCAGAGTTCGCCCAGCACATAGGCCTGCGCCGGCGCGATGCCGCATTCGCTGATCCGGCCCATGTAGTCATTTTGCGTCACGCGGGCGAAAACCTGCGCTTGATAAGCCAGACTTTCCTTGAACAGCGGGAAGGGGTGCTCTTCCTGCACCGCAGGTTCGTCCGCCTTTGCCTTCGCTTTGGTCTTCGCGGACCGTGTTGCGGCCATTTTTCAAATCCCCCTGTTCGCCCATCCGGCAAACGCCTGCCAATTCGCCGGACCGCGTGGATCGACAGGCCATTTTGCGCTGAACGTCACGCCGTCGTCAATGTCAACTCCGCAGGTGCGCCGTAGCCTTGGCGGCAATTTCGCCCAGTTCGCTAAGGCTGGGGTTGCGCCGTAATGTCAAACCGCCGTTCACTTGCAGATTCTGACCGGTCATGAAGCATTCGTCCGACGCCAGCCAAACAACCGCCGCCGCGATATCGTCCTTGGTGCCTGTGCGCCCCAGCGGATATTCCCGCTCGAAAGCGTGGAGCAATTCCGGAACTTGGAACGTGCCCCCCGCCATCGGCGTATCGGTAAGTCCAGGCGAAATCGAATTGGCCCGGATGCCCCGCACGCCATATTCGTTGGCCACCGTGCGGATCACGTGATCGATCCCCGCCTTCGTCCCCATGTAGGCGGCATGGTGGTCCAGCATGATCGTGGCCGTGGCAGACGATATCTGGATGATAGATCCGCCCGCCTTCATCGTGCGCAGCAGCGCCTGGATAAAGAAGAACGGCCCCTTGAACTGGATGCCAAGCATTCGGTCGAGGTCAGCCTCGGTCGTCTCGTCAGTCGGTTTCAGCAGACCCCATCCAGTGGCGTTCACGCCAATGTCGAGTTGGCCGAATGTCGCCACTGCGTGATCGGCGGCCGCATCCACTTCCGCCTTGCGAGTGATGTCGACAAGCGCGAAAGCCCCGCCGATTTCCTCGGCCAGCGCTTTCAGTTCCGGCTCATGACGCCCGCCAACCACCACCTTGCAGCCTTCAGCAGCCAGCCGCCGGGCGATTACCTGGCCCATGTTGTCCTTGCCCGCCGCGCCCAGAACCAGCGCCACCTTGCCTGCCAGCCTCATCTCCACCTCTCCTCTTGCATTCTCGCCGATTTTAGTTCGTATATATACAGTCTGCCACCAACCCATTATAGGTGGGGCATTCCGGATGGAGTCAAGGGAGAGAATGAATGTCGGGTAGGCTTGACGGCAAGATTGCCGTGATCACCGGTGGCGCACGCGGTCAGGGCGAAGCGACGGCGCGGATTTTTGCGGCCGAAGGCGCGAAGGTCGTGATCGCAGACATGCTGGAAGACGAAGGCCGCGCCGTGGCCGCCGATCTTGGCGATGCCGCCCTGTTCGTGAAGCTCGACGTTTCGGATGAAGACCAGTGGAGCGCGCTCGATGCGGCGGTTCGTGCCCATTTCGGCGCGGCGGCCGACGTGCTGGTGAACAACGCCGGCGTGGTCCACCCCGCCTCGATCTTCGACCTGACCAAGGCGGATTTCGAACGCGTGCTGCGCATCAACCTGATCGGCGCGTGGCTGGGCATCAAGACGCTGGCCCCCGGCATGATCGCCAAGGGCAAGGGTTCGATCGTCAACATCGTCTCGTCCTCGGGCAAGTGGGGCATGAACGGGCTCGCCGCCTATTCGTCGAGCAAGTGGGCCTTGCGCGGCATCACCAAGACCGCCGCGATGGAGCTTGGCCACAAGGGCGTGCGCGTGAACGCGGTGTTCCCCGGCGGCATCAACACCGTCATGGGCAACGTGACCAACGAAGACGCGGCCGAACTGAACAAGTATTATGTGGGCCAGCCCATCGCTCGCATCGGCGAACCGGATGAGGTCGCCCGCACCAGCCTGTTCCTGGCCAGCGACGACGCCTCGTACGTCTGCGGCGCTGAAATCACCGTCGATGGCGGCATGACGCTGGGCGTCTACACGCCGTTCCTGCCGGGCGCTCCCGGCGCCTGACCGGCCCCTGCCCGGGCGGGCGCGTTATCGCGCGTCCGCCCGCAGCGCGGCCTTGTCCACCTTGCCCACGGCATTCAGCGGCAAGGTCACCACCATGCGCACTGTCTTGGGCACCTTGTACCCCGCGATCTGCGTGCGCAGCCACGCCCGCAGCCCCTCCACATCGATGACCGCGCCGGGTCGGGGTACGATCGCAGCGGTCACTGCCTCGCCCCAATGCGCGTCGGGCAGGCCGAACACAGCCGCCGCGCCCACATCCGGGTGCGCACACAAGGCGGCTTCGACCTCCGCAGGATAGACGTTCTCGGCTCCGGTAATGATCATCTCCTTCACCCGTCCGCGAAGGAAGAGATAGCCGTCGCTGTCGATGTAGCCCGCATCGCCCGTGCGCACCCAGCCATCTGCATCCAGTGTCCGCGCAGTCTCGTCGGGCAGCCCCCAGTATCCCGACATTGCAGCAATCGAACGGATGCGGATTTCGCCGGTCTCCCCCGGAGGCAAGGCACGGTCCTGCTCGTCCACGACGTCGATCTGCGTCCCCGGGAGCGGACGCCCCACGCTCGACAGCCGCGCACCGTGATGGTCCTCAGGCGCGAGTGCCACGGTCGGACCGCACGTCTCGCTCATGCCGTAGCTCTGCGCAAAGCGGCATCCGAAGGTGTCGATGGCCATGCGCAGCAGGTCGGGCGTGATCGGCGCCGAGCCATAGATCACCGTGTCGAGCGCACTGTAATCGGCATCCCGGGCACCCGGCAAATCAAGGATCATCTTGATCGCGGTCGGCACCAGCGCCAGCTTGCTCACCCGGTCGCGCGCGATGGCATCCAGCGTTGCCTGCGCGCCAAACCCTTCGTGGATCACTGTCGTCGCGCCGAAGTACAGGGCGCGCGTCATCATTCCGAACGCACCGATGTGCCCAAGCGGCGCCTGCACCAGCGCCACGTCATGCGCGCCCCATCCGTCCCAGGGCACCAGATGGCGCAGGCTGTTGATGCCCAGCAACGCGCGGTGCGAAAGCATCACCCCCTTCGGCCGCCCGGTGGTGCCAGAAGTATAGATCTGGAGCGCGACAGTCTCGGGATCATCCACCCGGTCGACCGGGGCACATACCACTGCCGCCCCATCCAGCAAGGCCCGCGCCGGCAGCACCGGCACGCCACCGGGCAGGTCCACCGCGATTGATTGCGCCACTTCGTCGAAATCGACCTCCGCAATGATCGCGGCGGGACTGCAATCGAGCGCAATCGTCCTGATTTCCGCCGGCGCCAGCCGCCAGTTGATCGGCACTGGCACCACGCCCGCCTTGTTGGCACCCAGCGCGAACACCGGCACGGTGTCGGAATTGCGCCCCATGAACAGGATTCTCGCGCCGTCTCCGATTCCGCGATCAAGCAAGTCTTGCGCGAACCGGTTCGCTGCCGCGTCCAGTGCGGCATAGTCCAGCCGTCGGCCATCCTGCCGAATCGCCACGGCATTACCCGATCGGCGGGCATGGGCGGCCACGATCCTGTGGAACAACAGGCGCGGTAATTCCGGGGGCAATTCGACCATGCCTTGCCTTTAACGCGGCGCGGAGCACGCCGGCGCGCCGCCAAAGTAAGTCAACATACCGGTTCGCCTAACAGGGTTCAAGTAGCACTCGGCCGCATCATAATCATATGCCCACATACGACCTTGACGAAAGGTCGCCGCATGCTAGCCTCTCGGTCGCGTCGGTCAGGCGCACAACGATCAGAGAATCGGGAGAGAGACAGCGCCATGGCAACCAACGTCAGCCTGGAATGGCCGCAACCGGATATCGCGCTCGTCACCGTTGGTGATGGCGGCGCGGCGGGGCACACCGTCACCTGCGCCACAGTCACCATGCTGGCCGATACGCTTGAATCCGCCATTGCCGAAGGCGCGCGCGTGATCGTGCTGGCCTCTTCAGTCGAAGGGCATTGGCTGGAACACGCCTATCTCGACGATATCGTGAAGCTGGTGAACGGGCAGGCAGCATCGGGCGATCCGGCCGGCTGGTTCCGTTCATTGCAACTGCTCAACCGCGGCCCAGCTGTCACCATTGCCGCGATCAACGGCGATACTTCGGGCGGCGGCTGCGAACTCGGATGGGCGTGCGATCTGCGCGTGGCAGAGGTGCAGGCCCGCTTCAGTCAACCCGAAGTGATCATCGGCGCAGGCACCGGCATCGGCGGCACCTCGCGCCTGATGCGGCTGATCGGCCGCACCGTCACCGCTGAAGTCGTGCTGACCGGCCAGCCGCTCACCGCGCAGCGCGTCTACGACCTCGGCGGCCTGAACCGCGTGGTTCCGCGCGGCAAGGCGGTGGACGAAGCCATGGCCCTTGCCCGCCACATCGCCGCTCTGCCGCCCCAGTCAGTGGCCGGCATGAAGAAGATGCTGGGCGAGGCCGAAGACCTCAACCAGACCGACGGCATCGCAAACGATCAGGCGATCAGCCAGACCCTGTTCGCCAATCCTGACAGTGTCGCCAGCATGCAGCGCATCCAGGCGCGCTTCGATTCTGGCGAAAGCATGGACGCCATTTACTGGACCGCCGGCTGACGCGCGGCCCCGCCACACCCCAATTTACGGAGATTTGCGATGGATCTGGAACTCAAGGGCAAGAAGGTCATCCTCGGCGGCGCCACGCGCGGCATCAGCAAGGCCACCGCCCGCCTGCTCGCAGCCGAAGGCGCGGAACTCGGCCTGTTCTCGCGCAATGGCGATGCGCTGGACGAACTGCGCGAGGAACTCGGCACCAAGGTCGTCACGCGTGAATTCACCTGGGAAGACCGCGATGGCTACAAGGCCATGCTGACAAACCTTGCCGAGGAACTGGGCGGCTGCGACGTGTTCATCCACTCGATCAGTTCATCGGGCGCCAATGGTTCGGCTGATTGGGAAGCCAGCTTCAACCTCGACATGCTGGGCGCGGTCGATGCTTGCGAAACGCTGGAGCCGTATCTTGAAAAGTCGGGCAACGGTTCCGTCGTACTGATGTCCAGCACCGCCGCGCTCGAGACCTTCATCGTCCCGCAGGCCTTCAACGCCATCAAGGCGGCGATGATCACCTATGGCAAGCAGCTGAGCCAGGCCTGGGCGCCCAAGGGCATCCGCGTGAACATGATCTCGCCCGGCCCGATCAGCTACGGCGGCGGCAACTGGGAAGGCATCAAGGCGATGATGCCCGATTTCTACACCGGCATCGTTGGGCAGATCCCCTTCGGCCGCATGGGCACGCCCGAGGAAGTGGCCAAGGCCGTCACCTTCATCGCCAGCCCGGCTGCGTCCTACATCACCGGGGCCAACCTCGTGATCGACGGCGGCTTCACCAAGCGCGTCCAGTTCTGACCCACAGGGAGCAAGGCACGATGGCGACCAGCCAGCGCTACGCGGAAATCCGCTTCAACGATCGTCCGATCAAGGAGCAGCTTGTCGATCCGGAAAACTTCGTCCTTGAACCGGGCGAAGTGACTGCGCCGTACGAGGCGAAATCGCCCCATCGCCTTGACCAGCTGTATCCGAACATCGCCGATTATCGCGCCGTCTCCACCCGCCGGTTCATCGATCCGGGGGAAAAGGCGCGCGAGGAAGAGCATATGTGGAGCAAGGTCTGGCTTCTGGCCGGCCTTGCCAGCGACTTGCGCGAAGTGGGCGACTGGTTCCGCTTCGACATCGGCCCACAATCCCTGATCATCGTCCGCTCGGCCGAGGATCAGGTGGGCGCGTTCTACAACGTGTGCAAGCATCGCGGCAACGAACTGGTGCAGGGCGATTTCGGCCATGGCGCCACTTCGTTCACCTGCATCATCCACAGCTGGCGCTTCAACCTGAAGGGCAAGAACGTCCGGGTGACGGACCGCGACACCTTCAAGCAGGAAGCGCTGTGCCAGAACCTCGATCTCACGCCAGTGCACGTGAAGGTTTTCGCCGGGCTCGTGTTCGTGTGCATGGCCGAAGATCCGATGCCGTTCGAAGACTATTTCGGCGTGATGCTGCCGATGCTCGCTTCCTACCGCATGGAACAGATGTATCCGGTGAAGCACCTGACCATCGAGGTGCCGGCCAACTGGAAGACGATGTATTCCGTCTTCAACGAAACCTACCACGCGCATGCCACGCATCCGCAGATCAAGCCGTATGTGGACGAACACTTCGTCCAGTACGATTTCTATCCCAACGGCCACAACCGCAACCTGTTCTCGGTCGGCACCGTCAGCCAGCGCTGGCCGGACACGCGCTTCGTCAACGTCGGCCTTGCCTATTTCCTTCAGGAAGCGGGCATCAAGCCGACCACCTTCAAGGGCGATGCGCGCCATGTGCGCCGGGCGATCCAGCAGGCCAAGCGGGCTGAAAACAATCCGTTCGGCCTCGATTATTCAGGCTTTACCGACAATCAGCTGACCGATGACTGGAACCCCTCGCTGTTCCCGAACGTCACGCTGAACCTGCATCCCGAAGGCGTGCTGCTGCAACGCTTCCGCCCGCATCCCACCGATGCGGAACGCGGCTATCACGATGTCATCATCCTGTCCGCGCCGCTGGCCGAAGGGCGACGCCCGCCCGCGTACATGGGCGTGGAGCCTGATGTCGACGTATCGGGCAAGGTCCGCCCGCCGATCCGCCGCACCACGCATGAAGCGCCGGAAGCGGGCGAAGTGGTAGAGCAGGACATCGCCAACATGATCACCCTGCAAAAGGGCATGCATTCGCGGGGCCTGGGCGGAATTATCGTGTATTCAGAACAGGAACGCCGCATCCAGCAGGCGCTGGCGGAGCTGGATCTCTATCTCGGCGGCAAAGGGGTCTAACCCGACCTAAACCGACTTATGAGACGTGTGCGCGGGTGGGGCAGTGCCCCTGACGACGCTCATCCGGGTACTGGCCCCATCAGACGGGCCTTTTCCGTGCACATATCCTGATCTTGATGAAGGGACTTTTGTAAGGCACATCGCCGACGTCAGGCCGCCACCGATGTCAAAGCCGTGCATCGCCGCAACCGTGGGCAGCGTGCACGAAGCAAGCAGGCCTCCAGCCTTGGTCGAAGCTTCTTCGAACGCGGAATGCTCTGACGCCCCCCGGACAGCCACTGCACCGTCGAGCAGCGCGGCGACGAATTCGCGCGACATGGCATGCCCAGGTCGAGGTAGATTCAGCGCCCGCGTGGCAACGCTATCAGAAAACGGGGTTAGAAAGGGGTCCATCGATGCCTTTCCTGATTTGATTATGACTTGCCTAGTATCGCCGCATATGGTCGCGAGAGCGAGGCGTTGGGGCCGGAATGCTGGGGAGGCCGCGTTGCGTCAGGAAGCCGAAGACCGGAATGGTACGCTTTATGACCAGAATCGCGAACGGCGAAAGCACGTTCTACGCGATTATTTCGCCGCGCATGGTACGTTCCCTTCGCTGGCCACGCTCGCGGCACTATGGGGCTATGCCAGCAAGTCTACCGCCGCGCGCGAAGTGGGTATTCTTGCCGAGCAGGGCTTCGTCATCTCCACCGACGGGCCATTGCGCCCCGGCCCGGCTTTTGGCGGGGACCATGCACAGGCGGTAGACCGGGCGGAAGCGGAATGGACCGCGCTGTATGGCGAGCCGGCCGCAAAGGTCTATGTCACGGTATCGCGCCTGCTGGGCCTTGCCCGCACGATCGAGGCGCGCATTGCGGCCAGCGCCGAAGTAGTCGGCCTTGCGCTGGGCGAGTTCCTGATCCTTGACGCGCTGCATCGCATGGGGCCGCCGCACGAATGCGCGCCGAGCGAACTTGGCCGCAAGTTCCTGATCACGCCGGCGGGCATCGGCAAGCGGGTGGACCGCCTTGTCGCGGCGGGGTTGGTGGAACGGGTGCGCGCGCGCGCCGATGGGCGCAGCCTGCTGGTGCGGCTGACGGACGCCGGCCTCACGCTCGTTCGCACGCGGATGAGCGCCGACATGGCCGCCGATCACTTCACCTGGATCATGCGGCTGGGCGAACAGGATCTGGCGCTGTTCAACCGCATTCTTGAAGACGCACAGACAGCCATCGACGCCAGCTAGTGCCGTGTTGACACGAATATCGAACTAGGTTTAGCATCGTTCTAACATTGGAGCGAAGCCGAGTCCCGGCTGTCCCAATGCGCAAGGCCGCCCGGCCCCGTACGCCACAAAAGCGGCGGCGCGGCCGAAATGGCGGGTAGATCGAGAGGAGACCTGAGAGATGACGGATTCGCTGGCAAATCCGCAGCTGGGCGCCGCGTGGGCGGAATATCACGCCACGCTGGAGGCCATGCGCCTCAAAATGGAGGCAACCCCGCGCTATCGGGACAATCCGCAGCACCGCGCCAAGATGTATCACACGCTGATGGAAATGCAGGCGATGGCCTACAACTTCGTCATCGCCCCGCGCATGAGCCACCCACGCATCCACCTGAACACCGGCTGGCAGACCGACATGTATACGTTGGGCCAAAACGGGCAGGATCTGATCTATGGCCTGCTGTTCCTCGACGGGCGCCAGACCTATCGCCTGACCGGCCGCATGGGCGACATCAAGGTGTTCCTGCTGCAGGTGCAGAACGGCATCTTCGGCGAAGAGGACGTGAAGGTCACCGGTAACTACGACTGGGCGAACTTCGAGATCGGCGCCGACGGATCGTACGAGGTGATCATCAGCCCGGATCGCCATCCCGGCAACTGGATCGCGCTCGATCCGACCTATCCCTATCAGTTCCTGCACATCCGCCGTTCGCTCACCGACTGGAACGGCGACCATGGAGAAATCGCGGTGGAGCGGGTCAGCCCGCTGCCTGACGATTTCTATGACGCCGACGAGTTCGACGAGGAGGCGCTGGCCGCGCGCATCCGCCGCGCCACGCTGTTCGTGCGCTATCTGGTCGATTGCTTCAACATCGGCCTTTACGACATGTACCTTGCCAACGCGGGCGGCCAGAAGAACGTGCTGACCCTGTTGCCCGGCACCACCACCAGCCAGGTCGGCAGCCCGAGCAACAACACCGCCATGGCGATCTTTGACCTGACCGAGGACGAGGCGCTGGTGATCGAGCTGGAGACTGTGCCCACCGGCACGTACTGGTCGTTCCAGCTGGGCGATGTGTGGTCGCGCTCGCTGGACTTCATGAATCGTCAGAGCACGCTCAACGAGCGCGAGATCAGGGTGGACGCCGATGGCAAGGTCCGCGTGGTGGTTTCGCGCACCGATCCGGGCATTGCCAACTGGCTGGACCCGTGCGGGCGCGAGCAGGGCACCGTGGTCTTCCGCAACTATCGCTCTACCGGCGCGCCTGTGCCTGGGTCGCAAAAAGTGAAACTGGCCGATCTCGGCTCGGTCCTGCCCACCGGCACCGCCCGCGTCACGCCCGATGAACGCGCCGCCGCCATGGTCCTGCGCCGCAAGGGCCAGCGCAAGATCTATGGCGAATAACGCCGCCTGCACCGACTTCGACATGGGAGAGGATGTCATGGCCACCACGGTCAAGGAAAACGCGCGCGTCACCGCGTTCCGGCAGCCGCCGCGCCCCGATTGGGTGCGGCAGGTGAATGAAGAGGGCCATGCCCTCGACATCAAGGGGATCGTGCCACTGGATCCTGCCTCGCTGATCGCCACCGCACGGGCGAACACGGGACTGGATGATTTTGGCGCGGACGATTGGCGCGATCCATTCGAGCGCATGGTCCGCGCGCTGGATGCAGAGGCTCAGCTGACGCTGATCGGCCGGATCATGACCCGGTCCGACCTGCTGATGCATCTGGAAGCACGGTTGCGGGTGGAGGACGCTTATCGCCGCCACCCGGAGATCGAGGCGGAAGTCATCGAGCGCCCGGTGCTGATTGTGGGATCGGGGCGTAGCGGAACCTCGGCACTGCTAAACCTTTTGGCCGAAGATCCCGGCAACCACTGCCCACGCCACTGGGAAGCGCTGTTCCCGGTGGAGGTCCGCCCCGGAGACCGGGACGAACGCATCGCGCTGGCCCATGCTCGCATGGACATGTGGAACCGGGTGACGCCCGAAATCGCCTCAATGCACGAGTTTGGCGGCGATCTGCCCACCGAGCAGATCCAGATCGAGGCGCTCAGCTTTCAAAGCAACGGCTGGCTTGACCTGTACGGGCTGATGCCCTCGTTCAGCGGCAGCCTGGCGCTGGACAATTACCGCAATGCGCAGCGCTATGCCCGGCGCGTGCTGAAGCTGTTGCAATGGACCGATCGGCGCGAAGGGCGCAGCCTGCGCCGCTGGGTGCTGAAATCGCCCGACGCGATGCGGTATCTGCCCGCCGTGTTCGAAGCGTTCCCCGATCTGCAACTGGTCTGGGCGCATCGCGATCCGGTCAAGGCGGTATCGTCGGCGGTCAGCCTGATCGGCACGCTGTTCTATATCCGCAGCGATCAGCCGCTCAGCCCGCTGGCCATCGCGCAACTGACCGATCCGGCTGGGCTTGCCGGTCTGTTCGGCATGGTGATGGACCAGATGGACAGCGGCGCCATTCCGGCGGCGCAGGTCCACAGCGTGCATTACGGCCCGCTGGTGGAAGACCCGATGGGCACGGTGCAGCAGCTCTATCGCGACCTTGCCATGCCCTTTACCGTCGCCGCGCGTGAAAGCATCGGCGCTTACATCGCCGCGCACCCGCGCAGCGCCCGCCCCGCGCACGTCTACAAGGTGGGCGATAACGGCACGGTCAGCGAGGAGCGCCGCCTTTTCAATGGCTATGAAACGCGCTTCGGCGTGCAGCGCGAGGTGTGAAGGACCGCCCCCGCGCGGATGCTTTCGCGCGGGGGCCTCTTCGTCTGGGTGATATGGTATGCCTAAATACTATTTTTGCCCCCTTGACCTCGATCAAATATTTTTGGCTGCCACCATACGATCACTGTTCGCATCAAAATGACGACGACAGGAGAGAGTCATGGCCACCGCGTTTTCGCCGCAGGCGGATTTCCAGAAGGGTTTCGGTACCGAAACGGCCCCCAATTTCCGCGATCTGGCGGCCGTGGATTCGGTCGCGGTTCCCGCCTTTCTGACAGACGAGAGCGCGCCGGATCTGGGGGCGGTGCACATCCCGGCAGACCGCTACATCAGCCCCGAAATTCACCGGCGCGAAGTGGAGGAAGTCTGGAAGAAGACCTGGCAGGTGGCTTGCCGCGAAGAGGAAATCCCCGACGTGGGCGATCACTTCGCCTACAACGTCGCGGGGCTGTCGTTCCTGATCGTGCGGACCGGTGCCGATGCCTTCAAGGCCTATTGGAACGTGTGCATGCATCGCGGGCGCCAACTGGTGGACCAGAGCGGCAAGGGCGCGTGCCACTTCAAGTGCGGCTATCACGCGTGGATGTGGAACCTTGACGGCGGGCTGAAGTATTTTCCCGGCAAGTGGGACTTTCCCGACGTTTCGGGCAAATCGCACGATCTGCGCGAGGTGAAGATCGACCGTTGGGGCGGCTTTCTTTTCATCAACCCCGATCCTGACGCCGGGCCGCTGGCCGACCATCTTGGCAAGATGCCCGATCACTTCGCGTTCTGGCCGCTGGAGGATCGCTTCACCGTGTGGCACTTGCGCAAGCGCATCCGCGCGAACTGGAAGGTGGGGATCGAGGCTTTTCTTGAAGCCTATCACCTTGCGCAAACCCACCCGCAGGCGCTGCCTTCGGTGGCCGAACATGCCACGCAATACGACGTCTATGACGAAGGCACCGCGTTCTATTCGCGTTCGATGACGCCCTGCGCGGTGCCGAGCCATCATGCAAAGAACGGCTCGCCGCAGGATGCGATCATCGACATGTGGGCGCTGCTCAACGCGCTGCGCCGCGACGAGGTGGAAGGGTTGCCGGCAGACGTGCATGACCGCGCCTCGCTCGCCGCATGGCGGCGCAAGACGCTGACCGAGATGACGGGGGCGGATTATTCGAAGCTGCCCGACGTGATGATTCTGGATTCGATCCAGTATTGGCTCTGGCCCAACTTTTGCCCTTGGCTGGGCGAAGGACTGCCACTGACCTACCTGTTCCGGCCCGATACGGATTCGCCCGACAGCTGCTACATGGACGTGTGGATGCTGATCCGCCGCCCCGACAACGGCGATCCGCGCCCCGCCGCGCAACTGGTCGATCTGGGACCGGACGACCACTTCGAGCCCTATCTGGGCGCGATGGGCACGATCTTCGATCAGGACGATGAAAACATGCCCAAGGTGCAGGACGGGCTGAAGACATGGCCCGACAGTGTCGATGGCTGCACTCTGGGCCGCTATCAGGAAAGCCGTATCCGCTTCCTGCACCGCATCCTCGATCGCAAGCTGGGCCTGTAATGCCGTTCCGGCGCTTTCAGTGCCAGTATTGCAGCCTATGATGAGGCGGAGGGCGATCCCGACAGCGGGATCGCCCCCGGAACCCGTTGGCAAGATGTGCCCGATGACTGGTTCTGCCCCGATTGCGGGCAGTCCAAGTCGGCCTTCGCCCCGCCCTGCCGAAAGAATCGCATCATGCACGATGCCTTGACCGTGCCCGACGTAGGCACGGTGGCGGCCGATTTCTTCCACGCGCGCCATCTCGATGGGCTGTCCGATTGCATCGCGGGGATCGCGCGCCGCGTCGTGGATCGGCTGGCCGCGTTTGGTGGCGCGGTTGATTTCGCGCAGGAGATCGCGTCCTCTATCCGCTGCACGTGATCATGGACATCCTTTACGTGCCCGTGGAAGACGAACTGCGCATGCTGAAGCTGACGCAGGAATTCTGCGGCATGCGGACAAGGAACTCTCGCGCGACGACGGCGTGGCCGAAGGGCCTTCGGCGGGGCAGGCGCTATTCGAAGTGGCCAATGATTTCTTCGCCTATTCAAAATCTTCTTAGTGCCGGCCATAGCCCTCGCGATAGCGGTTAGGCCCAACTTCCCTGGCAATGCCGACCATAGTCAATTCTCCGCGATTTGATCCAGAATGAGGTGTCGATCGCGATCCAGCGCCGGCACGGCCAGCAACGGCTGCGCAGGCTCCCTTTGAAAGCGGATCGGCGACGCCAGATGCGCGCGCCCGTCCTCGTCGTGCATGACGAAGCCTCGCGCCGCGAGTTGCGGATCGGCAAGCGCTTCGGGAAAGGTCTTGACCATCCCCCAGCAGACATCGAGCCGATCGAGGAACGGGCTAACCTCGTCGCTGGTCATGCCGGCGAACGTCGCCTGCAAAGCCTCGATCACCGGTTGCTGATGCGGGCCTGGCGTGGCGCAAAGCGGCGCCAGATCAGGCCGCCCGATCGCTGTCAGCAGACTGTCGACAAACTTGGGTTCCTGCCCGGCCAGCGCAATCTGGCGGCCGTCGCCCGTATCGTAGATGCGATAGAACGCCGCCCCGCCGGTCGTGCGTTCGCAAGCTGGATCAGGCTGGCGCCCTTCGGCCATCGTCGGCCCCAGCACGTTGAGCGTTGCCGCCAGCATGCTTTCCTGCATCGAGATATCGATATAATCGCCAAGGCCCGTCGTATGCCGCCGCACCAGCGCCATCAGCACGCCCGCCAGCCCCTGCAATCCCGCCAGGTAATCCGATGCCGGAATGGCCGGCAACGCCGGCCTGCCATCCGCGCCGAGATTGGTGGAAACGACCCCCGTCACCGCCTCCAGCGCCAGATCGTGCGCTGGACGCCCCGCAAGCGGCCCGGTCTGCCCGAACGCGCTGATCGCGCAATAGATCAGCCCGGGATTGCGCGCGGACAGCGTCTCGTAATCGATGCCAAGCCGCGCCGCCACGCCCGGCCGCGACGATTCCACGATCACGTCCGCACTATCGGCCAGCGTCAGGAAATGCGCCCGGTCACCGGCATCCTTCAGATTGAGCACAACGCTGCGCTTGCCGCGATTGAGGTTCTTGAAGAACACCGTATCGGCCCCGTCGCGCAGGCCGATGTGCCGGCCATGATCGCCGCCCGGCGCCTCGACCTTGATCACCTCCGCGCCATGATCGGCCAGTGCCAGCGTCAGATACGGCCCCGGCAGGAACGACGAAAGATCAAGGACGCGCAGCCCCTCAAGCTTCATGACAGCCCCTTCGCGCTGATCCAGTTTTCCAGAAACGCGGCAATCTCGTCGCTGTTGGTTTCCAGCATCATCGCATGGCCATTGCCATGAATGCCGTGTTCCTCCAGCCGCAGGTGATCGACCGTGACGCCCGCCTGCCGCAGGAAATCCACCGTGCCGTGGTTGTCCGTCGTCATCCACGAGGCCTCCGCGGTCACGACCACGACAGGGATATTGCGGAAGTGGGGCAGCTGGCGCGCGGGTTCGCGCTGGATCATGCACGCGATGGTGCCGGGGCGCACTGCGGGCCGCTCCTCAATGGCAAGGAAGCTGCCGGTCCAGAAAAAGCCCTGCGCGGCCAGGCGCAGCGGTGTGCCGGCCCGATGTAAATCGTGCGGGCTCAATGATTTTTGCACGCCTACCTCCCAATCCGCACTTTATCCCAGCAGCAATGCGCTCTCCAGCCGCTCCAACCGGAAATCGGCATCTTCGCGAACCTTGCGAAAGCCGCGCAACGCGTCTTCCAGCGCGGCCCTGCCGCCGCAGGCATGATAGACGAATTCCTTGTTCCGCAAGGCCTGCGGCAAAGCAATATTCTCGAACTTCCACGATTGAACAGCCCCGCCCGTCCCCGTCACGCGCGGCAGGGACGGGGCTTCTGGTCAGGCCGCGCCGCACGCGGATGGCTCGCGCATCCGTGATCCCGCAACGCCGTCCGCGGGCCTCGCGCCCCTGTCCTTTCGTTCAAATTGACATTACCAAGCACTGCTATTATCGGCAGGATCATGCAAAATAACGTGGCCTTTCTGGCAACGGATGTTGGGCGCTTGTTTCGCAAGCGGTTCGATGTTGCGGCGCGCGCACTTGGGGTCACCGGCCCGCAATGGCGCATGCTTGCCGCCATCCGTCGCACCCCCGGCACGACGCAAGGGGCGCTCGCCACGTGGCTTGAAGTGGAAGCGATCACCGCCGGGCGGATGATCGACCGGCTGGAAAAGATCGGGCTCGTCCAGCGGCGCGACGATCCGGCCGACCGCCGCCGCTGGTGCCTGCACCTGACCACCGCCGCCGAACAGCTGATGGACCGGCTTGGCGGATGCGCCACCGGCGTGTTCGACGATGCGCTGAACGGCTTTACCGACGGCGAGCACGAACTGCTCAAGACCCTGCTCGAACGCGTTCGGGCAAACCTTTCCGACGAACACCCTGCAGAAGCGAAACACGACAATGGCTGAAGCCGATCCCTTCCCTGGCAAGGACACCCCGGCGAACGAGGCTGTCACCGAACATGTCCGCCGCACGCGCGGCAAGCGGATGCGCGCGGTGCTGATGGCGCTTGGGCCGATCGTCGCGATCGGGGTTGCGCTGTGGTACTGGTTTGGCCACCCGGGTGAAGTCGAGACCGACAACGCCTATGTAAAGCAGGACATCGTCTCCGTCGCGGGTGAGGTCACCGGCCTGATCACCAAAGTCAACGTGCGCGAAAACCAGCACGTGAAGGCGGGCGACGTGCTCTTCACCATCGACCCGTCCACCTTCCACGTGGCAATGGATCAGGCCGACGCGCAGATCGCCACGGCGCAGGCGCACATTACCGCGCTTCAGGCCGATGTCGGCGCCAATGCGGCCGATCTTGCCGGCGCGCGCGATGATCTGGCGCTGGCGCAGGCCAACTATGCCCGCGCCAGGGCCCTGATGGATCGCGGCTTCAACACCCGTGCCAACATGGACGCCGCGCAGCACGCCGTCGCCAGCGCGCGCGACCGGCTCAGCTCGATCCAGGCCGAAGTGGAAAAGGCGCGCGCGCAGCTGGCGCAAGGGCCGCAGGTGCCGGGCATCGATCCCGCCATCGCCGCTGCCCGCGCCACCCGGGCCAAGGCCGCGCTCGACCTGCATCGCACGGTCGTCATCGCGCCGGCCGATGGCGTGGTCACGCAGGTTTCGCGCCTCCAGATCGGCCAGATGGTGTTCCCCGGCGTGCCCATGCTGTCGATCGTGCGCGATGGCGGCACCCGGGTTGAAGCGAACTTCAAGGAAACCGACCTCAACCACATGCGCCCGGGCCAAAAGGCCGATGTGCGGCTGGATGCCTATCCGGGGCTGAAGTTGCAGGGCCACGTGGATTCGATTGGCGCGGGCACTGGCTCCGAATTTTCGGTCCTCCCGGCGCAGAACGCCACGGGCAACTGGGTCAAAGTGATCCAGCGCGTGCCGGTGCGCATCGCCATCGATACCAAGTCCGATCGCCCCCTGATCGCCGGCCTCAGTTCCGACGTGACGGTCCATGTCGGGCAATAGCGCGATGGCGGCCGAACAGCCGCCTCTCGTCTCGCGCAATCGGCCCCTGATGATCATCGGCGCGATGGCGGCGATGATCATGTACACGCTCGACACCACCATCGCCAATGTGGCCTTGCCACACATGGCGGCCTCGCTCGGCGCCACGCAGGATACGATCAGCTGGGTGCTGACCAGCTACGTCCTCGCATCGGCGGTGGCGCTGCCGCTGGCCGGATGGCTGGTGGACCGCCTGGGCGTGCGCATGATGATGCTGGGCTCGGTTTTGCTGTTCACGGCCGCCTCGATCCTGTGCGGTGCAGCGCAAAGCCTTGAACAGATGGTATTGTTTCGCATCCTTCAGGGATTGGGCGGCGCATTCCTGTCCCCGCTTGCCCAAACGGTCACGCTCGATTCCAGCACCACGGCCGAACGACCGAAGATGATGGCGATCTATACACAAGGCGTCATGCTCGGGCCCATCAGCGGACCGATCATCGGCGGCTTTCTGACCGACAATTACAACTGGCGCTGGGTGTTCTATGTGAACGTACCCGTCGGCGCACTGTGCTTTCTGCTGCTGCTGCTTTATCTGCCGCGCACGCCCACGCGCGAACGGCGCATCGATCTGCTCGGCTGGGTGCTGGTGGCGCTCGCGGTGTCCTCGCTACAGCTGATTCTCGACCGCGGGCTGACCAAGGACTGGTTCTCTTCGGCGGAAATCGTGACATACGCCGTGATCGGCGCCGGCGCAGGCTGGATGGCCGTGGTCCACCTGCTGACACACGATCATCCGCTGTTTCCGATGGGCCTGTTCCGCGATCCCAACTTCGTCGTCGGGTTGGCCTTCATGTTCCTGATCGGCTTGGTGATGATGTCGGTCATGGCCCTGCTACCGGGCCTGCTCCAGCAGATCTATGGCTATACACCGTTCCAGTCCGGCCTGCTGCTATGCCCGCGCGGCGTGGGCATGCTGGTGTCGATCACGCTGTTCGGGCGCTACATGGGACGGGTGGATGCGCGGATGCTGCTGGCGTTCGGTCTCACCCTCATGGGCATTTCGGTGTGGCTGATGACCGGCTGGTCGATCGACATGCCCCAAGGGCCGATTATCCTCACCGGCTTGATCCAGGGCGCGGGCATCAGCTTCACCTTCATGCCGATGAACCTGATTTCGTTCGCCACTCTGCCGGCGCGCTTCAGGACCGATGCCTCGGGCCTTGGCAACCTGATGCGCAACATCGGATCGTCCATCGGCATTTCCGCCGCGTCCGTGCTGCTCGCACGCAACGTGCAGATCAACCATGCGGAAATCAGCGCGCACGTTACCCGCGCGCTGGTGCCCTTCAACCTCGACCAGATCACGGCCTATGGCGGCGCGGCCGAAACCGCGCTGCGGGTGGTAGACGGGATGGTGAACAAGCAGGCGGCGATGATCGCCTACATCAACGATTTCTATATGATGGCGATCGCCTGCTTCATCGCCATCCCGCTGTTGTTCCTCGTCAGGACAAACAAGGGCGGGCCGCAGCCTCACGGCCCCACGGCCGCCGCCGCCGCCGACGCGCACTGACCGGGGAGCCGGGAGGCAGCCGGCCCCGCCAACCTCAGTCCGGCACTTCCACCCGCACCAGCTGGTTGGCGTTCTTGTTGGGCAGCCACACCGTGGTGCGCGTGGCGTTCAGGTCCACCACCACCTTGCGCGCGTCATAGTGCACCGGCATCAGGTATTGCACCACTTCGCCCGTCGCCGGGTTCAGCCGCAGCAGCCGATCCGATCCCGTGGCCGAAACCCACACCCGGCCCTTGCCGTCAGGCCGCGCATAATACGGCGATATCCACTTCGTCCCCACCGGAAATTCGCGGATCTTGTCGGTATTCAGGTCGATCACGCCGATCTTGTCGGCATAAAACTCCCCGAACCAGAACCGGTTTTGCGGATCGCGATAGCCCCGGCGCGGATAGGCGATGGGCGTGGGCGTGGGGATCAGCCGCGTCTGGCCGGTCCGCCGGTCCGCGCGCAGGATGCCGCTCGGCTCGGGCGCGGTGCACAGGAAATCGCCGCGCGCGTCCTGATCCATCATGTAGCAATAGTTCAGCAGGTCCATGTGCGTGGGGTCAACGGGGTCCGGCTTGTCGTCGAACAGCGTGATCGGCTTCGACAGTCGCCCCGTGTTCACATCCATCCGGATCGCCTGTTCGTGCCGCTTCGAACCCTGCGGCGGCGCGCCAAGGCCGGTGGCCCACAGCCCCGTCTCGCCCGGCCGCACCGGGCCAAGGAAAGGGTTCTTCCACACGAACGGCAGCGTCCACGTCTTCCACTTGCCCGTCTTCGGATCGAACCGGGCGTGGCGCGTGCCGCCCACCGCCACCCACACCCGGTCGGCGCCATCCACCTGAATGTCCTGCACGCCCACGATGCGGTCGGTGCCCGGCGCGGGCCGTGCCGGCAGGAAATTGGGCGCTGGCCATTCGCTGAAGCGGCCCGTGCGCGGATCAAGCTTGCCGATAAAGTCCCAGCCCGTATTGCCGTACCAGACGTTGCCCTTTGAATCGACGTCGAGATCGTGGATCACGCCCTGTTCGCGCGGCACGGGATAGACCGTCACGATGGCGTTCGTCGCCTCGCCGGTGGGGCGCGGCAGGGTCTTGAGCGGATAAGCCCACCCGGTACGCCCGCCGCTCAGGTTCACGCTCGCCAGCCAACGCGCGATCGGCCGCGCATCGCGTCCGAACCAGCGCAAGCCTGCCACCGGCGCGGGCACGCCCACCACCTGTATCCGGTCGGCCGAACTGTGGTCCGTTTCGTAGGTCAGCATGCGCTGCATGACAGACAGGAAGCCGTCCTCGTCGTGGTCCGACCGCGCGATCCGCTCCAGCGAATGGCAGAACGCGCAATTGACCATGTTGCGCATCATCGCGTCCTTCTCGGCATCGCTGCCGGGAAAGCTGTTGAGCCATTCCAGAGAGGTCAGCTGCGACGCCAGCCGGTCGGGTTCGGTCACCGCTTGCAGCTTCAGGTCGGCCTTCGCCGGCCCTGCCCCCACGCGCAACTTGCGCGGCGGCAGGTCATAGCCCACCGCCCGCACCGTGATGTCATAAAGGCCCGCCCCCAGCCGGTTGCGGGGGAAGGCAAAGCGCCCATGCGCATCCGATGCCACCGCCACGGAAACCGCGCCACCAGCGCGCTGCGCGATCACGATCACGCCTTCCATCGGCCCGTCCGCCGCCGATCCCACCGTGCCGGAAAGCGCAGGGGCGGCCAACGCCGGTCGCGCCGCCTCCACCGCGGCGTTGCGCAGAGGCAGCGCGGCGCTGCCCACCATCGCCAGCACGGCACAGGCCAGCAGGGCGCGGCGGCGGAAGGTGGTGTTTCGGATCGTCATTGGCCCCATCCCGGATCGGTTCGTTTGCGCCGATCCTGCGTTGCCCCCGCCAATCGGGCAACTCATCAAATAGCGCAGGGCTCAGCCGCGAAACCGCCAGCTGCCCGCCGCCTCCCACGGCCCGCCGCGATAGCGATGCAGCGAAAGCCCGGCAAAGCGGAACGGCTCGGGCCGGAATTCCAGCGCCAGCGCCTCCTGCAACGCCCGCGCCTCCCCCTTCGCCACCTTGTTCTGCACGGTCACGTGCAGCCGCGGGCGGTGGCCGTCCTGCGCGGTCAGCAGGCCGTAAAAATGGTCGGCAACCATCGCGCGCAGATCCAGCAGGTCCTCGCTTTCGATCCGCAGCGCGGTGCCCCCGCCAAGGTCCATGATCGCCGCCAGCCGCGCCCCGGGCGGCGGCCCCTTGCACAGTTCGGCCAGCAGCGCGCGGGCTTCGGCTTCGACGAAATGGGGCAGCGCGTGGAACAGGGTAACGTGCGCGCGCAGGTGGTTTCGTTCGGGGGGAAAGTGCGCACGGCGAAGGGCGTCTGCCCGCGCCTGTATAGGTGCGGGCAGGTCCGCCGTAAGGACCAGTGGAGCGGTCTCGCTCAGCCTAGACCCCCTTTAGGTCGATCCAGGTCGATCTCAACTTCCGGCCTTCAGAGCCGCCAGAACCTTCTCCGGGCTGCTCTCGCCATACGGATCGGCGTCCGCGCCCACGTCGTTGATGCCCGGTTCCTCGAACCACGCCGTCACGCGGTTGTCGTCCACGATCATCGCATAGCGCCACGAACGATAGCCAAAGCCCACGTGGTCCTTGTCGATCAACATACCCATGCGGCGGGTAAAATGGCCCGATCCGTCGGGCAGCAGCTTCACCTTTTCCAGCCCGAGGTTCTTGCCCCACTGATACATGACGAAGGCATCGTTGACCGAGATGCAATAGACCTCGTCCACGCCCAGCGCCTGGAATTCGGGGTACAGCCGCTCGAACGCCGGGCACTGTTCGTTGGAGCAGGTCGGCGTGAACGCGCCGGGCAGCGAAAAGACCACGATGCGCTTGCCGGCAAAGTGATCGCGCACAGGAAAATCCTGCCAGCGAAAGGGGTTGGGTCCGCCGACGCTTTCATCGCGCACGCGGGTTTTCAGGACGACATCGGGAATCTGCTTGTCGATCATCGGACCGGCTCCTTGCGTTGCAGCCGGGCCACGATAGCGGCTGCGCAAGTCGTTGCAATCGGTAGCGACGCGACAGGTTCCAAAGGGAAGGCAGTGGGGGAACACGCAGCCGGGCCTGAAGCCGTGGATGGAGGTTCGGCGCCAGCCGCCGTGTTCCCCGAAAGCGACACAGCCGTTGGCTGCGCGACCTTACGAGGCTCCCTTAACAGCTGATTTCCTACTGGGAAGTTAACGAGTCGGAAAACTTTACAGTTAGGTCCGGATCGTTTCATTTTCTTGTCAAAGATCGCCCCGCGCCTTGCGCAGCGCAAACCACTTCGCAACGTTGGCGTTGTGCTCTTGCAAGGTGGCGGCGAACACATGGCCGCCGGTGCCATCGGCCACCATGTAGAGTGCGTCGGTTTTCGCCGGATTCAACACCGCCTCGATCGAATCGCGCCCGGGGTTGGTGATCGGCCCACGGGGCAGCCCGGTCATGGTGTAGGTGTTGTAATCGTTGACCGCCTGAATCTCGGACTGGCGGATGCGCCGGCCGAGCGGCTTGCCCTTCGTGATCGGATAGATGATCGTGGGGTCGGCCTGAAGCAGCATGCCCTTGCGCAGGCGGTTGGAATAAAGCCCTGCCACCATCTTGCGTTCGGACGGCTTGCCGGTTTCCTTTTCCACGATCGAAGCCAGAATCAGCGCTTCCTGCGGGGTCTTGGCCACGGTGTCGGACGAACGCGCCTCCCACAAATCGGCCAGCGTGCGGTCCATCGCCTTTTGCATCCGCGCCAGCACGGCGCCGCGCGATTCGCCGCGCTGGAAATCGTAGCTGTCGGGCAGGATCGAACCTTCGCGCGGCACATCGATGGTGCCGGTCAGCAGCTTTTGCCCCATCAGCCGATCATACACCATCACCGAAGGCATGCCTTCGGGCACGGTCACCAGCCGGCGGGTAACGCCTTCCTGCCCTTGCAGGATGCGCAGCACCAGCGACGCGCTGGCATGGGCAGGGATGGTGAATTCGCCCGCCTTCACCCCGGCGCTGCCGCCCAGCAGCCGCGCCCGCGCCTTGAACGTGGTGGCAGAGGCAACCACGCCTTCCTTTTCCAGTTCGGTGGCGAGGCCGCCAAGGCTGGAGCCATCGGGCACGACGAACGAGATGTCCTTGTCGAGCGGACCCGGCCCGTACCAGCCATACAGGAAATGGCCGACCCAGACGCCGATGACGAGCGCCACGGCAAGGCCAAGGATCGTCAGCCTGCCGGGGCGCTTCATCGCGTGACTCCTGCGTTTGCGGGCGATCAGAGCGCCTTGACGATGATGCTGGCGTTGGTGCCGCCAAAGCCGAACGAGTTGTTCAGCGCAGCCCGCACGGTCCGCTTCTTCGCCACATGCGGCACAAGATCGACACCCTCGGTCCCTTCATCGGGATTGTCGAGGTTCAGCGTCGGCGGCACGATCTGGTCACGAATGGCGAGGATGCAGAAAATCGCCTCCACCGCGCCCGCGCCACCCAGCAGGTGGCCGATGGCCGACTTGGTGCTGCTCATCGACGCGCCCGACAGATCGTTGCCCAGCACGCGCTTCACGGCGCCGAGTTCGATGGTGTCCGCCATCGTCGAGGTGCCGTGCGCGTTGACGTAATCGATATCGCCCGGCTCCATGCCCGCCTTGCGCAGCGCCATGCGCATGGCGAGTTCCGCGCCCTTGCCTTCCGGGTGCGGCGCGGTGACGTGATAGGCATCGCCCGACAGGCCATAGCCGACCACTTCGGCATAGATCTTGGCGCCGCGCGCCTTGGCGTGTTCGTATTCTTCCAGAACCACCACGCCCGCGCCTTCGCCCATGACGAAGCCGTCGCGGTCCTTGTCATAGGGGCGGCTCGCCTGTTCGGGGCGGTCGTTATAGCTGCAGTTGAGCGCGCGGGCCTGCGCAAAGCCGGCCACGCCCAGCGGGTTGATGGTGCTTTCCGCGCCGCCAGCCAGCATCACGTCGGCATCGCCGTCCTTGATCATGCGCGCGGCATCGCCGATCGAGTGCGCGCCGGTGGAGCAGGCGGTGACGACCGCGTGGTTCGGCCCCATCAGGCCGTACTTAATCGAGACCTGACCCGAGATCAGGTTGATCAGGCGACCGTGGACGAAGTGCGGCGAAACGCGGCCCGGGCCCTTTTCGTGCAGGACGATCGATTCGCTTTCGATGCCCGGCAGGCCGCCGATGCCCGAACCGATCGAGCAGCCGGCGCGCGTCTTCAGGTCGTCATCCATGTCGACAAGGCCGGCGTCTTCAAGCGCCTGGCCTGCGGCATCGATGCCATAGACGATGAACGGATCGACCTGGCGCTGAATCTTGTGGTCGACGCGCTTGCCCGCATCGAAGCCATATGGATGATCGGCGGGCTTCACCTCGCACGCGATCTGGCATTTCTGGTCGCTGGCGTCGAAACGGGTGATCGGACCCGCGCCCGATTTGCCGGCAAGGAGGTTTGCCCAGACGGTTTCCACGTCCGCGCCCAGCGGGGTGACGAGGCCAAGACCGGTTACGACGACACGACGCATTGCATTCTCCGGATAAGACACAAACAGGCCCAGCCCCCGATAAGAGGCTGAGCCTGCCGAAGTCCTCCCCTGCCCCGGCCTGGTCGGCTGGAGCAGCCCATCGACAAGCTCAGGGCGAAACGGGGTGGTGGGCGATCAGCCCTTGTTTTCGTCGATGTACTTGATCGCGTCCGAGACGGTCGAGATCTTCTCGGCCGCGTCGTCGGGGATCTCGACGCCGAATTCTTCTTCAAAAGCCATCACCAGCTCGACGATGTCGAGCGAGTCGGCACCGAGATCATCGATGAAGCTGGCGTCCTCGGTGACCTTGTCGGCCTCAACGCCGAGGTGCTCGACAACGATCTTCTTAACGCGGTCGGCGGTATCGCTCATTATTATGCCCCTTCGGAACGGAAACGGGTTGATCTCGAAATGCGGAATTCGCCCTAATGTGCCCGCAAGGCGCTGGCAAGTGGGCGGGTGATTACCGCCCACAAACCGGCTTACCCCTTAGGCTGCTCAACCGGGCGGATATGCAGTTCACGCAGCTGCTTCAGCGCGGCCGGTGAAGGCGCGCCCATCAGCAGGTCTTCGGCGCGCTGGTTCATCGGGAACAGCGTGATTTCGCGCAGGTTCTGGGCGCCGCAAATCAGCATGACGATGCGGTCCACGCCCGCCGCCATGCCGCCGTGCGGCGGTGCGCCATACTGGAAGGCGCGGTAAAGGCCGCCGAAGCGATCTTCCACGTCCTGCTTTGACAGGCCCACGATCTCGAACGCCTTCACCATGGTTTCGGGCGACTGGTTGCGGATCGAGCCCGAGGCGATCTCGAAGCCGTTGCAGACGAGGTCGTACTGGAACGCGTTGATCGTCAGCGGGTCCTGATTCACCAGCGCGTCCATGCCGCCCTGCGGCATCGAGAACGGGTTGTGGCTGAATTCGACCTTCTTGTTTTCCTCGTCCCATTCGTAGAACGGGAAATCGACGATCCAGCACAGCTCGAAGCGGTCCTTGTCGATCAGGTTCAGCTGTTCGGCCACGCGGGTGCGCGCGGCACCTGCCAGCTTCGCCGCCTGTGCTTCCTTGCCCGCGGCGAAGAAGCAGCCGTCGTCGGGCCCGAGGCCCAGCGCGTCGAACAGCGCGGCCATCTTGTCCTCGCTGTGGTTCTTGGCGATGGGGCCGCCGAACACGCCGCCCTTGCGGGTAACGTAGCCAAGGCCGGCATGGCCTTCGGCGCGGGCCCAGTCGTTCATCTCGTCGAAGAACTTGCGGCTCTTTTCGGCGGTGTTCGGCGCCGGGATCAGGCGCACGACGCCGCCGGTGCCGACGATCTTTTCAAACAGGCCGAAACCGGACTGGGTGAATTCGGCCGAAACGTCGCGGATGATCAGCGGGTTGCGCAGGTCCGGCTTGTCCGAACCATACTTCAGCATGGATTCGGCATAGGGAATGCGCGGGAAGCTGCCCGAAGGCGTGACCGCGCGGCCATCGGCAAAGGCTTCGAACACGCCGCCGATCACCGGCTCCATCGTTTCCCAGATTTCTTCCTGGGTCACGAAGCTCATTTCGAGGTCGAGCTGGTAGAATTCGCCCGGCAGGCGATCCGCGCGCGGATCTTCGTCGCGGAAGCACGGCGCGATCTGGAAATAGCGGTCGAAGCCGGCGACCATCAGCAACTGCTTGTACTGCTGCGGCGCCTGCGGCAGCGCATAGAACTTGCCCGGATGGATGCGACTGGGCACGAGGAAGTCGCGCGCGCCTTCGGGGCTGGATGCCGTGAGGATCGGGGTCGAATATTCGGTGAAGCCGGCCCCTTCCATGCGGCGGCGCATGTCCGAGATGACCTTTGTGCGGCGCACGATGTTGGTGTGCAGCGTTTCGCGGCGCAGGTCGAGAAAGCGATAGCGCAGGCGGATGTCTTCAGGGTATTCCTGCTCGCCGGCCACCGGCATGGGCAGCTCTTCGGCCGCCGAAAGCACCGTGGCGACGCGGGCGTAGACCTCGATCGCACCCGTTGCGAGGTTGGCGTTCACGGTGCCTTCGCTGCGGGCCTTCACTTCGCCCTCGATGGTCACGACGCTTTCCACGCGCAGCGATTCCAGCACGGCCAGCGCCGGGCTGTCGCTGTCGGCCACGATCTGGGTCATCCCGTAGTGATCGCGCAAGTCGATGAACAGGACGCCGCCATGGTCGCGCTTGCGGTGCACCCAGCCCGAAAGGCGGACGCTCTGTCCAACGTCGCCGCGCGAAAGGGCGCCGCAGGTGTGGGAACGATAAGGGTGCATCGAAACTCTTTCCAATCGGTCTGCAATCGGGCAGGGACTTGCGCGCGGCCAAGAGGCGATGGCCGTCGTTTTGTCAAGCCGGCGGCTCCGGACGGGGCCATACAGAAAAGAACGATGAAGATACACCCGCTGATCACCACGACCGACGCGCTTGCCGATTTGTGCGAGCGACTGGCCAAGGCCGATTTCGTCACCGTCGACACCGAATTCATGCGCGAAAACACCTATTGGCCGGAACTGTGCCTGGTGCAGATCGCCGATGACAAGGAAGCCGCGGCCATCGATCCGCTGGCGCCGGGGCTCGACATGTCGCCGCTGCTCGACCTGCTGGTCGACAACGAGGACGTGCTGAAGGTCTTTCACGCCGGCGGGCAGGATGTGGAAATCATCTACAACCTGACCGGCAAGACGCCGCACCCGATCTTCGACACGCAGATCGCCATGATGGCCGTGAGCCAGAGCGAGCAGATCGGCTATTCCAACCTTGTCGAATCGTGGCTGGGCCTGTCGATCGACAAGGGCGCGCGCTTTACCGACTGGGGCCGCCGCCCCTTGACCGAACGGCAGATCGAATATGCCATCGGCGACGTCACGCACCTGTCCAAGATCTTCCCCAAGCTGCTCAAGCGCCTGATCAAGACCGGACGCGGCGAATGGCTGGACATCGAGATGGAAAAGCTGGCGGACCCGGCGAACTATCGCAACGATCCCGAAACCGTCTGGCAAAAGGTCCGCGCCCCCAGCCGCAACCCCGCCGTGCTGGGCCGCCTGCGCGCGCTGGCCGGCTGGCGCGAGACCGAGGCGATGGACAAGAACATCCCGCGCGGCCGCATCATGCGCGACGAAACGCTAGCCGACATCGCCAGCCACCCCCCGCGCGAACAGCACGAACTGGCCAAGGTGCGCGGGCTCTCCACCGGATGGAAGGATAACGAGATCGGCCGTCGCCTGATGCAGTGCCTGGCCGATGCCAAGCCGCTGACCGAAGCGGAAATGCCGCCCAAGGCGCCGCGCGGCGCCCCGCTGGGCAAGGAAGGCGCGCTGGTGGCCGACCTGCTGAAGCTGCTGCTGAAGATTCGCAGCCGCGAGATCGACATTGCCGCCCGCCTGCTGGCGCGCAGCGACGATCTGGAGGCGCTTGCCGCCGGGCAGCGCAAGAACCTGCCCATCCTGGAAGGCTGGCGCTTCGACCAGTTCGGCCGCGATGCGCTGGAACTGGTTGAGGGCAAGCTCGCCTTCGCGGTGGTGAACGGCAAGCTGAAGATGGCGCACATCGACGACATCGGGAACAACGGCCCCGACGTGGTGATCGAAGTTTCAACCGAAGACGCAGGCGAAGCCGAAGACGACAGCGAAAACCCGGCGCAGGTCGAAGCGGACGACTGATCGCATGAGCACGTACCTGCCGACGCTCAAGCAGTTGCAGTACCTCGTCTCGCTGCACGAACACGGCCACTTTGGCCGGGCGGCAGACGCGTGCTTCGTCTCGCAATCGACGCTGTCGGCGGGCTTGCGCGAACTGGAATCGCTGCTGGGCGTCACGCTGGTGGAGCGCACCCGCCGCGTGGTGCGGTTCACCCCGCTGGGCAATCAGGTGGTCGCCAAGGCGCACCGCCTGCTGCGTGAGGCGGAGGAGCTTTCGGAACTGGTGCAAAGTCACGGCGCGCCGCTGGCGGGCGAACTGCGGATGAGCGTGATCCCCACGATTGCGCCGTTTCTGCTGCCGCGCATCCTGCCCCGCCTGCGGCAGGAACGCCCTCAGTTGAAGCTGTTCCTGCGCGAGGAACCGAGCGGCGGCGCCATCGAATCACTGCATCACGGCCGCGCCGATTGCGTGCTGCTGGCGCTGCCCTTCGCCACGGGCGAGGTGGAAGTGGAGCACCTGTTCGACGACCGCCTGTTCGTGGCCTTTCCCCACGACGACCCGCGCGATCCGCCCGAAGTGGTCAGCCCGGCGGTGATCGACGAAAACCGCCTGCTGCTGCTGGAAGACGGGCACTGTCTTAAGGAACACGCGCTGGCCGCGTGCAACCGGCCCGAACTGCGCGCCAGCGCCGGGGTCATCGGCACATCGCTGCATACGCTGGTTCAGATGGTCGACAACGGCCTCGGCCTGACCATGCTGCCCGAAATGGCGGTGGAAGCGGGCATCCTGAACGGCACGCAGATCGTCGCCCGTCCGCTGCAATCGGACCATGCCTTTCGCGAAATCGCGCTGGTGTGGCGCAAGAACAGCCCGCGTGGCGAGGAATTCCGCCTGCTGGCGCAGGAACTGCGCGCCGGGTAAAACCCCTTAAGGTCCGCCGCATCGTCCGGAAACCATGCGCGTGGCATGGCACCTGCGTGACCACCGTCGACCGATCCCGCTTTCGCCCCACCCCGGTGCTGCGCCCGCGCCGGCGCAAGTTGCTGACGCGCGTGCATCTGGTGGATGCGCAAGGGAACACGCACGACGTGGCGGTGGAAAACGTATCGACCAGCGGGGTTCAGGCGCTTTCAGCCAGCGCCACCATCGCGGTGGGCGATCCGGTCACGCTGCATCTATCCGACGGGCAAGCCCTTTGGGGCGTGGTGCGCTGGCGCGATGGGCACCGCTTTGGCATGGAACTCGATACCGCCGCAGCGCCGCCACCGGCGCAGGGCGGAACCGGCGGTCAATCCATGTGCTTGAGGCCGACGCGCAAGTAATCCCAGCCGGTGATGACCGTCAGCGCCGCCGCGCCCCACAGCGTGGTCAGCCCCACCGTGTGCGGCAGGTTCACCACAAAGCCGCCAAGGTCCACCGTCCAGCCGGGCAGCGCATGGCCCAGAATCAGCGCGCCCAGCGACACCAGCTGGAAGGTCGTCTTCCACTTGGCCAGCCGCGAAACGGGGATCGAGACCTGAATCCCGCCAAGGAATTCGCGCAGGCCCGAAACCGCGATCTCGCGCACCAGAATCACCAGCCCCGCCACCACGTGCAGGTCGCCCACATACGGCCCGGTCAGCACGCCTTGCGCGCTGAGCACAAGGATCACGGCAGCCACCATGATCTTGTCCGCGATGGGATCAAGGAACACGCCCAGCTTGCTCACCGTGCCCTGCGCACGGGCAAGATAGCCGTCGAAATAGTCGGTGATGCCCATCAGGCAGTACATCGCAAAGCCCAGGCCATAGCCCAGCTGCCAATCGGGAAACCACAACAGGCCGGCCAAGAGGGGCACCGCGACGATCCGCGACAGGGTCAGCAGGTTGGGCAACGTCAGCATCGCCCCCTGCCTAACCGCCGGGCGGCTCTCGTGTAAACCAGATATGCCAGCCAAAGCGGATAAGCATCGGGGAACCACAAGCCCCCTTTGCGCCTTGCGCCCATGCGGCTAAGGGTCAGCCCGCTTTGAGGATGCCGGCACCCGAATGACGACGACCACCCATCTTGTTCGCCAGCGCCGGTTCCTGCCGCTGTTCGTGACGCAGCTGCTCGGCGCGTTCAACGACAACCTCTACAAGAACGCGATGGTGCTGTACGTCGTCTACAGCCTCTATAATTCCGAGGCCGAGGAAGCGCGCTTTTCCGCCATCGCGTCCGCCGCGTTCATCGTGCCGTTCGTGGCGCTGTCCGCGCTGGCGGGCCAGCTGGCCGACTTGCGCGACAAGGCGCAGATCATCCGCGTGGTCAAGGCGTGCGAGATCGCCATCATGGCCGTGGGCGCGGCCGGCCTCGCCATGGCGTGGCAGGGCGTGCAGGTTTCCACCTTCGCCATTCCGATGATGCTGGCCGCGCTGTTCGCCATGGGCGTGCATTCCACGTTCTTCGGCCCGATCAAGTACGCCATCCTGCCCCAGCACCTCCACCCTGAGGAAGTGCTCGCCGGCACCGGGCTGGTGGAAGCGGGCACCTATATCGCGATCCTTGCCGGCACGATTCTGGCCGGGTGGATTCCGGTGGAAGTGGCCGCCGCTGGCGTCGTCATCACCGCCATGATCGGCTTTTTCGCAGGGCGTCAGGTGCCCCCCGCCCCGCCGCAGACCCCCGACAAGCCGCTGGAATTCCCGCTGCTGCGCCCGTTCCTGAACCGGTTCCGCAACCCGCTGCTGCGCGCGATCGGATTCGTGCCCGTTCTTGTGGCGGATCAGGGCGTTTCGGCGTGGAAGCTGGTGCGCAACACGCTGCACTATCGCCCGGTGTTCCTTGCCATCATGGCGATCAGCTTTTTCTGGACGATCGGCGCGGTGCTGTTCATCCAGTTCCCGCCGCTGGCCAAGAACGTGCTTTCGGCCAGCAAGGAAGTCGCCAGCCTGTTCCTGGTGGTGTTCTCCATCGGCGTCGCCATCGGCTCGGTCGCTATCAACCGCCTGCTGAAGGGCAAGGTTTCGGCCCGCTTCGCGCCCGTCTCGGTCATCGCGATGGGCCTGTTCATCGTGGCCTTCCACGTTGTGTGCAAGGCATGGACGCCCGATCCGGGCGGCGCGCTGCTCAATGCCTGGGGCTTCGTGGCAGAGCCGCTGGCCGTGCCGCTGCTGCTCAGCCTGCTGGGCATCGCGGTGGCGGGCGGGATGTTCGTGGTGCCGCTTTACGCGTTCCTGACGACGATGGTCGAAAAGTCGGAAACCGCACGTACCATCGCGGCCAACAACGTGGTCAATTCGTTCGCGATGGCGGTGGGCGCGGGGCTGGCGATGGGG
>JBDLVU010000002.1:0-80097 GCA_039804665.1 Pseudomonadota bacterium | reverse complement strand
CGCGCTGGGCAAGGCCCCCGGCTTCCTCGCCGCCGGCGAAGGCGGGGTGTGGGTACAGGAACAGGGCGACGGCACGCTGGTGCGGATCGACCCCGCCAGCGTCACCGTGGCCGGCCGGATCAAGGTGGGCGACAACCTGAAATGGGGGGATATCGACACCGGCGCCGGCAAGGTCTGGCTGCGCACCACCGACGATCAGGAATTCGCGGTGATCGATCCTGAAACGATGACGGTGACCGCCCGGTTGGGCACGGCGGTGGGCAGTGGCGCGCTGCGTTTCACCCCGTCCGGCGTGTGGACCACGGCGCACGACAAGCACACTTTGACATGGTGGCCCAGGGCCATTTTGAAGGCGCGCTGAAAGCCCGCAGACGGGGCCAGAGCGGGTTAGGTCGATCTAGACCCCCCTTAGGTCGTTCTCCAACATTCAGCTTGCCGCCAGCGCTTTCGTTGCCCAGTTGACGATGGCGCTGGCGGGCATTGCGCCCGATTGGCGGGCGATTTCGCGGCCCCTGGCGATCAGGATCATCGTGGGGATGGACCGGATGGCATAGCGCGCGGCGATGGCCTGCTCGGCTTCGGTATCCAGCTTGCCCAGCCGCAGGCGCGGTTCAAGCTGCGCGGCGGCGGCTTCGAACGCCGGGGCCATCTGGCGGCACGGGCCGCACCACGATGCCCAGAAATCGACCAGCAGCGGCAGGTCGCTCTTGGTCGCATGGGCATCGAAACTGGCTGCCGTCAGCGTCACCGGATGCCCGGAAAACAGCGCCTTGCCACACCGCCCGCACGTGCCCTGCGCGCCCAGCCGGGCCTGCGGCACGCGGTTGGCAGTGGTGCAGGCGGGGCAGACGACGATCAGCGGATCGGGCAACATCGCAAATGGCTCCATTTCTCAATCACATGCATCGCCGCACAGGACGCATAACGTGTGGATCACGCCCCGCACCACCGGGTCGGTCAGGCTGTAATAGCGCGTCTGCGCCTCGGCGCGGATACTGACCACGCCTTCTTCGCGCAGGCCCGCAAGGTGCTGCGAAACCGACGATTGCGAAAGCCCGGTCAGCGCCACCAGTTCCGACACCGACACTTCGCCTTCATCCATCCGGCACAGCATCAACAGCCGTTCGGGATGGCCCATCAGCTTCAGCCGCGCCGCCATCGCGCCGGAACGGGCCTTGAGTTCGGAAAGGTCGGTCGGTTTCATGCGTGCGCCTGCTCCAGCAGTTTTCCGTCATCGCGCAGCACCACGTAGATCGCCGGGATCACCAGCACGGTGAGCAGCGTGGAACTGGCGAGGCCGAACAGCAGCGAGATGGCGAGGCCCTGAAAGATCGGATCGGTCAGGATCACGCTGGCCCCGATCATCGCCGCCGCGGCGGTGAGGACAATCGGCTTGAAGCGGATCTGCCCGGCTTCCAGCAGGGTTTCGCGCAGGCTTTTGTCCGGCGAACGGCTGTGCCTGATGAAGTCCACCAGCAGGATCGAGTTCCGCACGATGATGCCCGCCAGCGCGATAAACCCGATCATCGAGGTGGCGGTGAACGGCGCGCCGAACAGCATGTGCCCCAGCACGATGCCCACCAGCGTCAACGGCACCGGGGTGAGGATGACCAGCGGCACCTTGAAGTTGCGGAACTGGCCGACGACAAGGACATAGATCCCGAGCAGCGCAACCATGAAGGCGGCGCCCATGTCGCGGAACGTGACCCAGGTGATTTCCCATTCGCCGTCCCACAGCAGCGATGCGCGGCTTTCATCCTCGGGCTGGCCGTGCAGGATCACCTCGGGCTTTTGCAGGCCGTGCGCCTTCCAGTCGAAGCGGTTCACCGCATCGTCCACCGCCAGCATGCCATAGATCGGCGCTTCATAGGCGCCTGCCAGTTCCGCCGTGACCATCGCCGCGCCGCGCCCGTCGCGGCGGAACACGGCCGCCGAGCCGGGCTCCATCCGCGCGGTGACGAGTTCGCCCAGCGGGATCAACTGGCCGGTGGGCGTGGTTGCCACAGGGGTGGCGGCAAGGCTGGCGCTCCACGTGCGCTGCGACTGGTCCAGCGCCAGTTCGATGGGCAGCGGATCGCGCTCTCCCCCGCGCGGGGCATAGCCGACCACCTGCGGCCCAAGCAGCGCGCCGATGCTGTCGAAAAGCTCGCGTTCGGACAGGCCATAGTGATCGAGCTTTGCCCGGTCGGGGATAAGCCGCAGCGTGGGGCGCGGCTGGCCGAAGGAATTGTCCACGTCGACCACGAAGGGCACCGATTTGAAGATCGTTTCCAGCTGCATCGCCGTCTTCTGCCGCGTGGCTTCGTCCGGGCCATAGATTTCGGCCAGCAACGTGGCGAGCACCGGTGGACCGGGCGGGGTTTCCACCACCTTGATCGAACCGCCGGCGGGCAACGGCACGGCCTTGAGCGCTTCACGCAGGGCAACCGCGATATCGTGGCTGGCGCGCGACCGTTCGCCCTTGGGCAACAGGGTGACCATCAGGTCGCCCATTTCGGGCTGATTGCGCAGGAAATAGTGGCGGACAAGGCCGTTGAAATTGAACGGGGCAGACGTGCCGGCATAGGCCTCCATCGAGACGACTTCGGGCACGCGCCGCGCCACGGCGGCGGCCTGTTCCAGCACGCGCGCGGTTTCTTCAAGGCTGGTGCCTTCGGGCAGGTCCGCCACCAGTTGCACCTCGCTCTTGTTGTCGAAGGGCAGCAGCTTTACCGTCACCGCCTTGAAGTAGAACATCGAGCAGGCGACCAGCGTGGCAACGCCAACGGCGATCAGGAACCGCCGCGCGCTTTGCCGCGTGGCGATGACCCGGCTGGCATAGCGGCGATAGAGCGCGCCCAGCTTTCCGCCATGTTCGTCGTGACCGTGGGCCAGCGTCGCCCGCGCGAAACGCACCATCAGCCACGGCGCGATGATCACGGCGACAAAGAAGCTGAAGATCATCGCGGCGCTGGCGTTGATCGGGATGGGCGCCATGTAAGGCCCCATCAGGCCCGACACGAACAGCATGGGCAGCAACGCGGCCACGACGGTGAGCGTGGCGACGATGGTGGGATTGCCGACTTCGGCCACGGCATCCACCGCCGCATCGATGCGCGAACGGTCGTCTGCCATGCCCCAGTGCCGCGCGATGTTTTCGATCATCACGATGGCATCATCCACAAGGATGCCGATGGAGAAGATCAGCGCGAACAGGCTGACGCGGTTGATGGTAAAGCCCATCACGTTCGAAGCGAACATGGTGAGCATGATCGTGGTGGGAATGACGATGGCGGTCACGCCCGCTTCGCGCCAGCCGATGGCAAAGCCGATCAACACCACGATGGACGCCGTGGCCAGCGCAAGGTGGAAGATCAGCTCGTTGGCCTTTTCGTTCGCGCTTTCGCCATAGTTGCGGGTGACGGCAACATCGACCGAAGGCGGGATCAGGTTGCCCTTCAGCAGTTCCACGCGGCGCACCACGCCTTCGGACACGGTGACCGCGTTGGCGCCTGCGCGCTTGGCGATGGCAAGGCTGACCGCAGGCGCCATCGACCATTGGCCGCGCGCATCCTTTGCCCAGCGCCATGCGCGGGCCTGATCCTGCGTGGGCGCCTGTTCCACGCGGGCAACGTCGGACAGCAGCACGGGCGCGCCGGTGACAGACCGCACGGTCAATTGCGACAACGCCTGCACATCGCGCAAGGTCTGCCCGGCAACCACCAGCGCCGCCTGCCCCTGTTCACGCACGGTGCCGGCGGGGAAGGCGCGATTGGCCTGCGAAACCGCATCGATCACCGCGCCCAGCGGCACCTGATAGGTGGCCAGCCGCGCCGGATCGGGCACCACGCGCAGCGCCATGCGCTGCCCCCCGGTGATGAAGGTGAGGCCGACATCGTCGACCTTCGCGATTTCCGTGCGCAGCTTGCCCGCCAGTTCGGCCAGCGCGGAATCGGTCCATTGTCCGGCCGCGCCCGGCTTTGGCGTGAGCGTCAGAACCACGATGGGCACATCGGCGATGCCCCGCACCGTAACCTGCGGCATGGGAATGCCCACCGGGATACGGTCCTTGTTCGCCTCGATCTTTTCATTGATGCGGATCGCGGCGTCTTCGGGGTTCGATCCCACAAGGAAGCGCGCGGTGACCATCACGCCATCGTCCTGCACCTGCGTGTAGACATGCTCCACGCCGTCAACGCTTTTCACGATGGTTTCCAGCGGTTTGGCCACCAGTTCCACCGCATCGGGCGCGGACAGGCCCGGCGCGCGGACCATGATGTCCACCATCGGCACCTTGATCTGCGGCTCCTCCTCCCGTGGAATCGTGATCGTGGCGATCAGGCCGACGACGATCGCGGCGAGCAGCAGCAGCGGCGTCAGCGGCGAACGGATCGTGGCGCGGGTCAGCCGGCCCGAGATGCCGAGGTTCATTGCGACTGCACCAGCGTATCGCCGGCAGCCGCGCCAGAGAGGATTTCGAGCCTGCCGGGTTCGGCGCCGGGCGCGGTCTGCACGGGCACTTGCGCCGGGCTGCCGTCCTTGGCCAGCACGGTGACGTAATCGATGCCGAAACGGGTGGTGACGAAGGCGGCGGGCACCAGCAGCGCGCGCCGCGTGCCGCCCGCCACCTTTGCCGCCACGCGGCGGCCGATCAGCGTGTTGTCGATGCCCGGCATATCGACATCTGCGGTGACCTTGCCCGCGGTGACAGCGGGATAGACGCGGATCACGCGGCCCGTACCCAGCCCGGGTGCGGTGACGGCGGCCCCGGCGCGGACGGTGGTGGCAAGCGATTCGGGCATGTCCAGCCGCACGATGGTGGGGCCGGCGGTGATCACCGCGATGGCCATGCCCGGCGCGACCGGGGCACCGGCCGGCACATCGGCATGGAGCACGCGGCCGGTGGCCGGCGCCACAACCGCGCCCGCGCCCGCCACCGCGCCCACGGCGGCCTGCTGCGCGCGGGCGGCGCGCACTTGCGCGGCGGCGGCATGGGCGGCGGCTTGCGCCTGATCCAGCCGGGCCTGCGCATAGACGCCGTTGTCATGCAGGAACTTTACGCGGGCGAGATCGGCCGAGGCCTGCGCGGCCTGCGCCTGCGCGGCGGCGGCCTGCGCGCCATAGGCCCCGGCCTGATAGCCAAGCTGGCTGTCGACCACGCGGCCGATCACCTGCCCCTTTCGCACCATGTCGCCTTCACGCACGGAAAGGCTGGCAAGGATGCCGGGGATGCGCGCCATGACCTGCGCCTGATCCACCGTGGTCACTTCGGCGCTGACATCGCGCCAGTCGGTGACATCGGCGGGGGCCAGGATCAGGCGCGGGCCGGTGGGCGCGGGCGCCGCAGGGGCAGCCTGTTCGCTGCCGCCTCCACCGCAACCGCCCAGCGGCAGGGAGAGCGCCAGCGCCGTGGCCGCCAGCATCAGGTTCGATCTGCTCCACATTGCCCGCACCCCCTTTTCCGTCACTTTTCGGGTTATCGTTCGACCGGCAACCCGGCCTGCGCCCACGCGCCAAAGCCGCCGGCAAGGTGCGTATCGACCGCGGCCTGCGCCACGCTGCACTTGTCCAGCGCCATCGCCGAACGCTTGCCGCCAAGGCAGTTCAGCACCAGCGCCTTGCCCTGCGGATCGGGCAGTTGCGACGGCTGGAACGTGGACAGCGGCATGTTGACCGCGCCGGGAATGTGCCCGGCGGCAAATTCGTCCACCTCGCGCACGTCGACCACCATCGCGCGCCCTTCGCGCAGCATCGCATCGAGTTCCTGCGCGGTGACTTCACGGTGCTGGCTGCCCTTGCCGAAACCGAAGACCATATGTGCCATCCTTGTATCAGGGAGTGTTCACTTAAGCCTTGCTCATATCGTAAAATTATAATATTAGTCAAGTCCGATGGATTGATCGGCCTTCTGGCTGAAGCATGGGAGCGACGCGATGTCCTTGCCGCAGATCATCTTGCCGCATCGCGGATTTCACAGGCGGCAATCGTGCCTCCCAACCCGGCGCCCGGAATGTGGATCACCAAGGTGGAAGAGGGCACGATGAAGCCCGGCCACGCTCTGCCCTTCGGCTTTTCGATGATCTTGCCCGCCTTTCGCGGCGTCTATGCGCTGGGCATCCGCAAGCTGCGCTTCAAGCAAGGAGAATGGCCATGACGCTCGATAATGCCGTGCTGCGTTTCGCCGGGGTGGTGGTGCTGATCGGGGTGGCGCTGTCGCTGACCGTCCACCCGTACTGGATCGGGCTGACGATCTTTGCCGGGCTGAACATGATTCAGGCCAGCTTCACCGGATTTTGCCCCGCCGCAATGATCTTCAAGAAGCTGGGTGTCAGGCCCGGTACCGCCTTTCACTGAACGAAGAGCGATCCCGATGCGCGCGCGCCTGCTGCTTTCCCTGATGCTGCCATCCTGCGTCGTCGCCGCCCCCCTGCCGGCGGCGGCGCGGGACTTGGCGAGCGCGGTGACCGACGCGCTGGCCCACGCGCCCGCGCTGGCCGAGGCGCAGGCGGGCGAGGCGGCGGCACGCGGGCGGCTTGATCGCGCGCGGGCAGAGGCGAACCCGTTGCTGCGGGTGGAGGCGTCGGTCGGCACCGGCCGCATCGACAACGGCGGCTTCTTCGGCATCACCGCCGACGACGTGACCCCGCTGGCCGCGCAGGCGACAGCGGAAATGCCGCTTTATGCCGGCGGCCGCATCGCCGCCGCGATCGCGCAGGCGCGCGGGGGGGCCGAGGCAGCGCGCTTTGGCACAGAGCAGGCGCGGTTGCAGACCGTGGTGGGCGCGGTGGCCGCCTATGCCGAAGTGCTGACCGCGCGAAAGCTGACGGCGCGGTTCGGCCAGCTGGTGGGCGAACTGACCGAAGTGGAGCGGCAGGCCGGGCTGCGATACAAGGTGGGCGAAATTCCCAGCTCAGAACTGGCGCAGGCCAAGGCCCGCCGTGCCGAGGCCGAGGCCGGGCTGGCGGGCGCCGACGGGCGGCTCGCCTCTGCCGAAGCGGGCTTTTGGCGGCTGACGGGCCAGCCGGCGGGCGAACTCGATCCGCTGCCGCCGCTGCCGCAGACGCCGCCGACACTGGACGAGGCGCTGGACATGGCGCGCCACACCAACCCGCTGCTGCGGCAGGCCGGCGCCGGGGTGGATGCCGCACGCGCCGGGGTGCGCGCGGCAAAGGCCGAAGGCATGCCGAACGTGGGCGCCTATGCCGAAGCGGCGCACGTGCGCGACCAGTTCTTTCCCGGATACAAGGCGGATTCGGTGGCGGTAGGGCTGCGCGGGCGCTGGACGATCTTTGCCGGCGGACGCGTGGCCAGCCAGATCCGCACCGCCGACGCCGAACTCGATGCCGCCGAAGCGCGGGCCCGCGCCACCGACGATACGCTGACAGGCATGGTCACCGACGCATGGACCGGCCTTGCCACGGCACGCCGCATGACCGCAGCCTCGCGCCTGCGCACAGAGGCCGCGAACGAGGCGCTGCGCGGCACGCGGCTGGAAATGAAGGTGGGCGCCAAGCCCACGCTGGCAGTGCTGGATGCGGAACGCGAAGCGATTGAGGCCGAGGCCGCGCTGCTTCAGGCCGAAGGGATGCAGACCGTGGCCGCGTGGACGCTCAACGCCGTGGCCGGCACGCTCGCGCCCTAGAGAGCGGGGCGCGACCGGTCAGAGCACGAAGTCGGCCGCCGTCAGCGCCTTAACCGCCGTATCGAGCACGATGGTGAAATCGGCCGCGAGATCCCCGGCCACGTTGCCCGAAATCTCGGTGTGGCCGCCGACCTGCTCGTAACGCAACTGGCCGAGGCCGGTGAACGCCGCCTTGCCGATGAAGGTGAAGGCCTGATCGCCGGCAAGGCTGGCGTTGGCGTCGATGGCCGAAAGATCGACCACGTCCTTCTTCAGCTTGAAATCGGCGATGTGGTCGATACCGCCGGTGGCGTTACTATCCTCGATGGCGCGGAAGGCGAACACATCGTTGCCCGCGCCGCCGGTGAACACGTCGCTGCCGCGCCCGCCCCACAGCACATCGTTGCCCGCGCCGCCCTGAAGCGCATCGGCGCCGAGCCCGCCCGACAGGTGATCGTCGCCCGCGCCGCCCAGGATTGTGTCGGCCCCGGCGCTGCCGGTGATGGTATCGTTGCCGGCGAGGCCGTTGATCGGGCCGACGCCGCCGAGCGTGACATCGGTGAAATCGAAGCTGTCGGCATTCTTGGTGCCGGCGAGCGAAACCCCGGCAAATCCGCCGCTGGAGATGATCTCGACCCCGGAAAGCGCCGACAGCGTAATCACCGTGCCGGCCCCGGTTGCGCGGATGGTATCGAAGCCTGCGCCGCCGTGGATCGCATCGATTCCATCGCCCTTGGCGATCAGGATCACGTCGTTGCCCGCGCTGGTGCTGATGGTGTCGTTGCCCTTGCCGCCGGTGACGGTGTCCGCCCCGTACCGCGTGGTCAGCACGTCATCGCCGGCAAGGCCGTTGACGACATAGCCGCGATCGTCGGCGGCGGTGAACACATCGGCCTTCTTGGTGCCGGCATAGACCTGTTCGGCCACGTTGGTGAGCGCGATGGTTTCGGTAACGGCATAGCTGGCGCCATGCGCATCGGTGACCTGAACGCGCACGGTCCAGCTGGCTTGCGTCTCGAAATCGAGCGCGCCGCCATCGGCGACGGTGAGCGCCCCGGTGGTGGCATCGACGGCGAAACGGCCGCCGGCGTCATCGAGCAGGGCCCAGGTGAAGCCGCTGGCATCGTCCCCGTCGCTGGCCGTCAAGTTGCCCACCACCGTGCCATTGGCGCTGTCCTCTGCCACGCTGGCATGGCTGAGCGCGATGGCATTGGGCGCATCGTTCACCGGATCGAGCGGCAGCGAGAGCGTGGCGTCAACCGCTCCGCCTGCGCCATCGCCGACCGTGTAGCTGATCGTCACCGTGCCGCTGTAATTGGCATCGGGCGTAATCGTGAAGGTTTGGTCGCCGTCGTACGCGACTGTGCCATGATCGACCGACAGGCCACTAACCCGAAGGCTGGCGCCATCGACATCGGTGAAGCCTTGCAGCAGTTCGGCAACGCTGACGGTGTACGCGGTGTCTTCGCTGCCGTGGGCGAGCGTTGCCTGCGCGCCGGTGAGCGCGGGGGCGTCGTTGACACCAGCGATGATGAAGGCCGTACCGTTCGAGGCGACACCCCCGTTGCCGTCGACGATATCGTAGGAAAGACCGACCGTCCCGCTGGCGTTGGCCGGCAGCGTGAGGGTGAACGTGCCGTCATGGTTGTCCACGAGCACACCCCGATCCGCCACGACATTGGCCAGCGTCAGGATATCGCCGTCTGGATCGGTATAACCGCTGAGCAGGGTAGCGGCGTCGATGATCAGAGGCACGTCCTCCTGCCCGGCGGAGACTACACCCCAGTGCGTGCCCGTCCATGCCGGGGCGTCGTTCACAGCGTCCACCGTGGTTGAGAGGGTAGCCGCAACCTTGCCGCCGTTGCCGTCTGCAACGGTATAGCTGAGCGTCAGCGCGCCGTTGTAGTTGGCGTCGGGCGTGATCGTCCAGCTGCCGTCGGCGTTGTGCACGGCGGTGCCGTGGTCGGCGCTGAGCGCGGCGACCGAGAGGGTGTCGCCGTCCACGTCGGTGAAGCCATGCAACAGGTCCGCTGCCGAGACGGTATAGGCGGTGTCTTCGCTGCCGTGGGCGAGCGTCGCCTGCGTGCCGGTCAGGACCGGAGCGTCGTTGACGGCGGCCAGCGTGATATCAAACGTGACAGGCGCGGTGGTGGCGGTGCCGTCGCTGGCGGTCCAGGTGAAGCTGTCGGCGCCGTTGTAATCGGCGTTCGGCGTGTAGCTCCATTGGCCGGCGGCATCGAAGGTGATCGTGCCGTGCGCGGGGCCGGTGGCGAGCGCGTAGGTCAACGCGTCATGGTCGGCATCGGTGGCGGACACGGTGCCGGTGAGTGCGGTGTCCTCGGTCCCCGACGCGGTGCTGTCAGAAACGATCGGGGCGCTGTTCGCGACCATCGTCACCACGGTGCCGCCCGCGCCATCGCTGGAGAGGTGGAACCGCTCGGCCGAAAAGTCTTGCCCGGCATCGAGATGCAGCGTCACGGTTTCGGTGCCGCCGGTGAGCGTGAGGACATTGCCCGCACCCAGCGTGGCGGCGGTGGCAAGGCCCATTCCACCGACCGTAATCGTATCGCCTTCGCCAAGGCCGGTAAGCGTGTTGGCGAAGTCTCCGTTGGTGAGCGCGGTCGCAGCGAGCGCAAGGTGCTGCACCGAGGCGTCGGCGAACGCGATTCCGGCACTGCCGATGGCACCCGCGACATCGAGCGAGGCGCCCGCGCCCAGCACGATGCTTTCCGCGCCCGTGATCGTGCCATCAAGCCAGGCATGGGCCGATGCGTTGACGCGGATGGTGTCGGTGCCGTCGCCCATGTCCACCGCAGCGGCGTGGACATTGCCCAGCTTCAGCACGTCGGCACCGCCGGCCATGCTGATCGTGCCGGTGATGGTGCCGGTATTGTCGATGGTATCGGCTCCGCCGCCGGTGGTTACTGCGCCGTCGATCGTGCCCGAATTGGTGATCGTGGCGTTGCCGTTGGCTGCCGTGGTGCTGGCGATGGCGATGCTGCCGTTGATCGTGCCGTCGTTGACGACCGTGTCGTCGAAGGCGCTGCGGATGACGATGGCTTGTCCATTATCGCCCGTGATCGTGCCGTGGTTGGTGATCGAGGTCGCGGCAAAGGCGTTGCCGAGGTTGCTGTCATCCACCGTGATCGCGCGCTGGACCGAATGGATCACGCCGCCCGCGTTGTTGGTGATGGTGCCGCCGCCCACGGTGATCGCCTCGCTGGTCGGCGGGGCGGTGTCGGGCGCGGTGAAGCTGGTGGCGGTGCCAAAGGCTTCGATCCGGCCGCTGTTGGTGATGGAAACGAGGCCGTCCACATCGATGCCGTCGCCATCGGTGCTACCGCCGGCGGTGCCGCTGATCGTGCCATGCACGCCGTTGGTGATGGTCACGGTGGTGGTCGACGCGGTATCGAGGTTGATGCCGCTGCCCAGTTGGCCGGTGATCGCGCCATCGTTGCTGACCGTCAGCCCGGGGGCATACGTCTGGCCGGTGGCGACCGAGTTGGTGATGGCATGGTGGGCGCCGGTGATCGCGCCGCCCTGATAGTTGTTGATCGTACCGCCCGCGTTGCCCTTGAAATCAATGCCGTTGTTCTTGCTGGTGCTGCCCGCCGCCAGCTTCGCTTCGATGGTGCCGTAGTTGTTGATCGTGGCGTTGGTCCCGCCGGTGATCGCGTCGGAATCCGCCGCTTGCAGCAGGGCGCCCACGCGGTTGGTCACGGTGATCGTGCCGGTGGCAGACGTCATATCGCCCATGTCGATCGCCTGACCATTGCTGGCCCCGGTGCCGATGGCCTTGATCGTGCCAGCATTGTCGATGCTGATGGTGCCGCCGAAGGTTGGCACGGGCGTGGTCTTGGTGCCCACGCGCAGGCCGTCGGTGGTGCCAGTTATTGTCGCGCCGCTGCGGTTGACTACAGTGTAGGAACCGAGACTACCGAATTCCTGGACGTTGACGCCCTTGCCACTCGTGCCTGCAATCACGCCCGAGTTATCGATGGAGAAGCTGCCGCCGGCCAGCCCGCTGCCAATCTGGATGGCGTCCACCGCCCCCAAGAACGATCCGGTATTGGTGATCGACAGGCTCTGCGGAACAGCTTGCCCTCCCTGCAACAAAGGAGGGGTCCCGGTAACGGCCAGGGCGCGCCCGCCAGTGTTCTGAATCGTCCCTGCATTGCTAATCGTTGCCGTCGCACCAATGGCTGCCAAGCTCCACGTCAGCGTGGGGTTGGTAGAGCTGCTCGTGATGATCGAGCCAGTGGATGTGACCGAGAGTGCATCGCCAGCAACGAACGAAAGGCGCGAAGTTGTTGCCGTCGAAATCGTTGTCGTCGTCATGGCGGCCCCCTGCCGAGAATCTTTCAGAGGGGTTGGCTAGGGGCTTTCCGTTACAGTTGACGTTGCATTTGTTTAACCATTGCCCTCGGACATCAGGGTTCCAGATCGACCACCGTGGACGCCAGCCGTTCCACTTCATGGCGCTGGTGGCTGACGAGGAGGATGGGCAGGCGCAGTTCATCACGGATGCGTTCGATCAGGCCCATGATCTCGGCCCGGCGGGGCGCATCGAGCGCGCTCAACGGTTCGTCCATCAGCAGGAAGCGCGTGGCCGACAGCAGCGCGCGGCCCAGCGCCACGCGCTGCGCCTCCCCGCCCGACAAGGTGCGCGGGGCGCGATGGAGCAGGTGCTCGATCCCAAGAAAACGCGTGGTCTGGGCAAGGTCCATCAGCGTGCCCCCCGCGCTTTCCCGGCGCGCGCCATAGCGCAGGTTGTCCTTGACGCTCAGGTGCGGGAACAGGCGCAGGTCCTGAAACACGAATCCGCAGGCGCGCCGTTCGGGCGGCAGGTTAACCTTTGCATCAACGTCGAACAGCACGTTGCCCTGCACCGCGATCCGGCCTGATTGCGGGCGCAGCAGGCCCGCGATGGCTTCCAGCACGCTGGATTTGCCCGCGCCGGATGGGCCGCACAGCGCGGTGATGCCTTCGCCGCTGGCAAAGCGGAACCGCCGCTGCCACGCGCCCCGGCGCAACATCACATCGATCTCAAAGCCCACGCGCGTTGCCCCGCCGCGCCAGCGCTTCGGACACCACCAGCGCGCCCACCGACAGCGCGATGGACAGGCCGGCCAGCCGCCACACCTGCGCATCGCCGCCGGGCGTCTGGATCGCCGCATAGATCGCCAGCGGCAGGGTGCGCGTTTCGCCCGGAATATTGGAGGCAAAGGTAATCGTGGCGCCGAATTCACCCAGTGAGCGCGCCAGCCCCAGAACCAGCCCCGCCAACACCCCCGGCAGCGCCAGCGGCAAGGTGACCGTGGCAAAGGTGCGCCAAGGCCCCGCGCCCAGCGTGCGCGCGGCCTGTTCCAGCCGCCGGTCCACCGCTTCCAGCGACAGGCGGATGGCGCGGACCATCAACGGCAGGCTCATCACCGCCGCCGCCAGCGCCGCGCCGGTCCAGCGGAACATGAGGTCCATCCCGAAAACGTCATGGAGCAACCGCCCCGCCGGGCCATTGGGGCCGAACGCGATCAGCAGCAGCCAGCCGGTGACGACCGGCGGCAGGACCAGCGGCACGTGGACCAGCGCATCGAGCAGGAACAGCCCCGGCGCCCGCCCCCGCGCCAGCACCCACGCCAGCGCAAAGGCCATCGGCAACCCGCCCGCCATCGCCACCGCGCCAACCTTCAGCGAAAGCAGGACGATGCTCCATTCCTCAGGCGACAGCATTGGCGGGAGTCCTAAAGGCCGGGCGATCCATATCCGTCTAGATACACTTCATCAGGCCCGCAAGCCGCGCCTACTTCTGGCACTTTGCGCAGAAGAACGTCGATCGGCCGCCCTGCACGATGCGCTGCACCGTGCCCGCGCCGCAAGGGCACGGTTCGCCTTCGCGGCCATAGGCGCGCCAGTCCTTGGCGAAATAGCCCAGCTCGCCATCGGGCCGGGCATAATCGCGCAAGGTGGAACCGCCCGCGGCGATGGCTTCGGCCAGCACGGCGCGGATTTCGGGCACCAGCCGCGCGAGCATCGGCTTGCTCACTTTGCCGCCTTCGCGTTCCGGATGGATGCACGCGCGGTTCAGCGCCTCGCACACATAGATATTGCCAAGGCCCGCGACGATGCGCTGGTCTAGCAACAGCAGCTTGATGGCGGCGATGCGCCCGGCAAACGCGGTGCCGAGGTGCGCAGGCGAGAGATCGGGGCCAAGCGGCTCGGGCCCCAGCGCGGCAAACGGCGGCCATGCATCCAGCGCATCGGTATCCACCAGATCGACCGAGCCAAAGCGCCGCGCATCGTTGAGCGCCAGAACGTGGCCACTTTCGGTTTCGAGCACGAGGTGATCGTGCTTGCCCAGTTCGCCCGGATCGATTCGCCAACGGCCCGACATGCCGAGGTGGAACACCATCGTCCGGTCGCGGTTGGTGTGGATCAGGCCGTACTTTGCGCGCCGCGTGAGGCCCGTCACCCGCGCCCCGGTAAGCGCTTGCGCCAGATCGGCCGGAAAGGCGCGGCGCAGGTCCGCCCGGTTGACGGCAACGCGGCGGATCAACTGCCCATCAAGGACAGTGGCCAGACCGCGCACGGTGGTTTCTACTTCGGGGAGTTCAGGCATGTTCGTTTCACCCCTAACAATCTTTGCGGTCACGGCAATTCCCCACTAAAGGGCCAATCCCATGAGCACGACTGAAACGGCCCCCGAAACAGCATCGTTCGGCTACGAAGACATTCCCGCTGAGGAAAAGGAGGCCCGCGTCGGCGCGATCTTTTCCAACGTGGCAAAGAAGTACGACGTGATGAACGACGCCATGTCGGGCGGGATGCACCGGCTGTGGAAGGATCGCTTCGTGCGCCGGGTGAAGCCCCGCGCCGGGACACGCATTCTCGACATGGCGGGCGGCACGGGCGACATCGCGTTCCGCATGGCGCCTTCGGGCGCGCTGGTCACCGTGTCCGACATCAACCAGGACATGCTGGACGTGGGCATGGAACGCGCCGCCAAGCGCGGGATTTCCGGTCTTGAATGGTCGTGCCAGAATGCCGAAGCGCTGACCTTCGAGGATTGCCAGTTCGATGCCTACACCATCGCCTTCGGCATCCGCAACGTGACCCACATCGACCGCGCACTGGCCGAGGCATTCCGCGTGCTGAAGACCGGCGGGCGGTTTTTCTGCCTCGAATTTTCCACCACCACCTGGCCGGGCTTTGCCGAGGTCTATGACTTCTATTCGCACAAGCTGGTGCCGCAGATCGGCAAGGCCATCGCGGGCGACGCGGAATCGTATCGCTACCTGATCGAATCGATCCGCCGTTTCCCGAAGATGCCGGAGTTCGAAAGCATGATCCGCACCGCCGGCTTCCGCCATACAAAGGTGGAGCCGATCATGGGCGGTCTGGTGGCGATCCATTCGGGCTGGAAGGTCTGAGGCAGCAGCCGTGACCCTGCCCGCCACGCATATCCGCCGCCTGCTCGGCTGGGGCCGCATCGTTGCCCGGCATGGCGCGCTGCGCCTGTTGGAGGAAAGCCCGAACACGCCCGCCACGGTGCGCCGCCTGTGCCGCATCGCGCGGTTCGGCACGCGCCAGCCGCGCGTGCCCGATTATGCCGGCGCATTCCGCGCCATCGGTCCCGCCGCGATCAAGCTGGGGCAGACGCTGGCCACCCGCCCCGATCTGGTGGGCGAGGAAGCCGCGCGCAACCTGCTGGCCTTGCAGGACAGCCTGCCGCCGGTGGACTTCGCACTGATCCGGCGCGAGATCGAAACCACGTTCGAACGGCCGCTGGAATCGCTGTTTTCCAGCTTCGATCCCGAACCCGTCGGCGCCGCGTCCATCGCGCAGGTCCACCGCGCGGTGACCATCGAGGGCCGCGACGTGGCGGTGAAGGTGCTGCGCCCCGGCGTGCGCGAAAAGTTCGCGCGCGATATCGAGACGTACGAATGGGCCGCCGCGCACCTTGAAGCGCTGGGCGGCGAGGCGGGACGCCTGCGCCCGCGTCTGGTCATCGCCAACTTCAAGCGCTGGACCGTGCGCGAACTGGACCTGCGGCGCGAGGCGGCGAGCGCCTCGGAACTCGCCGAAGTCATGCACGCGCACGAAGGCTATCGCGTGCCTTCCATCGACTGGGACCGCACCAACGGCCGGGTGATGACGCTGGAATGGATCGACGGCGTCAAGATCAGCGAGATCGACCAGATCGTGGCCGCCGGGCACGACCGCAAGGACCTCGCCCGCCGGCTGGTGCTCGCGTTCCTGACGCAGGCGATCAGCGGCGGCTATTTCCATGCCGACATGCACCAGGGCAATCTGTTCGTGCAGGCCGACGGCACCATCGCCGCCATCGATTTCGGGATCATGGGCCGCATTGACCGGCGCGCGCGGCAGTGGCTGGCCGAGATCCTCTATGGCCTGACCACGGGCAACTATCGCCGCGTGGCCGAAATCCATTTCGAGGCGCAGTACGTGCCGAGCTACCATTCGGTCGACGAATTCGCCACGGCGCTGCGCGCGGTGGGCGAACCGATGCGCGGGCGACCGGTCAGCGAGCTTTCGGTCGGCCAGATGCTGGACGGGCTGTTTGCCATCACCCGCGATTTCGACATGCAGACCCAGCCGCATCTGCTGCTGCTGCAAAAGACCATGGTGATGGTCGAAGGGATCGCCACGCAGCTCGATCCGGAAATCAACATGTGGGACACCGCCGCGCCGTTCGTGCGCAGCTGGATCCGCGACGAACTGGGGCCGGAAGCCGCGATTGCCGAGCGCCTGCGCGAAGACACGCAGACCCTGCTGCGCATCCCCGCGCTGATCCGCCGGATCGAGGAAAAGTACCCGCCCAAGGGCGGCGCGCCCGAAGCCCCGCCGCTGCCGCACATCGACCTGATGTGGGAACGCCGCCGCAGCGGGGGCGCGGGCGGCTATATCTTCGCCGCGCTGGCCGGCGGCGCGCTGGTGGCCGCCGGGCATCTGGTGGGGTGGCTGTAGGCTACCCCGCGATTTCCTCGATGCGATGGTGCGGCAGCACGCGCCATGCGGCTGCCAGCAGCGCCACGTGGAAGGCCTCCACACCCATCGGGATCTGCCAGCCGGGATAGCCGCCGACCGCGCCAAGGTTGATCGCGCGACCCACGAACGAAACGCCGAACAGCAGCGCCGGCACCAGCAGCAGATCGCCGTTGCGGCGCCATGCGCCCCACATCATGCAGAACGCGGCCACGCCGAAGAACGAGGTGAAGTCTGCCCGGATGGTGGACAGCCCGGCCGCTGCCCCCTGCGCCCCGCCCATCAGGCCGATCACCGTCACGCCAAAGCCGCTTGCCATGTCGAGCGGCGTCAGCAGGAACGACACAGCCATGAACAGGTCGAACAGCCCTGCCAGGAAAATCAGCGCGGTCAGCACAAAGCGCATGGGAACCCCTCCGTCTCGTTTCACGCCAGTGTGGCGCAAGCCGGGCGCCAGCGCAAAAGGATTGCGCGCACGCGCACGCGCGGGCACAAGCCGAGCCATGCAGGGGCCGAAAATCCTTTTGATCGTGGGCGGCGGAATTGCCGCCTACAAGGCGTGCGAACTGGTGCGGCTGATCCGCAAGGGGGGCGGCAGCGTTACCTGCGTGCTGACCGAGGGCGGAGCGCACTTCGTGACCGCGATGACGCTCGCGGCGCTGAGCGAGAACCCCGTGCACACCACGCTGTGGGACCTGAAGGACGAGGCCGAGATGGGCCACATCCAGCTTTCCCGCGCGGCCGACCTGGTTGTCGTGTGCCCGGCGACGGCGGACCTTATGGCCAAGATGGCGGGGGGCATTGCCGACAGCCTTGCCACCACGCTGCTGCTCGCCACCGACAAGCCGGTGCTGGCCGTGCCCGCCATGAACGTGCGGATGTGGCAACACGCCGCCACGCAGCGCAACGTGGCAACCTTGCGCGCCGATGGCGTGCGCGTGATGGAGCCGGACGAAGGCGCGATGGCCTGCGGCGAATTCGGCCCCGGAAGGCTGCCGGAACCGCAAGCGATCTGGGACCGCATCCAGACCGAACTTGGCGCGCGGCCGCAACCGCTCGCCGGGCGTCACGTGCTCGTCACCGCCGGGCCGACGCATGAACCGATCGACCCGGTGCGCTACATCGCCAATCGTTCCAGCGGGAAGCAGGGCTTTGCCATCGCCGCCGCCGCCGCAAGGGCGGGCGCGCGGGTGACGCTGGTGGCGGGACCGGTCATGCTACCCACGCCCGCCGGGGTGACGCGCGTGGACGTGGAAACCGCACGCCAGATGGCCGCCGCCGTGGACGCCGCGCTGCCCGCCGACGTGGCGATCATGGTCGCCGCCGTGGCCGACTGGCGCAGCGCGGGCGAAGCGGCGCAAAAGATCAAGAAGGACGGATCGGGCGCGGTGCCGCCGCTGGAACTGGTGGAGAACCCCGACATCCTTGCCACGCTGTGCCGATCCGGCCGGCGCCCGCCGCTGGTGATCGGCTTCGCGGCGGAAACCAACGATGTGATCCACCATGCGCAGGCCAAGCTGGCGCGCAAGGGCGCGGACTGGATCGTGGCCAACGACGTCGCCACCCACGCGATGGGCGGCGATATCAACCGCCTGCACATCGTAAGCGCCGCCGGGGTCGAAACCCTGGCCGAAATGCCCAAGGACGCGGCCGCGGCCGCGCTGATCGTAAAGGTTGCCGATGCACTCGCCTGAATCCGTGCCCGTTCTCGTCAAGCGACTGCCCGGCAACGAGGACCTGCCCCTGCCCGCCTATGCTACCGAAGGCGCGGCCGGCATGGACGTGGTTGCTGCCGAGGACGTGGATCTTGCCCCCGGCGCGCGCCATGCGGTGGCAACCGGCCTTGCCATCGCCATTCCGCCCGGCTTCGAAGTGCAAGTGCGCCCGCGTTCGGGCCTTGCGCTCAAGCACGGCGTCACCGTGGCCAACGCGCCCGGCACCATCGACAGCGACTATCGCGGCGAAATGAAGGCGATCCTCATCAACCTTGGCAGCGAAAGCTTTTCCATCCGCCGGGGCGACCGCATTGCGCAGCTGGTGCTGGCACCCGTCACCCGCGCGGGATGGATGGAAGTGGCCGAACTGGAACACACCGCGCGCGGTGAGGGCGGCTTTGGATCGACCGGCGGCGTGGCGGCGCTGAAAGGCTGAACCGGATTTCCCCCCCAGTTCCGGGTTTGGAGAAATAGAAAAGGCCCCGATCCTTGCGGACGGGGCCTTTTTCATGCCGGCAAGGCGGGCTTACTTCTTCACCTTCTCCGGCGGGACCGAGATGCGCACGGTCTCGCCATTGTGGCCCGGGAAGCCGGTGAACATCGCTTCCACAAGGTTCGGCACCAGATACGACAGGCGGTTCGAGGTGGAGGCGGCTTCCGCCTTGCCTTCGAACAGGCGCTTGCCGTCGGCGCGGCGGTCGATCTTCATGTCGATGCCGCTGGTATAGACCGTGGTCACGTCCACGCCGCCATAGCCCGAGCCATAGAACCACGGATCATAGAAGCCCCAGCCCCAGCCGTGGCGGCCATAGAAGCCCGGACGGCCCCAGCCGCCGCCCCAACCGCCCCAGCCCGGGCCGTACCAGCCACCCCAGTAGGGATCGCTGAAGCCGGTTGTGCGGACCTTGTCGCGCCCCTGATCGACGCCGTAGTCGAAGCGCACGACGAGATCGGACGATTGCGGGTTGCCGGGCACATAGCCCACGCGCTGCAACTGCGCGGCGACAAGGCTGGCGTACTGCGCAAATTCCAGCCCGCCCTGATCGCGCGGGTCTTCGGCCACGATGGCAAAGGTCTGGCCCGCCGGTGCCGGCAGTTCCGCCTGAAAGCGCGAAACCTTGGCATCAAAGGGGGTGGCGCAGGCAGAAAGCGTCAGCAAAAGGGGAACTGCGAGCAGGGCAAGCCGGCTGCGCTTGGGCTTCATCGTCATTCCATACGACTCCTCATGACGGCCCGTCTTCTGTCCCCGCAAGACAAGGCACGGAATCTGGTTAGCACGCCCTGACGCTAGACGGGAGGTGCTGAATGCGCGTTGAATGGGGCCTGCAACATTTGTTGCAGACCCCTGTAAGTTCAGATTGGATTCAAGTGTTTAGCGAACGAGGCCAAGCGCGGCATAGGCGGCGTCCAGCGTCGGCACCGCCAGCGCGCGCGCCTTGGCCGCGCCCTTGGCCAGGATCGCGTCCAATGCGGCGCGGTCTTCGCGCAACTCACGATAGCGCGCAGCCATCGGGCTGAGCTTTTCAGCCAGCAATTCGCCCAGCGCGGGCTTGAACGCGCCAAAGCCCTTGCCGCCGAAATCGGCCAGCACCGCTTCGGCCGTGACGCCCGCCATCGCGGCATAGATGCCGACGAGGTTCGCCGCTTCCGGCCGCCCTTCCAGCCCGGCCTTTTCGGACGGCAGCGGTTCGGGATCGGTCTTGGCCTTCTTCACCTTGCTCATGATCGCGTCGGCATCGTCGGTCAGGTTGATGCGACTCATGTCCGAAGGGTCGGACTTGCTCATCTTCGCACTGCCATCGCGCAACGACATGATCCGCGCCGCCTCGGGCGGGATGATCGGATCGGGCAGGGTGAACACCGGCTTTTCTTCAGACGCGAAATCGTTGTTGAACTTCTGCGCGATGTCGCGCGCCAGTTCCAGATGCTGCTTCTGGTCCTCGCCCACGGGCACGTGGGTGGCCTGATACAACAGCACGTCGGCCGCCTGCAGCACGGGATAGGTGAACAGGGCAACGCTGGCGCCTTCGCGGTTCTTGCCCGCCTTGTCCTTCCACTGCGTCATGCGGTTCAGCCAGCCCATGCGGGCCGTGCCGTTGAGCAACCATTGCAGCTCGGAATGCTGCGGCACCTGCGCCTGGTTGAACAGGATGGACCGGTCAGGATCGATCCCGCACGAAACCAGCGCCGCCACCATCTCGCGCGTGTTGGCAGCGAGTTCGGCGGGCACGTGCGGCTGCGAAATGGCGTGGAGATCGGCCAGAAAATAAAGGCAATCGTGCCCCTGCGCGGTGTGTTCGTCCTGCATCGCCACCCAGTTCCGGATCGCGCCCAGGTAGTTGCCGAGGTGGAGCTGGCCGGTGGGCTGGATGCCGGAAACGATGCGCATGAATCTCTACTCTGTCGTCTTGCGCCTGCGCCGCAGGAGGAATTGCAGGTCGTCCTTCGAGAATGCTCCCGACAGGACGGTGCCGACCCCATAGACGAGCGCGCCCGCCGAAACCAGCACCGCCAGCGCGCCGAAACGCACTGCCCAGCTGCCGTGGACATACGGCGTCAGCAGCCCTTGCGTGGCCCACAGCACCACGCCCATCGCCAGCGCCGCCACCACCAGCCGGGGCGCGCGCCGCTTCAGCCGCGCGTCCGCCACGAAGTGCCCGCGCTTCTTGAGTGTGGACCACAGCATCCACGTGTTCACGGTTGAGGCGATGGCCGTCGCCAGCGGCGGCCCCATGTGCTGCAACGGCACGATCAGCGCCAGATTGCCCACAAGGTTCACCACCATCGAGATCGTGGCAAAGCGCACCGGCGTTTTCGTGTCATGCCGGGCATAGAACCCGGGCGTCAGCACCTTCACGAGGATGTAGCTGGGCAGCCCGATGGAAAACGCGGCCAGCGCCTGCGCGGTGAAATGCGTGTCTTCGGGGGTGTAGCGGCCATAGCCGAACAGCGCGGCAGCGATGGGTTCGCCCGCCACCACCAGCGCCACCGTGGCCGGCAGGGTCAGCAGCAGGGCCAGCTCCATGCCCCGGTTCTGCGTCTCCATCGCCTCGGCCTCCTCCCCCGCGCCCAGATGGCGCGAGATCGTGGGCAGCAGCACGGTGCCAAGCCCGATGCCGATCAGCCCCAATGGCAGCTGGTTCAGCCGGTCGGCCATGTAGATATACGTGACCGATCCGTGCGCCAGCAGCGAGGCGGCGAGCGCGGTCGAAATCACGAGGTTGATCTGCACCGCGCCCGCACCCGCCGCCGCCGGCCAGATCAACGCCATCAGCTGCTTCACTTCCGGGTTCAGCCTTGGTCGGCGTAGCTTGAGGCTCACGCCATTGCGCTTGCACGCCCACGCCAGCCACAGCAGCTGCAACGCGCCGGATACCGAAACCGCAATCGCCTGGTTGCGCGCGGTAATCAGCGGATCGGCATGGTGGAACAGCAGCAGCGCCGCGATCAGCGTCAGGTTCAGCAGGATCGGCGCGGCGGCGTTGACCCAGAACTTGTGCAGAGAATTGAGGATGCCGCCGAACAGCGACACGAGGCTGATCAGCATCAGGTACGGAATCGTGATCCGCGACAGCGTGACCGCAAAGGCGAACTGTTCGGGCGAAACACCGTGGAACTTGCCCGAAAGCAGGAAGGTCACCGGCCAGGCGAACACTTCCAGCAGCACCGTCATCGCCAGCAGCGCCGGGAACAGCACGCTGAGCGCCTGTTCGGCAAACACCATGCCATCGGGCAGGCCGCGCCCTTCGGGATCGCCGACCTTCTTGTTGAACATCGGGATGAACGCCGATGCAAACGCGCCTTCGGCAAACAGCGCGCGAAACATGTTGGGCAGACGGAACGCGATCAGGAACGCATCCGAGGCGAAGCTGGCGCCGATGAAGCGCGCGAACAGGCTGTCGCGCACCAGCCCGAGCACGCGGCTGGCGAGCGTAAGCCCGCCAACCGTGCCAAGCGCCTTGCCCAGGTTCATGGCCCGGTGGCCTTGAAGGCTTACGCTTCGCCCAAGGGTTCGCCCACGGCGGCTTCGGTCTGCTGCTGCAACTGCGCGTAATACAGGCCGTTGAAGTCGATCGGTTCAAGCATCAGCGGCGGATAGCCCGCATCGCGCACGGCATCGGCAATGATGCGGCGGGCGAAGGGGAACACCAGGCGCGGGCATTCGGCAAACAGGAACGGGTGCGCCTGTTCGTCGGTCACGTTGCGCATGCCGACGAGCGCGCCATAGGCCAGCTCGACGATGAACGCGGTGCCCTGCGGTCCCTTCGACGTCACGTTGATCTTCAGCTCGATCTCGTGGACTTCGGGGGCGATGGTGCGCGCGCCGATGTTGAAATCGACGTGCATTTCGGGCGCTTCGGTCCACTGATAGGATTCGGGCGCGTTCGGGTTTTCGACCGACAGGTCCTTGATATACTGCGAGATCAGGCCGATCGCGGGGCTGGTATCCTCGCCATTGGCAACCGGCTGGTCGAGGTTCAGGTCGCTGATGATGTTGCCTTCGTCGGCCATGAATCGTGCTTTCTGACTGGGTGTGGCGGGTGCGGCACCCGCACCTTTGCCGGCGCGCCTAGCATTTGCCGCGTGAGCCCGCAATCGGGCTTGCGGCGCCCGGCAGAACCTCGCTGCCCCCCCCTTGTCGGCCCGGAAAGGCAACGGGTGGGCCATCCACGCGTTGTTCATTTGTAAATCGTACCTATTTGAGGCAGGGTAACTCGGTGCCGTGACGCGATTCCGTCACATCGAACCATTCTGGTTCGGGACTTGACCGGATCATCGCGAAAGCCGGCACCCATGCGGGACGAGTGCGTGTGATTGTTGAGATTGTGATCCTGGCGATGATCGCGGCCTTCCTCGGCCTGCGGCTTTATGCGGTTCTCGGCCGTCGCCCTGAACAGAACGAAGAACCGCTCCGTCGCCGCGTCGAACAGCCCGATCCTTCGGCCGCGCCGCGCGCCATGGCGCCCAAGCTGGCTGAAAAGACGGCCGCGCTGCCCCGCCCCGCGGCCCTTTCCCCCGAAGCCACCAGCTTTGACGCCGGCGCCGAATCCGGCATCCGCGCCATCATCGCGGCCGACCGCCGCTTCGATGTCAGCCTGTTCCTCGTCGGTGCCAAGGGCGCTTACGGCATGGTGCTCGATGCCTTCTGGCGCGCTGACAAGGATTCGCTCGCGCAGCTGTGCGACCGCGATGTCTACGAAGGCTTTGCCGCCGCCATCGATTCGCGCGAAGCCGCCGGCGAAACGCTCGACGCCCGCCTGATCCGCATCGAAGAGGCGAAGATCGTGTCGGCCGATTATGCCGCGCCGGTCGCGCGCATCACCGTCCGCTTCGTGGCGGATGTGGCCTCGGTCACGCGCGATGCGCAGGGCACGGTCATCGCCGGTTCGCTCAACGATGCCATCGAGAGCCGCGACCTGTGGACCTTCTCGCGCGATCTCACCTCGCGCGATCCCGACTGGCTGCTCGACGAAACCGACGAGGCCTGAACCCACCGGTTCACGCGTTACGAGGGCACGTTCCACGCATGAAACTTCGGTTTGCAGGGCTGCTGACCGCGCTGGCCCTGCTGGCCGGCTGCGTGCGCGTGATCCCCGAAACAGGCCCGGTGCGCCCCGTGCGCCCTCTGCCCGCATCACCGGCCGCCACGGCCGCACTGGTCGGCGTCCGCCCCGGACCGACCGCCGCCGGGCTCGGCTTTCGCGCTGACAACGCCCGCGCCGCGCTGTCAGCCTTCGTCACATCATGCCCGCGCCTGACGCGCCGGGCCGATACCAGCGGCCTCACCCAGCCGCAGGACTGGGCCCCGGCCTGCGCCGCCGCCACCACATGGCCCGCAACCGACGCGGCGCGCTTCTTTGCCAGCTACTTTGAAACCGCGCGCGTGGCCGATGGCGCCACGTATGTCACCGGATACTACGAGCCCGAGATCGCCGGCACGCGCACGCACCTGCCGGGCTTCGACGTTCCGGTCTATCGCCTGCCGCCAGACCTGCTGCGCGCCCGCGTGGGCGATGCGCCGCCGGGGCCGGATGGCAAGCAACCGCTGGGCCGCTACGACGAAAACGGCCGCTTCGTCCCTTATTGGGATCGCAGTCAGATCGAAGACGGCGCGCTCGCCGGGCAGGGACTGGAAATCGCCTGGGTGGCGGATCAGGCCGAACTGTTCTTCCTTCAGGTGCAGGGCTCAGGCCGCCTGCGCGCGCCCGATGGCACCGTGATGCGGGTGGGCTATGCGGGCGAAAACGGCTTTCCCTACACCGGCATCGGGCAGGTCATGCGCGATCGCGGGCTGATCGGCACCGGCCCCGGCCAGTATCCCGGATCGATGCAGGGCATCCTGCGCTACATTCACGAACACCCGGCCGAAGGGGACGCGCTGATGCGGATGAACCGCAGCTATGTGTTCCTGCGCGATACCACGGGCGCGGCCGCATCGGCCGGCCCGGTCGGCGCGCTCAATGTGCCGGTCACCCCGCGCGCCACGCTTGCCGCCGATCCCGCCTTCGTTCCGCTGGGCGCGCCGGTGTGGCTGCAGACCGACCGCGCCGACGTGGGCGGCCTATGGGTGGCGCAGGACACCGGCGGCGCGATCAAGGGCGCGAACCGCTTCGACAGCTTCTGGGGCGCTGGGCAGGACGCGCGCACCGTCGCCGGCGGCATGAGCGCGCGGGGACAGGCGCTGATCCTGCTGCCCAAGGGCACCCTGTCCCGTCTTGACGCGCCGCGCATCAACGCCCGATGAGACACATTCCGCGCGGCCTGACGCCTGAAGAAGCCGCGCTGTGGAGCAAGGTGGCGGCCACGATCACGCCACTTCACCCCCAACGCAAGCCAATGCCCGTCGCACAGGCGGCAGAGGCAATCGCAACCGCACCCCCGCCACCCAAACGCATCAAGGGCCGCATTCCGGCCCCGCGACCGGAGCCGACGCCACCGCCCGCGCCAATCCGCCCCGTCACCGAACATGGCCTGGATTCCAGTTGGGACCGCAAGCTGGCGCGCGGCAGCATCCAGCCCGACGTGACCATCGACCTGCACGGCATGAACCTCGACCAGGCGCACGGCCGATTGGTCAACGGCATCGGGCAGGCGCTGGCGATGGGCAGCCGCGTGATCCTGCTGATCGCGGGCAAGCCCCGGCCCCACGGTGACCACGAGCTGCGCGGCGAGAGGCGCGGCGCCATCCGCGCCAAGTTGCTCGACTGGCTGGCCCACAGCCCCCACGCCAGCCGCATCGCGGCCGTCCGCCCGGCACAACCCCGCCACGGCGGATCGGGAGCGGTCTATATCGTGCTGAGAAAAGGGCGCTAGGCGCGCAACGCGCCAGTTCGCACGGTGGTCAAAGCCCTTTGCGCAGGAAGAACCGCCTGTGCCCCACAGGATGATCCTCAAGCGTGCCGAACACCTCGAAGCCCAGCTTCTCGTAAAAGCCGCGCGCCTGAAACTCGTATGTATCCAGCCAAATGCCGATACACCCGTTGGCGCGGGCAATCTCTTCCGCCTGTTCCATCAACGCCGTGCCATAATTCTCGCCGCGATGGGCTTCGGGCACCGCCAACAGTTCCACGAACAGCCAGTCATACGCGCACCGGCCCCACAATCCGCCCACGTGTGCGCCGTGATCGTCGGTCAACAACACGGCCACGGGCCGGATTTCCGGATCGCCCGCGCGACTGATGTTATAGGTGCGCAACGGCGCAAGAACCGCATCCCGATCGTCCACAGAAGGATTCTCAGGGATGGTCAGTTTCAGCATGGCGCCAGCGCCGCTTCGGCAATCCGCTTATAAATCCGCGCCAGCACGCGCAGGTCGTCCATCGCCACGGCTTCGTCCTTCTTGTGCATCGTCGCGTTGCACAGGCCGAATTCGATCACCGGGCAAACGCTGCGCAGGAAGCGCGCATCGCTGGTGCCGCCGGTGGTGGAAAGTTCCGGCGCAAGCCCCGTCTCCGCTTCCACCGCCCGCACCACCAGATCGGAAAATGCGCCGGGCAGCGTCACGAAGCTTTCGCCCGAAATCACCGGCCGCGCCGTGCCGCCGTGCCGTTCGGCAATCGCCGCCACGCGGTCCGCCAATTCCTGCCCGGTGTGCAGGTCGTTGAAACGGATCGAGATGCGCGCCCGCGCCTCGGCCGGGATCACGTTGGTGGCGGGGTTGCCAACCTCGATGTCGGTGATTTCCAGATTGCTCGCCTGAAACCAGTCACTGCCTTCGTCCAGCACCAGCGCGTCAAGTTCCGCCAGCATCGCCACGAGCCGCGGGATCGGGTTGTCGGCCAGATGGGGATAGGCCACGTGGCCTTGCGCGCCCTTCACGCTCAGCCAGATGTTCACCGATCCGCGCCGGCCGATCTTGGCCATGTCGCCCAGCCGGTTGACGCTTGTGGGCTCGCCCACAAGGCACAGGTCCGGCTGCGCGCCCACGCTGCGCATGTGCTCGATCAGCGGCACCGTGCCGTATTTCGCGGGGCCTTCCTCGTCACCCGTGATGATAAAGCTGATCGATCCGGCCTCCGCCGGGATCTGCGCCACGGCGGCGACCATCGATGCGATCGAGCCCTTCATGTCCACCGCGCCGCGTCCATACAGCAGTTCGCCCCGCCGCTCCGATGTGAACGGGGCGCTGCTCCACCCCTCGCCCGGCGGCACTACGTCGAGATGCCCGGCAAAGGCGAAGTGGCGCGTGCCCGCCGGCCCGCCGCGCAGCGCGAACAGGTTCTCCACCGGGCCGTCCGGCGCCTCGCCCGCCACGAAGCGGTGCACGGCAAAGCCCAGCGGCTCCAGCATCCCTGCCATGCAATCGAACACCGCGCCGGTGGCGGGCGTCACGCTGGGGCAATCGATCAGCCGTTCGGCAAGGACAACGGGATCAAGCGTCATTTCAGGCAATTCCGGGGCTTTCAAACTGTTCGATGGTCCATTCTTCGTCCTCCGCGGCGGCGACCCACGCCTCCATCCACGGATGCTCCCACACCGCTTCCATATAGGCATGGGCAAAGCCCGGCACGGGCACGCCATATGACGTGAAGCGCGAAACCACCGGGGCATAGATGATGTCGGCCGCGCAGAACGTGCCGAACAGGAACGGCCCGCCCTGCCCGAACCGCGCCCGCGCCTCTGCCCACAACGTCAGGATACGCACGATATCGGCGCGCACTTCGGCCGTTACCGCCACGCCTTCGATGCGCTTGCGGATGTTCATCGGCAGTTGGCGGCGCAGCGGCAGGTAGCCCGAATGCATTTCGGCCACCATCGATCGCGCCATGCCGCGCGCGGCGTCGTCCTTGGGCCAGAAACGGTCGCGCCCTACCTTGTCGGCCAGATATTCGATGATCGCCAGGCTGTCCCAGATCACCGCGTCCCCGTCCCACAGGATCGGCACCTTGCCCGATGACGGCGCAAGATCGTCGGTCTTCTTTGCCTCGTCCCAGTCGTCACCATACAGCGGCACGGTGATTTCCTCAAAGGCGAGGCCCGATTGCTTGGCGGCCAGCCAGCCGCGCAGCGACCAGCTGGAATAGTTCTTGTTGCCGATGACGAGCTTCATGCCTGCCCCTGCTGGCGAAGGTGAGTGCGAGCGCAGGGCCTACCTGTTCAGCCTTCCCCTGTCGAGGCTGAACAAACGCCAACTAAGGGCAATTGCGGGGGGCAGTTCAAAACCTTTGCGTAAGAGTTTTTCCTTATTCCCCATGAGGATGCGCACGCCTGCCCAACCTTTTGCCGAGCCCGTTCGGCCACACGCGGTTGCGCAGTTCCTGAACCTGCGCCGCCAGATTCCGCCGATGTACTTTCTGCTGGCGATGAGCGCGGCGACGCTGTCCTACACCCACCGTCATTTTGCGCCCACCTGGCTGTGGCTCTACCTGCCCGCCGTGCTCGTCAGCATGAGCCTTGTCCGCCTGCTGCAATGGCTGGTGCCGGTCGACCCTGCGCTGATCACGGTGCCCTTTGCCTCGCGCATGCTCAGGCGGACCGAAGTGTTCGCCGGCGTGCTGTCGGTCGGGTTCGTGGCATGGGCGCTGATGCTCGACCAGTACGGCGGCGCCTATGAACACAGCCATGTCGCGGTGTTCGTGGGCATCACCGTGATGGGCTGCATCTTCTGCCTTACCTACCTGCCGCGCGCGGCGCACACGGTGTTCAACATCGTGCTGGGCACGTTCTTCGTCTATTGCCTGTGGCGCGGCACTGTGGCGCTGGTGGCGATGACGGCGAACAGCGCGGTGGTGGCGCTGGTGATCCTCAAGGTCCTGCGCGATTCCTACGCCTCGTTCATCGCGCTGGAGGAATCGCGCACCGCGCTGGAATCCGAACGCGCGCAGGCGCAGATTCTGGGAGAGGAGAACGCCCGCCTTGCCCATTCCGACCCGCTGACCCACCTGCCCAACCGCCGCTATTTCTTCTCCCGGCTCGACACGATGCTGTCCCGCCATGGTGAGCATCCGCCCTTTGCCATCGGCGTGCTGGACCTCGACCGCTTCAAGCCGATCAACGATACCCACGGCCACGCACAGGGCGACCGCCTGTTGCAGGCCATTGGCGACCGCCTGCGCGACGCCTGCGGCCCTGACCTGACCATCGCCCGCCTTGGCGGCGACGAATTCGGCCTGATTCTCGAAGGGCCGGTCGACCACGCGCAAACCATCGGTCAGGCGCTGTGCGACATGATCCAGCAACCCGTGCAACTGGGCGAGATCATGGTCTCGGTTGGCTGCTCGGGCGGCCTTGCGGTGTGGCCCGATGCCGGCACGTCGGCCCACGCGCTGTTCGACCGCGCCGACTTCGCGCTGTATCACGCCAAAAAGGCGCGGCGCGGCACGATGGTGCGCTTCTCCGCCGAACTGGAACAGATGATCCGGTCCGAACAGGCGCTCGAAGCCGCGCTGCAATCGGCCGATCTCGCGCAGGAACTCACCCTTGCCTACCAGCCCATCGTCGCCACGCGATCGATGACCTCGGTCGGCGTGGAGGCGCTGGCCCGCTGGGCTTCGCCCACGCTGGGGCTGGTGCCTGCCGAACTGCTGTTCACCACCGCCGAACGGCTCGGCATGGGACGCACCGTCACGCTCACCCTGTTTGCCAAGGCGCTGGCCGATTTCGGCCGCCTGCCCACGGGCCAGCGCCTGTCGTTCAACCTCGCCGCCACCGACATCGCCGATCCCGATACCGTCACCGCGTTGCTGGCCATGGTCGATCAGGCCGCCGTGCGCGGGCGGCGGCTGGTGTTCGAGATCACCGAGACCTGCCTGATCAGCGATTTCGACACCGCGCGCGAGGCGCTTGTCCGCCTGCGCCAGTCGGGCGCGCAGATCGCGCTCGACGATTTCGGCACCGGCTATTCCAGCCTCAGTTCACTGCACATGCTGCCGATCGACATCGTCAAGATCGACCGCAGCTTTGCCGTGCGGCTCGACGATCCGGTGGGCCGCCGCCTTGTCGGCGCGATCCGCAACCTCGCCCGCTCGCTCAGCCTCGAATGCGTGTTCGAAGGGATCGAAACCGAGATGCAGCTGATGGAGGCCACGCTCGCGGGCTTCCACTATGCGCAAGGCTACTACATCGCCCGCCCCGCGCCGCTCGATGCCGTTCTGGAAGCGCAAGCCACCGCGCAGGAAGCCAGCGCGGCATAGAATCCGGCACAGCCGCAGCCGGCGTCAGATCTCGCTGTCTTCCAGCACCGCCGCGCGCAGTTCGGCAATGCCCATGCCCTTTTCCGACGAGGTCACGTGCACCTTGGGATAGGCGGCCGTGCGCTTGCGCGCCGCCGCTTCGGTCTGGGCCACCACATCGGCCAGTTCGCTGGCCTTGATCTTGTCGGCCTTGGTCAGCACCAGGCGATAGCCCACCGCCGCCTCGTCCAGCATCTGCATCATCTCGTCATCCACCGGCTTGATGCCGTGGCGGCTGTCGATCAGCAGCAGCGTACGCTTCAACACCACGCGCCCACGCAGGAAATCGCGCACCAGCCGGCGCCAGTTCTCCACCACCTTTGGCGGGGCCTTGGCAAAGCCATAGCCGGGCATGTCCACCAGACGCAGCACGGTGGGTTCGCCCACCTCGAACCAGTTCAGCTCCTGCGTGCGCCCCGGCGTCACCGATGTGCGCGCGATAGAGCGGCGCCCGGTCACCGCGTTGATCAGCGACGATTTGCCCACGTTCGAACGGCCCGCAAACGCGACTTCCGGCGCGCCCGGATCGGGCAGGAACTTCAGCGAAGGCGCGCTTTTCAGGAACTCCACGCGCCCCGAAAACAGCGCACGCGCCCGTTCCTCCAACGCCATCAGGCGCAGGGCTTCCTCATCGGGGCCGGTCTTGCTGCTCACGGTCTCAATTCCTTGTCATGATGGCGGGAAACACTCCCCCACCCGCTTCGTCACCCTGAACGTGTTGCAGGGTCCATTCTTCCCCACGCGCCGATGGCGCCAAAGGCGGGATGGATGCTGAGCCGCAGGCCAGCGTAGCTAAACACGTTCAGCATGACAGCGTGGGGGGAAAGCCAGCGCCCACCCCCGCACGCAATTTCTTCAGCGCCGCTTCGGCTTGTTGCCACCCGTCGGCGTCGGCGTCTTCGTTTCGCGCGCCACGCTGCGGTCGATGTTCTGCTGGTCCTTGGCCGCCTGCGCCTTCAGCTGCGGATGGCGGCTGTAGAGATAGCGCTGCTGCGCGATGGTCAGCAGGTTGCTGGTGATCCAGTAGATCAGCAGCCCGGCCGCGAACGGCGCCATCACGAACATCATCATCCACGGCATGATGCCCATCACCTGCTGCTGCGCCGGGTCCATCGCCGAAGGTTGCAGCTTGAACTGCGCCCACATGGTGATGCCCAGCAGGATCGCCAGCGGGCCGATCGCAAGGAAGCTCGGCGGGGTGAACGGCAGCAAACCGAACAGGTTCAGCACGTGCAGCGGATCGGGCGAAGACAGATCGTGGATCCACAGACCGAACGGCTGGTGACGCATCTCGATGGTCAGCACCAGCACCTTGTACAGCGCGAAGAACACCGGAATTTGCAGGAAGATGGGCAGGCAGCCGGCGAGCGGATTGACGCCCTCCTGCTTGTACAGCGCCATGATTTCCTGCTGCTGCTTCTGCTTGTCGTCCTTGTAGCGTTCCTGGATGACCTTCATCTTCGGCTGGATCGCCTTCATCGCCGCCATGCTGGCGAACTGGCGCTGCGCCACGGGGAACATGCACCCGCGCACGATCAGCGTCAGCAGGATGATCGCCACGCCGAAGTTCTTCACCGCGCGGAACAGCGAATCGAGCAGCCAGAAGATCGGCTTTTCAAACCAGCGGAACCAGCCCCAGTCGATCGACAGCGACAGGTTGGTCACGCCCTGCTTTTCGTACGACTCAAGGATCTTGTTTTCCTTGGCGCCTGCAAACAGGCGCACGGTCTGGCTCTGCGTCTGCCCCGGTGCCACCTGCGCGGCGGGCCAGACGAGATCGGCGCGGAACAGGCCATTGCCCAGCGCGCGGAAATCGCCCTGCGGCTTGCTGCCGTCGGCCGGCACCAGCGCGGACAGCCAGTAAATGTCGGTAAAGCCGATCCAGTTGGGCGCGCCCGCCGGGTCCACCTGACCCGCAGCGGCAACGTCCTTGTAGTTGTTGGCAAAGCTCACCGCACCGTCGAACGCGCCGATCGGGCCGGAATGGACCTGCCAGGTATCGATGCTGGCGGTCTTTTCGGTGCGGTTGACGAAGGCAAAGGGCTTGGCCGAAACCGGCGCCGGGCCAGCGTTCGCCACGCTCTGCGTCGCCGTGATCATGTAATTTTCGTCGATCGCATAGCGGATCGAGAACGTCTGCCCGGTCGGGTTGGTCCAGCTCAGCGTCACCGGCGTGGCGGGCGTCAGCTTGGCGCCTTGCGCGGTGAACACCGTCTGGCCGTTGGGCGCGACAAGGCCGTTTTCGCCCACCCAGCCGATCTGGGCAAAGTGCTGCGCCGGGGTCCCGGCGGGGCTGAACACACGCACCGGCGCGCTGGTCTTGTCCAGCGTCTCGCGGTGACGGGCCAGCGTCAGGTCGTCGATCACGCCGCCGACCAGATTGATCGAACCCTTCAGGCCCGGCGCATCGATGGCGACGCGCTGGGGCGAGGCGAGCGCGGCCTTCAGGTCCTGCGCTTCAAGCGCCTGATCGGCCGGCGCCTGCAACCCGCCTTCGCGGGTGGGCTTCACCGGCGCGGCGTCGGCCACAGCTGAGCCACTGGCAGAAGCGCTCGCCACCGGCTTGGGCTTGCCCGCGTCCGGATAGAAATGCTTTACGCCCATGTCCCAGCCGATCAGCAGCAGGCCCATAAGGACCACCGTCCAGATCAGGTTGCGCTGATTGTCCACACTGCCTCGCGTTCTGTTGTCGTCGTCGTGAAGGGAAAAGGCCGCTTCCGGCCCCTAGGGTACAGGATCATACCCGCAGCCACCCCAAGGATGGCAGCGCAATAGCCGCTTCAGGGCCAGCCAGCCACCCTTAATCGCACCGTGCTTTTCAAGCGCCTCGATCGCGTATTGCGAGCATGACGGCATGTATCGGCACGAAGGCGGCAGCACCCGTGAAGGCCCCACCTGCCACCCGCGCGCGATCAGGATGAAAAGGCGCTTCACCGCCTATTTGCCCCGCCCATGCGGCTTGCCCTTGCCGCGTCCACGGGGCCTTGGCGCATCGCTCTTGCCGGCGGCGGCGCGGGCCAGCGCCTGCTCCAGTTCGCCCTTCATCGCGGAAAAGTCGCGTTCGATCCCGCCTTCGCGGCCGATCAGGACATGGTCGGCACCCGCGATGCCCTGCACCGGCAGCAGCTCGCGCAGCAGCGCGCGAAAGCGCCGCTTCATGCGGTTGCGGACAACCGCGTTGCCGATTTTCTTGGTGACCGTAACGCCAAAGCGGCGCAGCCCGTCGGGGCGCGCAAGAGGGTTCACCAACAGCACGAATCCGGGCCTTGCGACCCGGATTCCGCGATTGGCGGCCAGAAAGTCCGCCCTCTTCTGTATGATCGCCAGCTTGGGCGAAGGCGCCGTGGGCGCTTCCGCCGTCACTGGAGAACCCGTGGCGATCAGGCCGACAGGTTCTTGCGGCCACGCGCACGACGGGCGCGCAGCACCTTGCGACCGCCGACAGTGGCCGTGCGGGCGCGGAAGCCGTGACGGCGGGCGCGGACAAGGTTGCTGGGCTGGAAGGTGCGCTTCATCGGTTTGCTCTTCTCTTGTCGAATCGAATGGACCACGCCCGCCGCAAAAGGACGGGTCAGGAATCAGGTGGCGGCCGATAAGCGAAGGGCCGCCTTGCGTCAAGCTTTCAAGCCGCACCCGGCGTGGTTCGGGGCAGACGCCCGGCGCCATGCTTGCCGCTCCTGTAAACTTTCGTTACGCAGCGCGCCATGGCCGCCCACACGGAAATTCCCTTGGCCGCACGGCAGGGCGGATGGCACAGCGCGCCCCGCGCGCCTGCCCTTGCCGTGCTCGCCGTCGTCGCGCTGGCATTGCTCGGCACCTTCACGCTGATCTTCACCACGGTAGAGGCCGAACGCGTGCAGCGCGAACAGGCCGCCCGCACCGCGTCGATCATCGACGCGCTCGATGGCATGGTCAGCGCCGCGTTGAACGGGGAAACCGCGCAGCGCGGCTATTTCATCACCAATGACCGGCGCTATCTGGAACCCTATTTCCGGGGGCGGCAGGCCTATTACGCGCAGCGCGATGCGCTGCACCAGCGGCTGAACGGCAGCGCGATGACCGACCAGCAAGGCCTGCTGGTGGACGAGATCGAGCGGCTGGGCGATGCCAAGTGGGCCGAAATGTCGGGCACGGTGGCACTGGTCGATCAGGGCCGCATCGTCGATGCGCACACCCGCATCCTCAGCGATGAAGGGCAGCTGGCCATGCAGGCCCTGCGCGCCGCGGTCGCCCGGCTGGAAGCGGCCGAGCGCACCCGGCTGGATGCCGCCACGCAAGCCGCCGCCCGCGCCGAAGCCCGCGTGGTGCCTTCGCTGGCGTTGCTGTTCGTGGTGATCGTGGTGGCGCTGGTGCTCGGGCTGGTGCAGGCGATTCGCACCGCGCGCGCCGAATCCGCCGCCGCCAACGCAGAGGCGCTGGCCGAAGCGCACGACCGCGCCGATCTGCTGGCCAAGGAATTGAATCACCGGGTGAAAAACCTGTTCGCGGTGATTCTGGCGATCGTCAAGATGTCGGCCCGGGGCGACGACGCCGCCGCCCCCGCCATCGACCGCATTGCCAAGCGCATCCACGCGCTCGTCACCGCGCACGATGTCACCCAAGGATCGCACGGCAACGCGCAGGTCGATCTCGCCGATCTCGTCGGCAAGGTCATCGCGCCCTACCGTTCGGCCAGCGAACGCTGCGAAATGGCGGGCGAAACGCTGCTGATCCCCGGCCGCCACGCCGTCCCGCTGGGACTGGTGCTGCACGAACTGGTGACCAACGCGGTGAAATACGGCGCCTGGGCAAAGCCCGGCGGCCTGCTGCGCGTGGAATGGCGCGAAGAGGCCGGCACGGTGGTGCTGAAGTGGCAGGAACAGGCGGTGGCACCGGTCACCCCGCCGCCGGGCGGCAAGCCGGGCCGCGAAGGGTTTGGATCGATGCTGATCCGAAGCTCGGAACGGCAGCTGAGCGGCAAGATCGCGCGGCAGTTCGAAGCCCATGGCATCGTGGTCGAAATCGCCTTTCCGATGGGCGCGGAAGCCGACGATTTGTAGGGCTTCAGGGGCAGCTTTGCCTGCCCCCGGGGAGGTCCAGACCGAGTTAGGTCGATCCAGACCCCCCTTAGGTCGTTCTCAACTGTGCTTCGATTCCCGGATCGGCTGCACCATGCCGGGTGCCAGAAAGCCGATAGGGGCGGGTTCCATCGCGCGCTTCTTCAGCTCGCCCTTCATCCGCCCATAGTCTTCCTCCATCTCGGCCGTCACGGTCGCCCGCGAATCCGCCAGCGCCTCGATGAAATCGGCGCCGGTCACCACCTGCACCTCTCCACCCGCACGGCGGATGGCGTTGAGCCCGGCGCGGCGCACCACGTCTTCAAGGTCGGCACCGGTGAACCGTTCGGTTTCCCGCGCCACCCGGGCAAGGTCCACGTCATCCGCCAAGGGCATGGCGGCGGTGTGGATGCGCAGAATGTGCGCGCGCCCTTCAAGGCTGGGCGTGCCGACATAGACCAGTTCATCGAACCGGCCCGGCCGCAGCAAGGCAGGATCGACAAGGTTGGGGCGGTTCGTGGCGCCGATCACCACGATGGACTGGAGGTCTTCCAGCCCGTCCATTTCGGCAAGGATGGTGTTGACCACCCGCGCCGTCACCTGCGGCTCACCCACCCCGGTCCCGCGCGCGGGCACAAGGCTGTCGATCTCGTCGATGAAGATCACGCAGGGCGCCACCTGCCGCGCACGCGCGAACAGACGGGCGATCTGTTGTTCGCTTTCACCGTACCATTTGCTGAGCAGGTCGGAGGACTTGATGGCGATGAAGTTCGCCTCCGCCTCCTTGGCCACGGCCTTTGCCAGCAGGGTCTTGCCGGTGCCGGGCGGGCCATAGAGCAGAAAGCCCTTGGCCGGCCGGATGCCAAGGCGGTGGAACGCCTCGGGGTTCTTCAGCGGCAGTTCCACGCCTTCGCGCAGCTTTTCCTGCGCGGTGTCCAGCCCGCCGATATCGGCCCAGCCGACGTTGGGCGTCTGCACCATGACCTCGCGCATGGCGGACGGCTGCACCCGCTTGAGCGCTTCGAGGAAATCGTCGCGCTCAACGCGCAGCGAATCGAGCACGTCCTGCGGAATCGTCTGCTGCTCGAAGTCCAGCCGGGGCATGATGCGCCGCACCGCCTCTATCGCGGCTTCACGCGTAAGCGCGGCAAGGTCTGCCCCCACGAACCCGTGCGTGGTCCGCGCGAGTTCCTGCAAGTCGACGCCTTCGGCCAGCGGCATGCCGCGCGTGTGGATGCCGATGATTTCGCGCCGGCCGCTTTCATCGGGCACGCCGACCACGATCTCGCGGTCGAACCGGCCGGGGCGGCGCAGCGCCTCGTCCAGCGCATCGGGCCGGTTGGTGGCGGCGATGACGACCAGGTTGGAGCGGCTGTGCAGCCCGTCCATCAGCGTCAGCAACTGCGCGACAAGGCGCTTTTCCGCCTCGCCATGCACTTCGCTGCGCTTTGGCGCGATCGAATCGATCTCGTCGATGAAGATGATCGCGGGCGCGGCCTTGGTCGCTTCCTCGAACACCTCGCGCAGGTGTTTCTCGCTCTCGCCATAGGCCGAGCCCATGATTTCCGGCCCGTTGATGGTGAAGAACGCGGCTTCGCTTTCATTGGCCACCGCGCGCGCAAGGCGCGTCTTGCCGGTGCCCGGCGGGCCGTGCAGCAACACCCCCTTCGGCGGATCGACGCCAAGGCGGGTGAACAGTTCGGGATAGCGCAAGGGCAGTTCCACCATCTCGCGCAGTTGGCGAATGGTATCGCCCATGCCGCCGACGTCGTCGTAGTTCACGTCGGCACGGCTGGAGCGCGGCTCTTCATATTCCTCGCGCAGTTCAACCTCGGTGTTTTCATCGATGTGCACGATGCCCTTGGGCACGGTGGACACGACCGTGAGGCGGATCTGCGTGAGCGCGAAGGCCGGCGCATTGAGCATCTGGCGCAGCTGCGGCGGCATATCGCCCCGGTTGACCTGCTGCTGCCCGGCGGTGGCGACAAGATCGCCGGTCACCAGCGGACGGCCGGCGAAGTTGCGCTTCAGCGCGGCCGCCGGACCTTGCAGGCGCAAGTCGCGCTGCGCCGGCGCGAACACCACGCGCTGCGCCGGGCGGCTTTCCACCTTGCGCACTTCCACGTGTTCGCCCGAACCGACATCGGCGTTGGCGCGCTGGAGGCCGTCGAGCCGGATCAGTTCCAGCCCTTCGTCCTCTGGATACGGAAGCACGGCGCGCGCGGCGGTGCTGCGCTTGCCGATGATTTCGATCACGTCGCCTTCGGTGACGCCAAGGCGGCCCATCACCGCACGGCTGATGCGGGCGATGCCGTGGCCGGATTCCTCCTGCCGCGCACCGGCGACCTGAAGGCGCACGATCCTGTCCTGATCGAGGGTTGCCGCGTCTGCCATGTGCCCGCTCCGTCCGTGGTTGTGGTGCCGGAATCAGAACTAGGAAGCGCCGGCGACGATTGCAAACGCCGGACGGTGCGGATGGTTGCGCAAAGGCCGGAAACCGGCGGCAAAAGCTGCCGTTTGGATCGCGGACAAAAAAAGGCCCGGTTGTTGCCAACCGGGCCGGAAAGTTTTGGGAGAGGATGCCTGAAAGGCAGGATCTGTATGCTTCGCGCACGGATTTTGTGCAAGTGCGAAATAGGAAAGTATGGTTGCAAGAAATGCAACCAATTAGCCCAACCTTATACCGGACGGCGGAATTTCAGTGCAAAGCGATCAGTCTTTCCGCGCACCGACGGATCGAAAACGATTGCCGAATGGGGGTCGTCATTGCGGTGCAAAACGGCGCTTTCGCCGACGAATTCAAAGCCTGCGGCCTCCATGTCCGCCCGCACGCGGGCGGGATCGATGCGGTGCAGCGTGCCCGCGACCACGGCAGGTTCGCCCGCCGGGCCGACGTGATCCACGATCGTGACCGTGCCGCCGGGCCGCAGCGCGGCGAACCAGTTGCGCAGGCGGGCGGGCACATCCTGCGCCGGGTTGGCCCCGTCCTTTTCGGCGGGCAGGTAGAGATCGTGGAATTCGAGATGCGCGAAGATGGCATCGAGCGAGCGCGGCGCCAGCGCCTGCGCCGCCGGGAGCGCGACCTGCACCGCGACGTTGGGATGCGCGGCGGTGAGGCCATCCCACGATTCGGCCTTGAAGAAGCGCGGATCGCCCAGCGCATAGACGCGGCCCTTTGGCCCGACCATGTCGGCGATCAGGCGGGTGTAATAGCCGCCGCCCGCCCCCCAATCGACCACGACGTTGCCGGGCTTGAAGCCAGCGAAGGCGAGGATGGCGGCGGGCTTGCGCCCTTCATCCTGCGCGCGATCGGCATCGGGGCGGGTCTTGTCCGCCAGCGCGGCGGCGACCGCGTCAGGGCGGGCCAGCGCCGGGGAAACGGTGGATCCGGCGACCGAGGCAAGCAGGGCCAGGGCAAAGGGCAGGCGCATGGGCGGGTTCTCCGGGTTTCGAGGATCAATCGGCGTTGGCGCAACCGCGCGCGATATCGGGGCCGATCTCACGCACGGCGGTGAAGCTGTAGATGCGATCGGACATGCCATCGCTGCACGCGCCGGGCGTGACGGTGAGCGTCAGCGGCTTGCCATCAAGCGCGCCGGTGAAGGTGGCGGATGAAGGCTTGTCGGCGCGGGCCACGGTGATGCGGATGCCGTTGGGGAAATCCGGGGTGCTGTAAGTCAGCGTGGGGCCGTCGATGGCGGCGCCCCAGAACGGTTCTGTGCCGGTGGCCTTCAGGCGAACGGGCACCGACGACCGCGTGGGCGCGGGCACCGGTGCGGGATAGGGCAAGGTGGCGGCGTCGTGCGCGGTATCGTCGAGTGGCGGGGGCGAGGCCCGGTGGCAGGCGGCGAGCGCCAGCACGACCAGCAGCGACAGGAATCTGGTCAACGGCGCGCGGCTCCGGTGCATCGTGCCGAACCGGTTTCAGTGTCCGTGCGCCATCGGCATGACATGCGCGGCAGGCGCGATGGACCCTGAAACAGGTTCGGGGTGGCAAGAAAGGGGGCGATATGCCCCCGGTCCTTGCAAGCCTAGCGTCTCCCGCCTCAGTGCGCCAGCAGCAGGGGAATGGTCGAGCGATCGAGCAGTTCGCGCGAGACGCCGCCGAGCAGGAGTTCGCGCAGGCGGCTCTTGCCGAACAGGCCCATCACGATCAGGCCCGCGCCAAGCTTGCGCGCCGTGTCTTCGATGGTGAAGCCAATGGAGTGGTTGCGCTCCACTTCATGGCATTCGGCATGGATATCGTGGCGCGAGAGGTAGCAGGCGGCCTCGCTCGCCGGAAAATCGTCGGACTTTTCGCGCACGGTGACGAGATGGACGGCGCTGGCCAGCCGCAGCAGCGGCAGCGCGGCGCGCAGCGCCTGCGCGGATTCGTGCCCGCCGTCCCACGCGACGACCACCGGCACGTCGAAGGCTACCAGCGGCGTCCCCTTGGGCACGGCCAGCACGGGGCTGCGCACGCCAAGAGCGATTTCCTCCAGCGAGGGATCATCGAGGCTGGCGACGATCACATCGGTGAAACGGGCGGCGGCGGCGACGCCTTCGATCCGGCCTTCGTCGACGATTTCCACGTCGAAGGCCACGTCCTGCCGGGCAAGGCGGGCGTCGAGATCGGCGGCGAGCTTTTCATCCGCCTCGCGCACCTGGTTGATGGCTTCGGCCGAAAGCGCGGCGCCGCCGAACGGCTCCCACAGCGCCATCTGCGCGAACGGGGTGGCGATCTGGAACGTCACATGGCCCTTTGTCGCACGGGCAAGCCCGAGGGCGGTTTCAACGCGATCATTGAGCGAAACGGCACTGTCGGCCGGGCAGAGAATGGAGCGCATGGGGGATCCTCCTTCTTCCAATCGCTGCGAAAATGCCCCCGCAGCCAGCGGCTTGCCATGACTTACGTCAATTCGGACCTGACAGGAATGCGGTTTGCCGATGGCGGGGCGATCTTTATGGCTGACGGCAACGTGAAGGGGAGCGGCATGGCGTTCGAGGCGGTGATTTTCGATTTCGGGGGCGTGATCACGTCCTCGCCGTTCGAGGCGTTCAACCGGCTGGAGGCGGAACGGGGGTTGCCACGCGATTTCGTGCGGCGGATCAACTCGATCAACCCCGATGGCAATGCCTGGGCGCTGTTCGAGCGGGCCGAGATCGATGCGGCCGGGTTCGACCGCATGTTTGCCGAAGAAGCGCGCGCGCTGGGGCATGATCTGGAAGGCAGCGCGGTGCTGGCAGTGCTGGCGGGCGCGGTGCGACCGGCGATGATCGTGGCGCTCGATACGCTGAAGGAAGCCGGGTTCCGGCTGGGGTGTATCACCAACAACGTGCCCACCGGCCACGGCGCGGGCATGGCCCGCAGCGGCGATGCGGCGGACGACATGGAGCGCATCTTCGCCCGGTTCGAACACGTGATCGAAAGCAGCAAGGCCGGGGTGCGAAAGCCCGACCCGCGCATCTACGCCATGATGTGCGAGACGCTGGGCGTGACGCCGGAGGCCTGCGTCTATCTCGACGATCTGGGGATCAACTGCAAACCGGCGGCGGCGCTGGGGATGCGCGCAATCAAGGTCACGAGCGGGGAGCAGGCGCTGGTCGATCTTTCGGCGGTGCTGGGTGTGGCGCTGGTCGCCTAGGCATCGATCCGCAAGTCGGCGGCGCGGCGGAAAAGTTCAAGGATCAGCGGGTCCTGCTCCTGTGCCCGGATGGCAGCCTCGAAGCGGATCTGACGTTTGGGGCGCGGCAGGACTTCGACCAGCGCGCCCGCGTACAGTTCGGCGCGCACCATCGCTTCGGGCAGCACGGCGGCACCTTGCCCCGCGATGACGATGTCCACCAGCGTGCGCACGTTGTTGCAGGTGCCGATGCGGGATGGCGTGCCGCCATGCTGGGCCAGCGTTTCCAGCATAACCCCGTGGATCGGAGAATGGCTGGGAAGCGACCAGACCGGCAGCGGATGGGCAAAGCCGCCCGCGTGGGCCGTGGCCCGGCTGGCGACCCAGACCAGTCCGACAGAGCCGATGGGCGCGGTGCGGATGCCGGGGCTGGCGACGGGGCCGGCAAGGAACACGAGATCGCTGGTGCCGCCGAGCAATTGCTGGAGCATGCGCGCGGTCAGGTCCAGATCGATTTCCAGCGTCACGCCGGGCAGGTCGCGCTCCAGTTGGGCAACGAAGCCGGGGAGGCAACTGGCGGCGGCAATCTCGCCCGAACCCAGGCGAACGACTCCAGTGGCCCCGGCAAAGTCGCTCGCCTTGAACAGCGCGCGTTCGAAGCCCGCCCACAGCGGCTCGATGTCCTTCACCAGATCGCGGCCCTTGGCGGTGAGCACCATGCCGCGCCCTTCACGGCGGAACAGCGCAGCGCCCAGCTGCTCCTCGATCTCCTTCACGCGCGCGGAAATGGCGGGCTGCGTGGTGTTCAGCCGCTCCGCCGCCGCGCGAAAGGTGCCGAGCCGCGCGATCCACAGCAGCGTTTCAAGGTGGTAGATGGCCAGCCGTCTCATAACCATTGCTTATCAGAATAGATCAAAAAGTATCGCTATTTTCGATTGGTCATCCAGCTTATCCTTGCCGCCATCCACAGGGAGAGGATTTCATGGCTGACAAGCTTTATCCCGACGCCACGGCCGCGCTCGACGGCCTGCTGCGCGACGGGCTGCTGATCGCGTGCGGGGGCTTCGGGCTTTGCGGGGTGCCGGAACGGCTGCTGGACGCGGTGCGCGATTCGGGCGTGAAGGACCTGACCTTCGCCAGCAACAACGCCGGCATCGACAACGAAGGCATCGGCAAGCTGCTGCGTACGCGGCAGGTCAAGAAGATGATCTCGTCCTATGTGGGCGAGAACAAGGAATTCGAGCGCCAGTACCTTTCGGGCGAGCTGGAAGTGGAATTTGCGCCGCAAGGCACGCTGGCCGAGCGCATGCGCGCAGGCGGCGCGGGCATTCCGGGCTTCTACACCAAGACGGGCGTGGGCACGCTGGTGGCCGAGGGCAAGGAAACGAAGACCTTCCGCGGTGAGGAATACATCCTTGAGGAGGGCATCTTTGCCGACCTTTCGCTGGTGAAGGCGTGGAAGGCGGATGCCACCGGCAACGTCGTGTTCCGCAAGACCGCGCGCAACTTCAACGTGCCGGCCGCCACCTGCGGCAAGGTGTGCGTGGTGGAAGTGGAGGAGATCGTGCCGGTGGGCAGCCTTGATCCCGACGCGATCCACCTGCCCGGCGTCTATGTGCAGCGCCTGATCGTGGGCGCGCCGTATGACAAGAAGATCGAATTCCGCACCGTCCGCCAGAAGGAGACCGCATGATGGGCTGGTCACGCGATGAAATGGCCGCACGCGCGGCGCGCGAATTGCAGGACGGGTTCTATGTGAACCTTGGCATCGGCATCCCCACGCTGGTGGCGAACCACATCCCGGCAGGGATGACGGTGACGCTGCAGAGCGAAAACGGCATGCTGGGCATCGGGCCCTTCCCCTATGAGGGCGAGGAAGACCCCGACCTGATCAACGCCGGCAAGCAGACGATCAGCGAACTGCCGCAGTCCGCCTATTTCGACAGCGCGCAGAGCTTTGCCATGATCCGTGGCGGGCATATCGACCTGACCGTGCTGGGCGCGATGGAAGTGGCCGAGAACGGCGACATCGCCAACTGGATGGTGCCCGGCAAGATGATCAAGGGCATGGGCGGCGCGATGGACCTCGTGGCGGGCGTGAAAAAGATCATCGTGGTGATGGAGCACTGCGCCAAGGACGGCAGCAGCAAATTCATCCCCGCGTGCACCCTGCCGTTGACCGGCCGGAACGTGGTGGACATGATCGTGACCGACCTCGCCGTGTTCCAGCGGCCGGACCACGCCTCGCCGTTCAAGCTGGTTGAACTGGCGCCGGGCGTTACGGCCGAGGAAGTCCGCGCGAAGACGACCGCGCATTACGTGGAGTGATCCCGGCACGCGCGGTTCCCGATGCAGGAGACCGCGCGTGTACACCTTGATCACTGCCAACCGGAACTATTCGAGCTGGTCACTGCGCCCGTGGGTGCTGATGAAGGCGCTGGACGTGCCCTTTGCCGACCGGCTCGAACCGTTCACCAAGCCGGTGAACTACGACGAATTCCGCGCCTTTTCGCCCACCGGACAGGTTCCGGTGCTGATCGATGGCGCGCGCACGGTGTGGGATTCGCTGGGCATCGTGCTCTATCTGGCCGAGCGGCATCCCGGCGTTTGGCCGGCGGACGAAGCCGCGCGCGCCTTTGCCATGAGCGCCGTGGCCGAGATGCACGGCGGTTTTTCCGCGCTGCGCAACGATTGCACGATGAACGTGGGCGTGCGGGTGAAACCCCGCCCGATGCGGCCCGAACTGGTGCACGACGTGGCCCGGGTTCGGGAGATTTTCGAGCAGGGGCTGGCGCGGTTTGGCGGGCCGTGGCTGGCAGGGCCGACGTTCAGCGCGCTGGATGCGTTCTTTGCGCCGGTGGCGTTCCGCGTGCTCACCTATGGGCTGGACGTGGGCGCCGGGCAGGCATGGGTGGACCGGGTGATCGACCATCCGGCGATGCGCCAGTGGGAGGAAGAGGCGCTGGCGGAAAGCTGGCGCGAGGTGAGCCACGAGGCGGACCTTGCCACCTGCGGGGAGATCGTGGCGGATTACCGGCAGGGATAATCGGCAGCAACAGGCGTCGCGAATGGCGGGATTGCAGCCACTTGCGCCCTCCTTCGCTCAACACGAACAGAGGAAGGCGCAAACCGGGGATAGAGCTGCGCTCAGTCCTCGGGGTTTTCCGCCGCGTTCAGCTTTGCCCAGAGGTTTTCGGTGCCGGCCTCGACCGCGTTGTTGACGAATTGTGAGGCGACCAGCCAGCCCTTGAAGGGGCGCAGCGTGGCAAGGCAGCCGATGCCGAGGATCGGCACCGAGGTGATGACGTGGACCCACCATGGCGGGCTGTACTTCACTTCCAGCCAGACCGCGATGAAGGTGAGCGGGAACGCGGTGATGCACAGCGCAAAGAATGCCGGGCCATCGTCGGCATTGGCGAACTTGTAGTCCAGACCGCACTCAGGACAGGTCTTTTGCAGCTTCAACCAGCCGCTGAACATCGGCCCCTTGCCACAGCGGGGGCACAGGCCCTTCCAGCCGCAATGCACGATCCAGCGGAACTTGGGATTGCTGAACAACTTCATGATGAAATCCTGATGTTTGGCCGGCAGATAGGCCCGGCGGCACGGCAGGGCAAGCACGACCATTGCCGTATGGCATGGCCGCACGGCATTGCCGCACGGCATTGCCGCATGGCCCGCGCCGTCGCATGATCGGCAGCGAATCCCCACAGGAGCCGATCCCATGACCCAGCCGCTTCCCGATATCGCCCTGACCCGCAACGACGGCACGCCCGACAGCCTGGCCGCGCACCGGGGCAAAGTGCTGCTGGTGGTGAACACCGCCAGCCAGTGCGGCCTGACGCCGCAATACGCCGGGCTTCAGGCGCTGCACGAGACCTATGGCGCGAAAGGGCTGGAGGTTCTGGGCTTTCCCGCCAACGATTTCGGCGCGCAGGAGCCGGGCAGCGACGACGAGATCCGCACCTTTTGCGAAACCGGCTACAACGTGGCTTTTCCGCTTTATGCCAAGGCCAGCGTGGTGGGTGAGGCCAAGCAGCCGCTTTACGCCGCGCTGACCGCCGCAATGCCCGAAAAGCAGGGCGATCCCGAGGCGTTCCGCGAACGCCTGCGCGGCTATGGCATGACGCCCAATCCCGATCCGGAAGTGCTGTGGAACTTTGAAAAGTTCGTGATCGCGCGCGATGGCAGCGTGGCGGCGCGTTTTGCCCCCACGGTGGCGCCCGACGACGCCGCGCTGGTGGCGACGATCGAGGCGGAACTGGCGAAGGGGTAAGGGGCGCATCCCCCTCGCCCCCGTTTCGCGCATCCTTCGACAGGCCTCAGGATGAGCGGGGTTGGCAAGCGGCCCGGCGAGCGAGAGGAATAGCGCATTCCCCCAAAAGCGAACGGGCCGGATGGGTTTCCCCATCCGGCCCGCCGTCTACAGGCCGAAGCAGCGCGCGCACGCCGATTGAGCGCGCTGCCAATCAGGTGATCAGGCGGCCTGCTTCATCTTTTCGACCGCAAGGCTGACGCGGGTCGAAATCGGCTGGAACGCTTCGGTGGCGAGCTTGAGCATCGCTTCGCTGTTCTTCGAGCTGACGGCCACGGCCGCGTCGAACTGCTTGCGCAGCAGCGCGCTCTGCTTTTCGAAGAATTCGGTGGGCGACTTCACCGAGGTGAGGCCCTTGAGTTCTTCCGAGAGCGATTCAACGGCGGCCTTGCTTTCAGCAACGTAGCCCTTGCTCAGTTCCTGAAGGCCAGCGGCGAAGATCTTGCCCGAAGCGACGATCGCTTCGACATTGCCCTTGGCGAATTCGCTGGCGTCGCCCAGGTTGGCCTGGCTCTTTTCGAAAGCGGCCTTGGCCTTTTCGCTGGCGTCCTTGAACGCGCTCTGGAACTTTTCGGTGAATTCGGTGGTGGTGGTAGCCATCTTGAACTGTTCCTTCCTGGGCGCCGGCGCAAGCCCACGAGCGGGGGCGGCGGCGGAGATCACGCGGGTCTTGCGCACCACGGGCACCGGCTTGGCGGGAGCAACCGTGGGAGTCTTGCGGGGTGCGGGGGCAGGCTTGGCGGCCTTGGCCTTGACGGCCCGGACCTTCGGGGATTTCTCCTTCGGGGACTTGACCTTGAGCGCGGGAGCCTTCGCCACCGGCGCCACGACGGGCTTGTCCTCGACCTTCACCGCATCCTTGCGTGGGCGGCCGGCCTTCTTCTTTTCCGGAGAAGGTACGACCGTTCCTGCTTCAACCGGAGCCGGCGCTTCAACAACGACGGGGGCGGGCGTGGCATCCACGGCGGCTTCTTCCACAGCGGCAACGGCCGGGACGGCGGTTTCCGCTTCGGGGATCAGACCCGCTTCCTGCTTTGCTTCTTCCATCATGCCGAACGGCTCCATGCTGTGCAGCAGGACCGCCGGTTGATCGACCAACGCGGGACTCGCCATTTGCTGCACCGCACAAAATAAGCATGGCGCGCGCCGAGTCAAGCATTATTGTGCAGTGCACCATTTCCGTTTTGGAGGAAAATCAGCGCTATCGGGTTTGTACGTAGCGCCCCGGCGCATCCTCGATCACGCGGTCGCCGCGCCCGCCCGGCTTGCGCTTGCCCTTGGCGGGCACGCGGGCATCGTCCAGCCCGGTGAGCCATTCGACCCAGTCGGGCCACCAGCTACCCTTGGTTTCGCGCGCTCCTGCGACAAAATCGGACAGCGTGTCCGGATCGCCGTCGTTCAGCCAGTACTGGTACTTGCCTGCCTCGGGCGGGTTGACCACGCCGGCGATGTGGCCCGATCCGGCGAGCACGAACTTCCACTTGCCCGCCAGATGCCGCGTCAACTTCCACACGCTTTCCGCAGGTGCGATGTGGTCCTCGCGGCCCGCCTGGATATAGCAGGGTGTTGCAATGCGGCGCAGGTCGATCGGAGTGTTATCGACCACCATGGCGTCGGGCACGATCAGCCGGTTGTCGCGATAGAGGTCTTCAAGATAGGCCTTCTGCCACTTGAACGGCAGGTTGGTGGTATCGCCGTTCCAATAAAGCAGGTCGAACGCCGGATAGTCCTGACCCAGCAGGTAGTTGTTGACCACGTAGTTCCAGATCAGGTCCTTCGATCGGAGCAGGTTGAAGGTGAGCGCCATGTAGCGTCCGTCGAGATAGCCGTCGGTGACGAAGCTTTCGAACAGGCGGACCTGCTGGTCATCGATGAAGGTCTTCAGTTCGCCCGCATCGTCGAAATCGACCTGCGCGGTGAAGAACGTGGCGGACGCGACCTTGTCCGCCTGCCCGCGCCGCGCCAGCAGCGCCAGCGTGGCCGCCAGCGTGGTGCCCGCCACGCAATAGCCGATGGTGTGGACCGCGGGTACGTTCAACCGGGCGCGCACGTGGTCGATCGCCTCGATCTGGGCAAGGATGTAATCGTCCCACACCACATCGGCCATCGCGGCATCGGCCGATTTCCATGACACGACGAACACCGTCAGGCCCTGCGCCACGGCCCAGCGGATGAAGCTGTTCTTCGGGTTCAGGTCGAGGATGTAGAAGCGGTTGATCCACGGCGGGAAGATCACCAGCGGGGTCGCCAGCACGTCTTCGGTGACGGGCGAATACTGGATCAGCTGGAACAGCGGCGTTTCATGCACCACCTTGCCCGGGGTGGCGGCGATGTTGCGGCCGAGTTCGAACGCATGGGGATCGGTGTGGGTCAACTGGCCCTTGCGCAAGTCCTCAAGCAGGTGCTCCACCCCGCGCACAAGGTTTTCGCCACGCGTTTCCAGCGTCTTTTCGATCACCACCGGGTTGGTCAGCGGGAAGTTTGCCGGGCTCATCGCCTCGGTAATCACGCGGGTCATGAATTTCAGCTGCTGGTGCCGCGCGGGTGAAAGTCCGGCGAGATCATCCGCCATCGCGTTGATGCGTTCGGCCAGCATCAGGTAGGTCTGGTGCAGCAATGCAAAGGCGGGCTGTTCGCGCCACTTGGGGTCGGAAAAGCGGCGATCCTTGCGCGGCAGTTCGGGCGCTTCGGCCGCAGGCTTTGGCGCAAGGCCGGCATACTGGCCAAGCACGCTGGTCCACAGCGCAAAGCCTTCCTCCCACAGCTTGCCCTGTGTTTGCATGTCGCTGATCGGCAGCGCGGCGTACCAGCCCTTTACCAGCGCGGTCCAGCGGTCCGGATCGAGCATCTTTGCCAGCGCCGGTTCGATCTGGCCCGATTGCTCCGCACCGAAATCCAGCCACATCTTCTGCAGCTTGGCCGCCGACATCGCCCAGTGCTGAATGTCGGTGGGATCGGGCGCGGGGGTTTCGGCCGTGGGCATGAACGCGGCGAACATCGCGCGCATCGCCTCACCCTGCTTGTGGAACAGGTCCTCCAGCACGACGGCATCGGCGAGGTCTTGCGGCAGGTCTGCTGTCGGGTGCGTCGCGTTGGCCATCGGGTCCCTCAATGTCTTGTGCGATGCACTATAGCGCGCTTGTGACGGCTTGGCAGCGGCAAAGCACGCATTTTGCGCGCAGCGCGTGGTTTCCTCTTGGCCACACATCGCGTAAGGGCACCCCTTGCGGCAATTCCGCCGCAGACAATTCGAGTAACCCATCGTGGACGAAGAATTCTACCGCATGAAGCGCCTGCCGCCCTACGTCATTGCCGAAGTCAACGGCATGCGGGCCGCCGCACGCGCCGCCGGTAGGGACATCATCGACCTTGGCATGGGCAACCCGGACCTGCCGCCGCCCCAGCACGTGATCGACAAGCTGTGCGAAGTGGCGCAAAAGCCCAGCGCACACGGCTATTCGGCTTCGTCGGGCATTCCCGGCATCCGCAAGGCGCAGGCCAACTACTACGGCCGCCGCTTCAACGTGGACCTCGATCCCGAAACCGAAGTGGTGATGACGATGGGGTCCAAGGAGGGCCTGGCCAGCCTTGCCACCGCGATCACCGCACCGGGCGACGTGGTGCTGGCGCCCAATCCCAGCTACCCGATCCACACCTTCGGCTTCATCATCGCCGGCGCCACGATCCGTTCGGTGCCGACGACTCCGGACGAACGCTATTGGGATTCGCTCGACCGGGCGATGAAGTATTCGGTGCCGCGCCCGTCGATCCTGATCGTCAACTACCCGTCGAACCCGACCGCCGAGACGGTGGATCTGGCGTTCTATGAACGGCTGGTGGCGTGGGCAAAGGAGAACAAAGTCTGGATTCTGTCCGACCTCGCCTATTCCGAGCTGTATTTCGATGGCCAGCCGACGCGCTCGATCCTTGAAGTGCCGGGGGCAAAGGATGTGGCGGTGGAATTCACCTCCATGTCCAAGACCTTTTCGATGGCCGGCTGGCGCGTGGGCTTCGCGGTGGGCAACCGCAGGCTGATCGCGGCGCTGAAGCGCGTGAAGTCGTATCTCGATTATGGCGCGTTCACGCCGATTCAGGCGGCGGCCTGTGCCGCGCTGAACGGCCCGCAGGATATCGTGGAGCGCAACCGCGAGCTGTATCAAAAGCGCCGCGACGTGATGGTCGAGGCGTTCGGCCGCGCCGGTTGGGAAATCCCCAGCCCGCCGGCCTCGATGTTCGCGTGGGCCCCGCTGCCGCCCGCCTTGCAGCACTTGGGCAGCCTGGAGTTCTCCAAGCAGCTGCTGACCCATGCCGAAGTCGCGGTTGCCCCCGGCGTCGGCTATGGCGAGGACGGCGAAGGCTTTGTGCGCATCGCCATGGTGGAGAACGAACAGCGCCTCCGCCAGGCCGCGCGCAACATCAAGCGCTACCTCCAGAGCATGGGCGTGAACAGCTCGGCTGCCTGATCGCGATGGCGGCGGCGCAGGCACGCGCCGCCGCTATTTCGCTGGACCGCCGCCCGCCTTTTACGCAAACACTCACGCCGGGCGTGTGATGCGACAAGGACGGACGATGCGATTCCATGACCGCGTGAGCGTGACCATCGAGGCCCACGTGGCCCATGTCCTGCTTGACCGCGCCGACAAGATGAACGCGCTGGACGACGCCATGTTCGAAGGCATCGTGGCAGCAGGCGCATGGCTGCACGACCAGCGCGGGGTGCGCGCGGTGGTGCTTTCCGGCGCGGGGCGGGCGTTCTGCGCAGGGCTCGACCTGTCCAGCCTTGGCAACGCCGATCGCTGGCAGGAGACCACGCTGGTGGAACGCACCCACGGCAACGCCAACCGCGCACAGATGGCGGCGATGACCTGGCGCAAGCTGCCGATGCCGGTGATCGCGGCGGTGCACGGCGTGTGCCTTGGCGGAGGCCTGCAAGTGGCGAGCGGCGCCGACATCCGCATTGCCGCGCCCGATACGCGCATGGCGGTGATGGAAGTGAAGTGGGGGCTGGTGCCCGACATGGGCGGATACCTGCTGTGGCGAGGGCTGGTACGCGATGACCTGCTGCGCGAACTGACGTGGACCCACCGCGAATTTTCGGGCGAGGAGGCACAAGGGCTTGGCTTTGTGACGCATGTCGATACCGATCCCCTGCCCCGCGCCATGGCGCTGGCGCGCGAGATCGCCGGCAAGAGCCCGACCGCGATCCGCGCGGCAAAGTCGCTCTCCAACCGCGTGCCCGATCTTTCCACCGATCAGGTGCTGATGGCCGAAAGCGTTGCGCAGCAGGAGCTGATGTTTTCACGCAACCAGATGGAAGCGGTGCGATCGGGCATGGCGGGCACGCCGGGCGACTATGTCGATCCCTGAGACCGTCGCAGCCCGATGAAGGCGCTTCACGATCCGCAAGGCATTCTGGCGCAAGGCCTTGATGCCATCCGCGCGCAGTTCACCGTACCGCCCGGCTTCCCGCCCGAAGTGCTGACCGCTGCCGAAGCCGCCGCCGCGCGCGTGCCAACCGCGCATGTCGACCGCACCGACAGGGCGTTCGTCACGCTCGATCCGACCAGTTCCACCGACCTTGATCAGGCCTTTGCCATCGAGCGCAGCGGTGCCGACGTTCTGCTGCACTATGCCATCGCGGACACGGGCTGGTTCATCGACGATGGCGATGCCATCGACAGCGAAGCGTGGCACCGGGGCGAAACGCTCTACCTGCCCGATGGCAAGGCGGGGCTCTATCCGCCGATTCTCGCCGAAAAGGCGGCCAGCCTTCTGCCGGATGGACCGCGCCCGGCGGTGGTGTTCACCGTGCGCGTCGCGCCCGATGGGCAGGCCAGTCTGGATGGCGTGGAGCGCGCCATCGTGCGCAGCCGGGCGAAACTTGGCTATGCCACCGTTCGCGATGCCGACCTGCCCGATGGCTTCCATGATCTGGCAGCCCGCGTGCAGGCCGCCGAAGACCGGCGCGGCGCGGCGCGCGTCGATCCGCCGCAGCAGGAAGTGGTGGCGCTGGGCCAAAGCCGATTCGCCCTTGCCTATCGCCCGATGCGCAGGTCGGAGCAGGCCAACGCCGCGCTTTCGCTGGCGTGCAATCTGGCCGTCGCACAAGCGCTGCTGGCGCACCGCACCGGCCTGTTCCGGGTGATGGCGGGGCCAGACGCCGCCGCCATCGCGCGCCTGCGCCAGACCGCGCAGGCGCTTCGGCTCGATTGGCCAGCCATGCAGGACCTCAAGGCCTTTGAACGGACGCTTGATGGGACCAACGCGCGCCACGCCGCCTTCATGCTCGCGGTGCGCCGCGCAGGCAGCGGCGCGGGCTATGCACCGTGGCAAGCAGGGGCGGAGCCCTGGCACGCCGCGATTGCCGCGCCCTATGTCCACGCCACCGCGCCCTTGCGCCGGCTGGCGGACCGTTATGTGATTCGCGCCACGCTGGCCGTGTGCAGCGGGCAAGCGGTGCCCGATGCGGTAAGCTCCGCCTTCCAGCGCCTGCCCGAAGTGATGGCGCGGGCGGACGCGGTGGCGGCCCGGATCGAACGCGCGGTGGTGGACCTCGCCGAAGCGGTAATGCTCCACGGGCGTGAGGGCGAACTGTTCGGCGCGGTCGTCACCGACAGCGAGGGCACGTCCGCGCGCGTGCATCTTGAGGGCCTGCCGATCATCGCGCGGGCGCGGGTGCCCGATGCGGCACCGGGCCAGCGGCTCACGCTCAAGCTGGAACAGGCCGACCCGGTGCGGCGCACGCTGGCGTTTGTGCCGACGTGAAAGAATCCCGTTGCGGTCCGCCCCCCGCTGGGCTAACCGCGCCGCTCTGAACCACACCGGCGGCCCGATGGCGGAGTGGTTACGCACCGGACTGCAAATCCGTTTACGCCGGTTCGATTCCGGCTCGGGCCTCCACCTCCTCAACGCCTGTTCGCAGACGAACGCCACCCGGCCCCGGCGGGGTTGGTATCGGTGTTGCGGGTGCGCGACATCCTCCACATCGCCGTGATCGTGCCCTTCACGGATTCACGGCCGGCTAAATCGGTGGCCCCGGGCACAATGGGTCAGGGTCACGCCGGCGCGCGCCTGCGCCATCTCGCCACCAGCGCCACGACCACCACCCATCCCAGCCACGACACCTTGGTGTGGTAGCGCGGATAGGGTCCCACCAGCAGGCCGTGAAGCACGATTTCCAGACCGATCGCCGCGAATGTCGCCAGCCCCAGCGCTGCCCCCGCGCGATCGCCCTTGCGGCCGCTCCGCCACGATAGCAGCGCCAGCAAAACGTAAGAGAGAAAGGTGGCGCCGCGATAGAACCTGCCGGCGTATGCCGCCAGCAGGGTGCGATGTTGCTGACGGGCCGCCGACAAGCGATCCAGCGTTGCCGCCATGCGCGGCGTCAGCCGTTGTCCCGCCCCCCAGTCCGCGCCTTGCGGGCGCAGCTCTTCGTATTCGGGTTCGTCCAGCGTGGGATGCGCGGCCAGTGCAAGGCCGTCGGCCAGCCCTTCGCGCATATAGCCGACCGGGTCCGCCGCGATGATCTGGCGTCCCAGCTCCGCATAATCCGCGTTGCCCGCGCCAAACGCGTCGGTCCTGTCGGCCAGACCGTCCCAAAGGAAGTTCTGCTCGTGGCGATGATGGCGGGCAAGCTCGGGAAGAAAGGCGCAGATCGGATACCGCTTGCGCGCGCACAACGCGGGCATCTGCGGTTGGGCCAACCCCACGTCCGCAAGGCGGGCAAAGGTCATGGTTCCGGTCACGGGACTGTATTCGGCCTTGCCCAGCCGGACCATGTTCGCCGCCATCATCAACAGGATCGCAAAAATCACGCACGATCCGACCGCGGCCGCAGGCAGGACCACGCGCCCCTTCCATAGCGCTTGCCCGGCCACCCATGCGCGAAGCACGAAGCACACGGCGCACAGCATGGCACACAGGGCCACGTTGGCCGTGGCGACAAGGCATCCGAAAAGCACGAACGAGGCCAGCAGGGCCTTCTGCAAGCGGGGCGCGCCATTCCAGAAAAGCATCAGCACGATCACAGACAGGAATGCGATTCCAGCCAGGAAATCGGGCATCAGCCAGGAAACCAGCCACGGCAGCTGCCCCGGCAGCACGGCAACGATGGCCAGCACCGTTGCATACCGGGTCCGCCTGCGCGCGGCCGGGACGACCACTGAAAAGACCGTGATCAGGAAGACGGCGGTGGCGAGGCCTTGTGCCAGAACGACAAGTTCGGGCCACGTCCGCAACGAGGTTACCACCACCCACGCGGTATAAAACGGTGGTGAGGCGGGGTAGCGGAAGTTCCCGAGATAACCGGCGGTATCGTAGAACACCAACGGGAAGCCGTTCCAGATCGCGGGGGCGACCAGCAGAACGACCAGCACGACCCATCCGGCGATCGCCTTGCGCACGTCAGTCATCGTGCCCGCTGGTCCGGCCCTGCTCATCCAGCGTCGCCTCCAGAATAGCAAGCCGCCTGACCAGCGCGGTGATCTTCTCCGATTGCAGACGGACGACCAGATGGACGTTGAGAATGGCAAGGAGGCTGACCGCGATCCAGATATAGATGAACAGGTCTACGCCGCGCCCGATGCCGGCCAGATGCGCCAGCTTGTTGGCCTGCCCCTGAAACCAGACAAAGTAGAGCCCTCCCGACGCCAGAAGGCCAAACAGCAAACCGATGAAGCGGACGCGCGCCATCGCCAGCCATGCATACAGCACGACCCCGCCCAGCAGGATCGTCATCAACACCTTTGAAATCACCGGATCACCGATTGTTGGACCAGATCGACCAGAATGCGGAACGCGCCGGTCAGGCTTTGGCCCTTGGTGCGCGAATAGCTGGTGTAGCGGATGTGGACGGGCACTTCGACAAACGGCAGCTTGCTCGCGGCAATCTGGTGCAGGATTTCGGAGGCGTGGGCCATCCGGTTCTGGCGCAACCAGACGTGCGAGGCCCCACGCCGCGTCATGGCGCGCATGCCGTTGTGCGCATCGGTCAGCCGCAGGCCGGTCGTCACGCGCGTGAAAAGCGCCGCCAGCCGCAGGAACCGAAGCCGGAAAGGTGACGCCCCCTCAACCCGCCCCAGAAAGCGGCTGCCCAGCGCGAAATCGCAGGTTCGCGCTTCCAGCGGCGCGAGCAGACCTGCAATATCGGCCGGATCGTGCTGCCCATCGGCATCGAACGTCACCAGATAATCGGCCCCCTGCCGCAGGGCAAAGGCAATGCCCGTCTGCAACGCCGCGCCCTGACCCAGATTGACCCCGTGACGCACCACCGACACGCCGCACGCCCGGGCCACGTCCCCCGTCCCATCGTCCGATCCATCGTCCACGACGACGATGGCATGACCGAGCGGTTGCAACGCCCCGATCACGCGGGCGATTGCCGCAGCCTCACGATAGGCAGGGATGATGATCCAGCAACCGCCACGCGCGGGCGGCATGTCAGGACGCCACCATCAGGATGCCGCCAACAATCAGCCCGGCGCCGATCAACTGGCGCGCCGCCATGCGTTCATCCAGAAGCACAGCGGAAAACACCAGCGTCAGCACAAAGGACAGCGCCACGAACGGATAGGCCGAAGAGAGCGGAACTTGCTTGAGCAGCCAAATCCACAGCACAGAAAGCCCACCGTACAAAAATACGGCAGAAACAAACCACGGATTGAGCGCAAGAGCGAAGAAATCGGTGAAGGAAGAATTGCCGGAGAAAGCGCGCATGGACGCCAGCTTGAACAGCAGTTGCCCCAGAGCGATGCCAATTGCGTAGACAATCAAGAGGCAAATCTGCAACGCTGCCACAAGATTTCCCCGGTTTTGCTGGGAAAGGAATGGCAGCCAGCCTCGTTCGCGTCAAGAGATCGGTCGCTGTGGTGCTCCGTCATGATGGCACAGCGCGCACGGCACATCGGAAGGACCGTGCGCGCCGCACAGCGGGCATGTGTGCGCCTGCACAAGGCGGACGATCAGGCGGATCAGCTTCAGCATCGTTCGCGCGCCTCCTGCACGGCAACTTGTGATCCCATCGCCATGGCCCGGCCGATCAGCAGCAGGGCGGGCCCATCGCCCAGCGCGGTCCGCGCGGCCAGCGGCAGCAAGTCGAGCCGGGTGTGGAAATGGCGTTCGGTGGGAAGGCTGGCGTTTTCCACCAGCGCCACCGGCGTATCGCCCGGCAGCCCGGCAATGATCAGTTCGCGCGAGACGATGCCCGCCGCCGCCTTGCCCATATAGATCGCCAGCGTCGCCTGCGGATCGGCCAGCGCGTGCCAATCGAGGTCCAGTTCCTCGCCCGCGCGTGCATGCGCGGTGACGAAGGTCAGCTTGCGCGCCAGCCCGCGCAGGGTAAGCGACGCGCCCAGTCCCGCCGCCGCCGCGCTCGCCGCCGTCACGCCGGGACAGATCGAAACCGCCACCCCAGCCGCGCGGCACGCGTCCAGTTCCTCGGTCGCGCGGCCGAAGATGGCGGGATCGCCCCCCTTCAGCCGCAGCACCCGCTTGCCGGCAAGCGCCGCCTCGACGATCAGCGCGTCGATGGTCTTCTGGTCCTTGGAATGGCGGCCGGACCGCTTGCCCACGTTGACCAGCATGGCCCCGCGCGGCGCCAGATCGAGCACGCCCGGCCCCACCAGCGCATCGTGGAAGATCACCTCCGCCTGCCTGATCAGCCGTTCGGCCTTGCGCGTCAGCAGGTCGGGATCGCCCGGCCCTGCGCCCACCAGCCAGACGGACCCTGCGGGAAATTCGCTCATTCTGCGGCCTCCTTCAACATGGTGGCTTGGGCAATCAAACGGGCAATGGCGGGGCGGCAACTGCCGCAATTGGTGCCGGCGCAGGTGGCCTTGCCGATCGCCGCGACGCTGTCCGCGCCCGCGTCCACCGCGGCGAGGATCGCGTTTGTGCCCACCCCATGACACACGCAGACCACCGGACCGCGATCCGGCGCAGGCGTGGCCGGGCGCCCGGCGAGCAGTTCGCTGGCGTTTGCTGCGCGCACGCCAAGCTGCGCGGCGATCCAGTCGCGCCGCGGCAACTGGCCGGACCGCGTGAGAAACAGCGCCGCGATCACCGCCCCCGCATCGTCGCTGACCACGATCCGGCGCATCCCGCGCACGGTATCGACCGCTTCCAGGCGGTGCCCGGCAGGCAGCAGCGCATCGATATCGATGGCAGCGTCGCCCGCCAGTTCATGCAGCCAACCGCCCGCCACGCGCGAGCGGCTCCACCAAAGCAGTCCCACGGGCGCGACGCCTTCCACGCTGGCAAGAAACGCGCGCCATTCGGGCAAGACCGGCTCCACGCGCACCGCGCTGTTCTTGAAGCCCGGCTGGCCCGAAACGGGATCGACGAACGCCCCCGGCAGACGGTTTGCCCGGCCTTCACCCGCCATCGCATCGGTCCAGTGCATCGGCACGAACACCGCGCCCCGCGCCTGCGCATCGGTCACCAGCACGCGAAACGTTGCCGCGCCATGCGCCGAAACCACCCGGCCCAGCCCGCCATCCACCAGCCGGCTGGCGCGCGCATCGTCGGGATGCACTTCCAGCAACGGTTCGCGCCGGTGCTGCGCCAACGTGGGTGAAAGGCCGGTGCGCGTCATCGTGTGCCACTGATCACGATAGCGCCCGGTGTTGAGCCGCAACGGAAACGCAGGGTCCGCCGAAATCGCGCTCGGCCGCACCGGCACAAGGCGCGGCTGCGCCACCAGCGGATGCCGCCCGCCCCATTGCACCGGGTCCAGCGCGGCGTAATCCGCATCGCTGATATCGGCAAAGGCGGTCAGGTCCAGCACCTTGCCATGCCGCACGCTGAGCGCGGTCATCGCCGCATATTCGCGGAACACCGCCGCGTTGCTGTTCCACGCAAAGGCATCCCCATGGCCCAGCCGGCAGGCCACATCCGCCACGATCGCCCAGTCCGCCCGCGCCTGCCCCGGCGCGGCGAACAGCGCGCGCTGGCGGCTGATGCGCCGTTCGGAATTGGTGACGGTGCCGTCCTTTTCGCCCCAGGCCAGCGCGGGCAGGCGCACGTGGGCGAGCCGCGCCGTGTCGGTATCGGCGATCACGTCGGACACCACCAGCGTCTCGCACCGCGCCAAGGCCTCGCGCACGAAGCCGGCATCGGGCATCGACACGGCGGGGTTCGTCGCCATCACCCACAGGAACTTCACGCGGCCATCGTGCACCGCGCGAAACAGGTCCACCGCTTTCAGCCCCGGCCCGGCACACAACCGGTCGGTGCCCCAGAAGCCCGCAACGTCGGCGCGTTCTGCCTCCGCAAAGCCAAGGTGGCAGGCCAGCGTGTTGGCCAGCCCGCCCACTTCGCGCCCGCCCATCGCATTGGGCTGCCCCGTGATGCTGAACGGCCCCGCGCCCGGCTGGTTATAGCGGCCGGTCGCGGCATGCAGGTTGATGATGGCATTGCCCTTGTCGGTGCCCGCCACCGATTGGTTCGCGCCCATGCTGAACAGCGTGACCATCTTCGGGTGAGCCGCTACCATTTCGACCAGCGCCTCGAACACATCGGCCGGCACGCCCGGATCGCAATCCAGCCCGTCCCACGGCACCAGATCGGCAAGGCCCCGCGCATGCAGCGCATGCAGCAGCGCATTGAACAGCGCCACATCGCCATCGGGCGCAACGGCCACGTGCAAGTCTGACTGTTCAGCCGTCTCGGTGCGGCGCGGGTCGATCACCACGATCTTCGTGGCCTTCGCCTCGCGCGCCGCCTCGATCCGCTGCCAGATCACCGGGTGGCACCACGCGGTGTTCGATCCCACCAGCAGGATCAGGTCGGCCTGTTCCAGATCCTCATAGCTGCACGGCACGATATCTTCGCCGAACGCGCGGTTGTGCGCGGCCACAGCGCTTGCCATGCACAGGCGGCTGTTCGTGTCGATGTTGGCGGTGCCGACAAAGCCCTTCAGCAGCTTGTTCGCGGCGTAATAATCCTCGGTCAGCAACTGGCCCGAGACATAGAACGCCACGCTGTCCGGCCCGTGGCGTTCGATGCAATCGCGCATCGTGCCCGCCACCAGATCCAGCGCCTCGTCCCAGTCTGTCTGCCGATTCCCGATCATCGGGTGCAGCAGGCGCCCTTCCAGACCAACCGTCTCGCCAAGGTGCGTGCCCTTGGAGCAGAGCCGCCCAAAGTTGGCGGGGTGGTCCTTGTCCCCCGCGATGGTGACCTGGCGTTCGCCCGTCACCGTCGCGCGGATGCCACAGCCCACGCCGCAATAGGCGCAAGTGGTGCGGATGGGCGCCTTCGGCTTCAAGCGGCCTTCCTCCCCACCACGGCTTCACGCAGCAGGTAGATGCGCCCGGCATCCACCTTCAGCGGAATGGTGGGCACGCACCCCTTGTCTTCGCCCAGCGCTTCGCCGGTCTTCAGCGAGATGTTCCAGCTGTGCAGCGGGCAGGTGACGACATTGCCGTGCACGATACCTTGCGAAAGCGGGCCGTGCTTGTGCGGGCACTTGTTCACCAGCGCAAAGAACTCGTTCTGCTGCGTGCGGAACACGGCGATTTCCTCAGCCCCACGCACCGGCAGGGTGCGGGCGTTGCCGGGGGCGATCTGGTCCACCGGGCCGATGTCGAGCCAATCTCCGATCATTGTGCAAACTCCATGGGGCGGACTTCCGCCAGATGCTGGTGCAGGTCGGCATCCTTGCCCGCGGCGCGTTCCGCCCACGGATCGTCCTGCATGAATTGCTGCGAATGGCGGAACCGGGCGGCAAGGCGGGTGACGCTGTCGGCATCGTCGAACAGGCCAGCCTTCACGTGATCCAGCCCGACCCGCTCGATCCACGGCGCGGTGCGTTCCAGATAGTGCGCCTGTTCGCGGTAAAGCTGGATGAAGGCGGCGCAGACATCCATCGCCTCCTGCTCGGTCGCCACCTTGGTCAGGAGGTCGGTGGCGCGGACCTTGATCCCGCCGTTGCCGCCCACGTGCAGTTCATAACCACTGTCCACGCAGACAACGCCGAAGTCCTTGATCGTCGCTTCGGCGCAGTTGCGCGGGCAGCCGCTGACGGCGATCTTGAACTTGTGGGGCATCCACGAACCCCAGGTCATCCGCTCCAGCTTCACGCCAAGGCCGGTCGAATCCTGCGTGCCGAAGCGGCACCATTCGCTGCCGACGCAAGTCTTCACCGTGCGCAGGCTCTTGCCATAGGCGTGGCCCGATACCATCCCGGCGGCGTTCAGGTCCGCCCAGACGGCGGGCAGGTCTTCCTTGCGGATGCCGAAGATGTCCAGCCGCTGGCCGCCGGTCACCTTGACCATCGGCGCGTTGTACTTTTCCACCACGTCGGCAATCGCGCGCAATTCGCGGGGGTTGGTCAACCCGCCCCACATGCGCGGCACCACCGAATACGTGCCATCCTTCTGGATGTTGGCGTGCATCCTCTCGTTGACGAAGCGGCTCTTCTGGTCGTCTTCGTATTCGCCCGGCCATGCGCAGAGCAGGTAGTAGTTCAGCGCCGGACGGCACGAAGCGCAGCCATCGGGCGTTTTCCAGTGCAGTTCCTGCAGCACCTGCGGGATCGCACGCAGGTTCTTCTCCAGGATCAGGCGGCGCACGTCGTCGTGGCTGAAGCTGGTGCACTTGCACAGCGTCTTCGGCCCCGATTGCACCTCGCCCCCCAGCGTCACCGCCAGCAGGCTTTCGACCAGGCCGGTGCAAGACCCGCAGCTGGCCGAAGCCTTGCAGGTGCTGCGCACGGCATCGAGGCTGCACGCCCCGGCCTTGATGGTTTCAACGACCTTGCCCTTGGACACGCCGTTGCAACCACAGATTTCCGCATCGTCGGAAAGGGCGGCAACGGCAGCATTAGGGTCCGCGAGGGCGCCCCCCGCGGCGAAGGCTTGCCCGAAGATCAGCGCTTCGCGGATGTCGGAAACATCCTCGCCCTTCTTCAGCAGGTCGAAGTACCAGCTGCCATCGGCGGTATCGCCATACAGCACAGTGCCGACCAGCCGGTTGTCCTTCACCACCACGCGCTTGTAGATGCCGCGCGCCGCATCGCGCATCACGATGTCTTCGGCACCGTCACCACCGGAAAAGTCGCCCGCGCTGAACAGGTCGATGCCGGAAACCTTCAGCTTGGTCGATGTGACGGAGCCGGAAAAGCCGCTGGGGCTTTCGGTCACGCCATCGGCCAGCGCGCGGCACATGTCCCACAGCGGCGCGACAAGGCCGTAGCAATTGCCCGCGTGCTGCACGCATTCGCCCACCGCCATGATCGCAGGGTCGCTGGTGACCATGTGATCGTCCACCACGATGCCGCGTTCCACGGTCACGCCCGCCGCCTTGGCAAGGCCGGTCGCCGGGCGGATGCCCACCGCCATCACCACGATGTCGGCGGCCAGTTCGCGGCCGTCCTTCAGCTTCACGGCGGTAACGTGGCCATCCTTGCCCACGATCTCGGCGGTGTCGCCTCCGGTCACGATGGTCTGGCCGCGCCGCTCCAGCTCGGTCTTGAGCAGGAAGCCCGCGGCTTCGTCCAGCTGGCGCTCCATCAGCGTGGGCATCAGGTGCACCACCGTCACCTTCATGCCCCGCAAGGACAGGCCGTGCGCGGCTTCCAGCCCCAGCAGGCCGCCGCCGATCACCACCGCGCTACCGCCCTGCTCGGCCGCTGCCAGCATCTTGTCCACGTCATCCAGATCACGGAACGTCACCACGCCCGCCAGATCCTTGCCCGGGACCGGAATGATGAAGGGATCGGAACCCGTGGCGATCAGCAGCCGGTCATAGGGTTCAACCCGGCCGGACCGGGCGATCACCGTCTGCGTGGCGCGGTCGATGCTGACCACCGGATCGCCCGAAACCAGCGTGATCGCGTTGTCGGCGTACCAGTCCTCGCCATTGATGACGATGTCCTCGAACGCCTTTTCGCCCGCCAGCACCGGGGAAAGCATGATGCGGTTGTAGTTCACGCGCGGTTCGGCGCCGAAGATCGTCACGTCGAAGCGGGCGGGATCGCGGGCAAGGATTTCCTCCACCGCGCGGCAGCCGGCCATGCCGTTGCCGATCACCACCAGCCGTTCGCGCGACTTTACGCTGCTGTCGGGTTGTCCGAAGCTTGTGGGAGCATTCACGCCTTCGATTTCCTTCTTCGGCGCGTGAACAACACGAAAAAGCCGCCCGAACGCATCCCGTTGAGGGAAGGTCTGGGCGGCTTCGTTGCCACGCGATGTTGATCTGTTCGGCGGGGTGCTGGGTCGCCCGTCCTTGGGCGGCACCCGTTGCCTTCGAATTGGAGGCTAAGCGATTCGCCCCGTTTCGCGCAAGCGGTTTTTGCAGTGCAGCATCAGAATGCGTATTCCGCCTGAAGCCAGACCTTGCGCGTATCGGTGCCGAACCCCTTGGCCTTGTAGTCCGCAAACTTGGCCAGGAGCGCCACCTTGCGCACCTTCAACCCCAGGCTGGCGTCCCATTCGGTGCCGTAGTGGACGTGGCCGACATCCGAGTGAAAATCATGGAAAGTTGAGGCGAGGCTAAGCCCGCCTAAACCGGGCAAGGTGCCCCCTAACCCCACATAGACATCCTCAAGCCCGGCCGCAGGCGTGGTAAGAAACAGGTCCGCCCACCCGTTGAACTTGTGCAGCGTGGCCATCGGCGTCTGCAAGGCGACGCCCTTGTCCGACCCCAATTTTTCGTACCCGCCTGTCAGCGTCCATCCCTTGGCAGAGAGGCCCGCCTCACCCGCAAGGTAGTCCACCCCATAGTGCGCCGGGTTGCTTTTCCAGTTCGATTGGCGGGCATAGCTGGCGGCAAGGTTCAGCTTCACAGCCTTGCCCAGCGGCAGCGCGGCGGTGACGCGGGCGCCATAGGTCTGGGTATCGGCGAGCAGCGCGGAAAGCGCCGGAACCTGTTCCGCGGTGTCGTAATCCAGCAGATAGGCAAAGCCCTTCACCGCCACCGGCCCCGCCTTTACCCCGGCGCCCAGAAACACGAACTTGCCATCGTATGCCGTGCGCGGGCCGGCGTCGTTGCCGAACACGGTCCGCTGGCTGTCAGCATAGGTCGCATCGAGCGTGACCGGGCCAAGGCTGGCTTCGCCGCGCACCGCGTCGAAGGTCTGTTCGTTCTGGCGCCAACTGACCGAGCCGACCCAGCGCTGGTCATCAAGATTGATACGCTGGCGGCCCACGGTGAGGCCCAGCGCCTTGGTGCGGTACTGGATCTGCAGGCGATTCAGTTCCACGTTCTGTGGATCGGCGACGTTGGCATAGGCGCCCTTGGCCTTGGCGGCGATGAAGGGCAGCGCGTTGTAATCGTTGACGATCCAGAGCGTGCTTTCCGCCTCGGCCAGAAACGAGAGGTGCGACGGGGCGTGCTTCACTTCGAACCCGCCGCGCAGGCGGAGCGTGACCGCATCGGCGCCCTTGGCGGGGGTATCCACGTTTTCCCAGCGCAGGCGGGCGTCCATGATCGGGTCGATGGTCACGCCATCGCCAACCGCCACGGGATCACCGAATTTCGGGGCAGAAGCGGCGGCGGCAGGGTGTGCAAAGGCGAGCGGCGCGGCCGCGATGGCGGCGCCGAGAAGGCGGGTCTTCATGTGTGGTCATTCCCTCATGGCGGGGCGCCGGGGGGATGCGTGTCCGCCCCGGTCGCCCCTTGGTCGTCAGGTCAGATCTTGGCGCCCTGAAGCGCGGCGCCCCATGTGGTCCGCCAGCGGCTCTTCACCGCAGTCAGGCCCGCCAGCGCCACCAGCGCAAGGCCGGCAAAGATCAGGAAGCCCGGCGCCGAAGTGCCGACGAGCTTCTTGGCAAAGCCGAGCGAGCTGGCGAGGTAGAACCCGCCGACACCGCCGCCGAAGCCGACCAGCCCGGTCATCACGCCGATTTCCTTGCGAAAACGCTGCGGCACCAGCTGGAACACCGCGCCGTTGCCGATACCCAGCGTGCCCATCGTGACGATGAACAGCGCGATGGCGAGCGGCAGGCCGTGCGTGGCGACCATGGCAATCACCCCCAGCATGACGGCGGCAACGGCATAGACCACGGTCAGCGTGCGGATGCCGCCGAAACGGTCAGCCAGCGCGCCGCCCATCGGCCGCACCAGCGATCCGGTGAACACGCAAGCCGCCGTGCAATAGCCGGCGATGATCGGGGTGATGCCGAAGGTATCGGCATAAAACGTGGGCAGCGAGTTCGACAGGCCGACGAAACCACCGAAGGTAACCCCGTAGAACAGCATGAACCACCAGGCGTCCTTTTCCTTCAGCACATCGCCGTACGCCGAAAGCGGCTTGGGCGCGGGCTGGTCAGGGCTGTCCTTGGCCACGATGAGATAGACCACAAACGCGATGACCAGCGGGATCAGCGCAAACCCGAACACGTTCGTCCAGCCCCACGACTTGGCGATCAGCGCGGCGAACAACGAGGCGAACACCGTGCCCGAATTGCCCATGCCGGCGATGCCCATCGCCTTGCCCTGATGCTCGGCGGGATACCACCGGCTGGCGAGCGGCAGCGCCACGGCGAAGCTCGCCCCCGCAAAGCCGAGGATCACGGCCAGCGCCAGCGTGCCGGCATAGCTGGAGATGCCGAACTGCCAGGCCACGGCAAGCCCGGCGATGACGATCAACTGGTTGATCGTGCCGGTCAGCTTCGGCCCGATGCGATCGACCAGCAGCCCGTTGACGAGGCGCAGGACCGCGCCCGCCAGCGTGGGGATGGCGACCATCAGGCCCTTTTGCGCCGGGTCCAGCCCCAGTTCCTTGGAAATGATCGGCGCCAGCGGCCCGAGCATGACCCAGACCATGAACGAGACATCGAAATAAAGGAAAGCGGCCAGCAGCGTCGGGCGATGACCCGATTTCCAGAAACTGGTCGATGGGGGGGAGCCTGTGGCTCCGGAAGCGGATTTCATGGCAATCGTAGCCATTAGCGGGTCCTCCCTGCACTTGACGAGACGGGTTTGAAATCGATCCTCACGCGGGCGGGCGACGTGCCCGCACGTGTGAGGGCGGAAACGGGATGCGCGAACCAAGCGAACTGGTGGTGGCGGCGGGCTTTGCCAGCCAGACGGGGCCGCGCGCCGAAAATCAGGACTTCGGCGGCGTCCACATGGGCACCGCCGGCGAACGCGCCCGCCACGGCATCGTGGCCGCGATTGCCGACGGGGTGAGCGGCGGCAAGGACGGGCGCGTGGCGGCAGAACTGGCCGTGCGCGCGCTGGTCGAAGGGTTCTATGCCATGCCCGCCACGATCGGCGCGGCCCGTGCCCTGCACCGCCCGCTGGAAGCCTATAACCGCTGGCTGCACGCGCAGGCGCAGGGCGACGCGATGGCAGCCAGCGCCACGACGTTCACCGCCTTTGCCCTGCGCGGCCGGCAGGCGCATCTGGTCCACGTGGGCGACAGCCGCGCGTGGCGCTTTGCCGCCGACCGGCTGACGCTGCTGACCACCGACCACGTGCGCCCCGAACCGGATCTGCGCCACGTGCTGATCCGCGCGGTAGGGCTGGAGGGCGATTTGCGACTGGACCACGCCAGCGTGGAACTGGCCGAACACGACCGGCTGCTGCTGACCACCGATGGCGTGCACGGCGTGCTGCCGCCCAAGACCATCGCCGCGATCCTGCGCGAGGCAGCCAGTGCGGAGGCAACCGCCGAACGGCTGGTCGATGCCGCACTGGAAGCCGGCGGGCGCGACAACGCGACCGCGCTGGTGATCGATGTGGTGCGGCTGCCCGCGCCCGACCACGACGGCATTCTGGCGGGCCTTTCCGCCCTGCCCTTTGCCGAGGCGCCAAAGGTGGGCGAATCGATCGACGGGTTTCGCATCGAACGCGTGCTGAGCGAGGGACGCCATGCGGTGCTTCTGGTCGCCACCGACAGCGAGGACGGCGCGCAGGTGGTGCTGAAATTCCCCCGCCGCGAGGTGCTGTCCGAACGTGCGTTGCGGCTGGCCTTCGCGCGAGAAATTCTGCTGGGCCAGCGGGTTACCAGCCCGTTCGTACTGGGCGCGCATCCCGTTCGGCCCGAACGGCAGAGCGCGCTGTACGGCGTGCAGCCGCTGCTGGAAGGCGAGACGATGGAAGCCCGGCTGGCGCGCGGCCTGCCGGGGCTGGAAACCGCGCACGAAGCGGCGATAAAGCTGGTCCGCGCCGTTGCCGCACTGCACAGGATCGACGTTGTGCACCGCGACATAAAGCCCGAGAACGTGATGCTGCTGGCAGATGCCAGGGACGGGGGCGGGCTCAAGCTGATCGACCTTGGCGTGGCGCGCCTGCCGCGCGTGGAAGACTTCCACGCCGACGAAATTCCGGGCACGCCCGGCTTCATGGCGCCCGAACAGTTCGAAGGAAATGCCGGCGACGCGCTGACCGACCAGTTCGCGCTGGGCGTCACGCTGTATCGCTGGTTCACCGGCGTCTGGCCGTTCGGCGAACAGGAGGCCTTTCAGCGCCCGCGCTTTGGCCAGCCGGTGCCACCATCGCGCCATCGCCCCGAGATTCCGAGCTGGCTGGACCAGGCGATCCTGACCGCGATCCAGCCCAAGCGGGAGGCGCGTTTCGGCGATGTGATCGAGCTTTTGCGCGAACTGGAGGGGGGCGGCGCGTTGGGGCACGGCACAATGCGCACCCGGCCGCTGCTGGAGCGCAACCCGGTGCTGTTCTGGCAAGGCGTGAGCGCGCTGCTGGCCGCGGGCCTGCTGGCCTCGCTGCTGCTGCGCTGATCTGCCCTGCGGGTCCATCGGACCGGTTCCTTGCCAGACGCGCACACAAAAAAGCCGCCTCGACTTGGCCAAAGGGCCAGATCGGGCGGCGTCGTTGCCACGCAATGTTGATGACAGCGGGCGGTCCTGAAACCGCTCCATCGTTGGAGCGCGGATCGCCTGCTGACCCAAGCCTAAGTGATTCGCGGGCAGCAACGCAAGCGCTTTTTGCGTTGCAGCATTATTGAGGCATCAGGGCAGGCTGGCGAGATAACCTTCAAGGTTCGCGGGATCGAAGACGCCGCCATCGAAGAAGCGATTGCTTTCCAATGTCATGCGCCCCTGCTGCGTACCGACCACGGTGGTGCCGGCAAGGCTGCCTTCGACCTTGGAACTTGCGCCGGGAAGCGGTTCGGCGGTGCCGGTCAGGGCGCTGCGATAGACATCGGGGCGAAAAACCCGCGCCGCCCTGCGCGCATCGCCCGCATCGAATCCGGGTGGCTCCCAGCGAACCATCTGGGTGTAGAGCCATTCCGCCTGGCTGACCCACGGGAAGTTCGCGGCCTCGCGATACTGGAACATGAAATCGGGGAATGGCGAGGGCTCGGCCCCCTGCGCCAGCAGCAACCGGTCGGAAATGGCGCGCTTGATCAGCATGGCATCGCCGCCGACATATTCAGGGCGGGCCAGCAGCGCCGCGTTTTCGTCCCAGTGATCGGGATCGACGAAGTGGCGCGCGGCGCGGACCAGCGCACGCACCAGCGCCTCGGTTTCCTCGCGCCGTTCGTCCAGCACCTTTTCGCGCAGGGCGAGCACCTTTTCCACGCCCCGCCGCCAGATCTGCGCCGTCACCAGCACGATCCGGCCCGCGCCGCGTTCAACGGCAACGGAGTTCCACGGTTCGCCCACGCAGATCGCATCGACCTCGCCCGCTTCGAGCGCGTCGGCGCAGAACGGCGGCGCGACGGTGGTGATCTCCACGTCATGATCAGGCCGCACGCCGCACGCCGCCAGCCAATAGCGCAGCATGTAGTTATGGCTGGAATAACGGTGGACCACGCCAAAGCGCAGCTTGCGCCCCGCCGCCACAATCGCCTTCAGCCGCGCGCCCGCTTCGGCCGGATCGGCCAGCCCGCCAGCGGGGGCAAGCTGATCGGCCAGTTCCGGGCGCATGGTGATGGCGTTGCCGTTCAGCCCCAGCACGAACGGCACCGACAGCGGCTGCGCCGGGCGGCCGCGCCCCAGCGTGGTGGCAATGGCCAGCGGCGCGACCATGTGCGCGGCATCGGTGTGGCCATAGAGCAGGCGATCGAGCACGGTGGCCCAGCTCATGTCCTTCACCAGCGCCAGCCGCAGCCCTTCGGCATCGGCAAAGCCATGTTCGCGCGCAAGGATCAGCAGCGCGGAATCGACCAGCGGCAGGAACCCGATGGTCAGATCGGCCTTTGCCCCTGTTTCTCTAGGCATCAGGATCCTCCCATCAGCGAATGCGCGGTGACGACCGCATCGGCAATGTCGGCGATGCGCTTGCCCTGGTTCATCGCCGTGCGGCGCAGTTCGGCATAGGCTTCCGGCTCGGCAAGCCCGCGGCTTTGCATCAGGATGCGCTTGGCCTTGTCCACGCTCTCGCGCTCGGCCAGCTTGTTCTGCGCGGCGGCAAGATCGGTCTGGAGGCGGGCGAAGGCGTTGAAACGGCGCACCGCGAGATCGAGGATCGGACGGATGCGGTGCGCGGCAAGGCCATCGACCACATAGGACGAAACGCCCGCGTCGATGGATGCGGCGATCGATTCGTCGTCGCTTTCATCCACGAACATGGCGATGGGCCGGGCCAGCGCGCGGCTGACGGCGAAGTATTCCTCCAGCACGTCGCGCGATGGGTTGCCGAGGTCCATCAGCACGATGTCGGGGTCGATCTCTGCAATGCGGGCAACGAGGCCGCGCCGTTCGGTGACGACGAACAGTTCGCAATCGTCAAGCGCGGCAAGGCCTTCGCCGATCACTGCGGCGCGCGAGGCACTTTCGTCGACGATGGCGATGCGCATCCGCGCCTATTGCACTGCAACACGCCCTGATGGCAATGGGTCAGGTATCGGTGTGGTTCCTATGGGCCGGCGTGCCTGCTAGATCGCCGGGATGATCGCGCAGCTCGAACCGTTCCACGCCATCGCCGTTTCCGGCCTTGCCCACCAACTGGCCGCACAAGGCCAGTCGATCATCCACATGGAGTTCGGCCAGCCGAGCACCGGAGCGCCCGCCGCCGCGATTGCCGAGGCGCATCGCGTGCTGGACACCGAAGCGATGGGGTATTGGGAGAGCCAGCCACTGAAGGCGCGGATCGCGCAGGGCTATCGGGAAAGCTGCGGCGTGGCGGTCGATCCGGCGCAGGTGATCCTGACCTGCGGCGCATCGCCCGCGCTGGTCATGGCGCTGTCGCTGCGGTTTGCGCCGGGGGCACGGGTGGCGATGGCGCGGCCGGGATACGTTGCCTATCGCAACAACCTGCGCGCGCTGTTCATGGAACCGGTGGAGCTGACATGCGGGCCGAACGAAGGGTATCAGGTAACGGCGGCGGCGCTGGAGGCGCTCGATCCGGCGCCGGACGGGCTGATCCTGGCCAGCCCCGCCAACCCCACCGGAACGGTGATCGTGCCCGACGAACTGGCGCGCATTGCCGAGGTGTGCCGGCGGCGGAACATCGCGGTGATTTCCGACGAGATCTATCACGGCATCACGTATGGCGCGCCGGCGCTGTCCATGCTGGCGGTGGATCCCGCGGCGATCGTGGTGAACAGTTTTTCCAAGTATTTCAGTATGGCAGGCTGGCGACTGGGCTGGCTGGTGGTGCCGCCCGACCTGATCGATCAGGCGCGCGCACGGATGGGCAACCTGTTCCTGACCCCGCCCGTGCTGGCGCAGCGCGCCGGGCTGGTGGCGTTCGATTGCTCCGATGAACTGGAAGGGCACGTACGGACGTATGCCCGCAACCGCGACCTGTTGCTGGCGGCGCTGCCGGGCATGGGCCTTGCCCGCATTGCGCCCCCCGATGGCGCGTTCTACATTTATGCCGATGTCGGCCATTTGACGAACGACAGCCTGTCGTTCTGCCTCGACCTGCTGCGCGATACCGGCGTCGCCACTGCGCCGGGGATCGATTTCGATCCGGTGGAGGGCCACCGCTTCATCCGCTTCAGCTTCGCCGTTTCCACCGCGCTGGTGGAAGAGGCGATCGCGCGCATGACGCCATGGTTCGCCGCGCGCCCGCGCATCTGACGGAGCTGCCGGAAGTCTGTGGACGACCTCCGGCTCCCCCGTTCGCCTTCGTCCGGACCGCCTTACGACGGGGCTGTGTTCCAAAGCCGGTCCGGGTGGGAAGGCGTTTGATTACATCGCAATGCTGAGCGAGGCGCGCAGCGAGTATGACGTGCCGCCGCCCTGAAGCCGCTCCGCACCGGTGCTGAGCTTCCAGGTATAGTCGAGACCGCCCGCCAGCACGCTGAGCTGACCGACCCACGCCGAAGGCAGCGCGGTGGGCGTGAGGGTGAAGCTGTCGCCGCTGCCAAAAGTGGCGGTCGTCGCGCCGAGATGGCCCGACAGGCGGCTGCGGCGACCGGCTTCGAGTTCCAGCGTGAACGGGCGGTTTTCATAGTCGCCTTGCCCCGCGCTCCAGCTGGCGACCAGCGTGGTCGTACCGTTCAACGCGGAACTGTTGCGCGAATCGACCGACAGGATGAGCGGCGTGCTGCCGGTTTCGGTGTAGGCGTTTTCATGCAGGCGGAAGTATTCCAGCACGGCCTTGGGCTTGATGCGGAAATGCTCTCCCAGCGGGACGGCGTAGGAAATGCCGCCCGTGCCCGAAATGCTGGTGCCCTTCCACCGTCCTGCGGCGGTGTAGCTGATCGCGGTGGAATCGACCTCCCCCGTGAAGGTGCGCGCCGAAGTGAAGGTGGACTTGCCAAGGCCCAGACGCGCCCAGGTATAAAGCGGACCGGCAGCGCGCCGCCAGAACAGACCGAGTTCATAGTCGTTGGCCTTCACCGACTGGTAGCCGCCGGTGTCCACCGTACCCGAAAACCACAGCAGCGAAGCGCCCACGCGGCTTGAGCCGACCTTGCGTTCAATCCCGGCCGAAAGGCCGAAGGCGTGGTCGGTGTAGCCTGCGTCGGTGCTCGAACGGTGGGTGCCGTGGAAGTAGATCGGTTCCAGCCAGCCACCCACGTCGCTGATCGTGAAGATCGAGGAATCATCGGCCACGTGCTGCGCGGCAAGGCGGGCGCCGCGCGTGATGATGTCAAACGTGCCGCCGGCGTAATCGGGCAGCATCTGGTTGAACTGGCTTTGCAGCGTGGCGGTATCGGCCACCTGAAGCAGGCTGCTTTCCAGGTAGCTGTTCGCGGCGGCGTTGCCGAGGATGGCGCTGTAGGCGGCGGCCTGCGGCGCGGTGAGGCCGAGTTCGGTCGCCGTCTTGCGCGCGATGGTCAGCAGCACATCGTTGCCGGCGGTGGTGATCGTGCCGTTGTACAGCACCGGCATGTCGAGCGCCGAGGTGGCAATGTTGCTGATCCCGCTCAGCGAGCCGGCGCTGACCACGGTATAAGTCCCTTCTGCCTGTGACAGCGAGGAAACCGTGGCCGAAATCTTCGAGCCGCTGGCAAAGCTGACCGTATCGGCCACCAGCTTGGAACTCGTGCCGGTGGCGCCGTCGACATAGACACGCAGCGTACCGCCCGATGCGACGTTCAGCGCATGGATCGTGGTGGTGCCGGTGGCGTTGGCGCCGAACACACCGCCGTTCACGTTGACCGTCAGCGCCGAACCGCCGGTGACCGTGCCGAGCCAGCGCGCGCTGTCGGCAAGGGTCAGCGTTCCGGTCTGGTCATTCAGCGCCATCGTGCCGGTAAAGCGCGAATTTCCGGCCATGCTCATCGTGGCGGTGCCGGTACCGAAGTCGATGTTGCCGATCCACTTGGCGTCATCGGCCAGCGTCACGCTGTCGTTGCCAGCGCCCAGATAGCCGTTGCCCGTGACCTTGCCCGATTCGATGTCGATCGTATCGTTTCCGCTGCCGGTATAGATGTTGCCGGTGATGGCCGTGTAGACGGTGGCCGTATCCGGATTGTAGCCCGACGCGGCCTTGTCCGTCGTCTGCGAAGCGGCGTCGGTCGCGTTGAGGTCCTGCTTGATCGTCACGCCCGAGGTGTTGGCCGACAGGTCGATCGCCGCGAGCGTATCCTCGCTGGACCCGGTCACGGTGATGAACCCGGTGTTCTCGATGTTGCTGAGCGTGCCCGACAGATCGCGGATCGCATAAGAGGCGCCGATGCCCGGCGAGCTGATGACCGACTTGATCGTGCCGCTGTTGTACAGTGTGCCAACGGTTGACCCGGCGTTGATCAGCAGCGCAGTGGCCGAAGAATCGACCGTGGTTGCGGTGACGGTGCCAGAAACGCCGATGCCCTTGGTCAGCGTGACGTTGCCGCCCTTGCCGCCGATCACGATGCCATAGGCGTCGGTCGAACTGTAGCTGGCACTGGCCGAGACCGAACCGTCGACGCCCAGCGAATAGGTGCCGACGTTGGTGGTGCCGCCGCCGATGGTGATATCGCTGGCGCCGCCGATCTGCATCGCCGGGCTGTTGCCATAAGCCTGGATCGATCCGGTCGACTGATCCGACACCGAGGTGGACGAAGGCGTATAGACCAGCACGCCGCCGGCGACGTTACCGTCGATCTCAACCGCCGCCTTCCCGCTGTGCAGCGCGGTGCGCGACAGCGTCTGCGTGGTGCTGGCGTCGGTGGTGTAGGATGTGGACTGCGCCAGCGTGCCGCCGATCTTCACCTGACCGCCGACATTGCCGTCGACGACCAGTGCCTGCGCGCCTTCGCCCGCCACGGTCACGGTGCCTTCGGCAACGACGTTGCCATTCACATTCCCGGTGCGGATGCCGACGCTGTTGTCGCCCTTGATGGCGATGGTGCCGGTGCTGGAAAGATCGCCGCTGATCGTGCCGTCGTTGGCGATGCCCGCCGAATTCAGGCCTTCGACCGTAATCGTGCCGGTGTTGCTGATGCCGCCGGTCATCGTGCCGCCGGACAGCACGTGAATGCCGTAGCGATTGCTGGCGCTGGCGATCGGGCCATCGGCGATGCCGTTGCCGTCGGCATCGGCCGCGGTGAAGGATTCGGTCACGCTGATCGTGCCGGCATTGGTGATGGTGCTGGTGACGCCGGGGTTGATCGCCACGCCGGTTGCGCCATCGGCCGAACCCATGGCGATGGTGCCGCCCGAATTGACGGTGACCGTGCTGTTGGAATTCACCGTGACGCCGGTGCCGGTCGGCACGTTCAGCGCACCGGTGCTGGAAACGGTGACCGATCCCGCGCTGGCGGTGACCAGCGGCGTGGTGCTGGTGCCGCTGACCGTGGTGTCGGCAAAGGCCGGCGCCGACGCGAGCAGGAAGGCCGCAGGGGCTGCCGAAACAAGGAAGGGGGTGGTCTTGCGCGTGTTCAGCATGAGCGTGGGTGATCCGTCCGGCAAAGGAACCCGCGTGCGCATGCACGCGGGTCCAGGTTCATCTCCCCGGCAGGCGGGCGTACGCCCCCGAGGCTGTCAGGGTTGTGGAAACCATGCGCCGGGGGCCCGGGGAGGCGACGACGCACAGCTTCCGACGCGTTCAACGGCGCAGGATCCCTTTCCCTTCGCGGGACTGGCCCGAAAATTTCTGCACGATGACCATTCCGTAAATTTGGCGTTCAGGCGCCAGAGCCCAGCTATTCCCCGGGGCTTGGGGAATGGACGGAGCAAACCCTCGTGCGCGATGGACGGACCGCGTGACATTCCACGGCGAAATCAACGGCGAACTCGCCTTTACCAGCGAGGACTGCCACTTTGCAGCAGCGGCCGGCGAATGCCCGGTCGTGATCGATTCCCGACTGGACGACACCGCGCTGATGGCAGCGGTGGCGACCGGGTCGGTCGACGCGTTCGGCCTGCTGGTCGACCGGCACACCACCGCGCTCTATCGCGTGGCGGCGCGGATGCTGGGCGACGGGCATGAGGCTGAGGACGTCGTCCAGGACTGCTTTGCGCGCCTGTGGCAGAATGCGCCCAGATGGAAACCCACCGGGGCGGGCCTTGTTGGCTGGCTTCACCGGGTGGCGATGAACCTGTGCTTCGATCGCAAGCGACGCTTCCGCGTAATCACCACGCCCGAACTGCCAGACATGGCGGACGAGGCGCCGCTCGCCGACGCACTGATCGAAGCGGACGAGGCGTACCACGCCGTGCGGGCCGCGCTGGACGACCTTCCGGAGCGTTATCGCGCGGCTTTGGTGCTGTGTTATTACGAGGGTTTCACGAATGCCCTTGCAGCGGAGGTTCTGGACCTCAACATAAAGGCGATGGAATCACTTCTCTTCAGGGCGCGCCGGCACATGCGCGAATTGCTGGTGGCACGAGACGTCGCGCCGCGTGATCTTGCCGTGCGCGCGCCCGCTGGCGGATCGGGTCCGCTCGCTTCGGGCCTTTCCGCGTGAGCCGCGCCGCGCCTCCTTCGCCCGAGGTCGGCCGCGCGCAGCTTGACCAGATGCTGGACGGCATGGGCCAGCCTGCCGTTCCCGCCGGCCTTGCGGCGCGCATCAAGCGGGAGGTCCCGCGCATGGCGCAAATGCCGCCGCTGGCCGAACCGGCCGCCGTGCCGCAGGCTATGGCAGAAGCCCTGCCAGTCGCCGTACAGGCCGCTGCGGTGGTCGACATCGCCACGCATCGCGCGCCACGCCGCACGCCGCGCTGGATGGCATGGAGCGCCGGTGGCGGTGCCGCTATTGCAGCCGGGATTGCCGCGCTGGCAATGATCGGCCCGGCTCCGACGCCGCAATTCGCGCCCAGCCCCGTGGCTGCTCCCGCCCCCGCCGCGCTGGCAAACACCGCCCCTGTTGAACAGGCTGCACCCGCCACGCCCGCCACCGCGCGACTGGCCGAAGCAGCGCCCGTGCGCGCCGCCTCCGCGCCCACGTCCGCTCTCGCGGCAACGCAGGCGGACAGCGCTGCGGCGAAGGCCGCCGCCACCCCGTTGCCCGCCGCGGTTGCGGCGGCTCCCGCCACGGCGCTCGCCGCAGCAACGCCCGCCCGTCCGGAAGCCGGACCGAAGGACGATGACGGCGACGACGCATCAATGCCTCCGTCGCTCGGCACGCGCGGGCAGATGGGCCCCGTCCTGCCCCAAGGCTATGGCTACAGCGGCGGAACCAGTGGGCCTTCGATCCCATCGGGTGCGCCGGTGCGGATGTCCGGTGGCCCCGGCCCCGGTGGTGCGCCGCAACCCTGACAGACGCGACGGTGGACGCGGACGCGATCACGCGGCATGAAGCACGCATGGCCGGACGCATCCTCCTTGTCGAAGACGACCCGCAGATTGCCGATTACGTCGCGCGGGGGCTCGACGAGGAAGGCTTCACCGTAGATCGCGCGGACAACGGCCGCGATGGCCTGTTTTTGGCCACAGACAGCCAGTTCGACGTGGTGGTGCTCGACCGGATGCTGCCCGGCATGGATGGGCTGGCGCTGCTGAAGGCGATGCGCGCGGCCGAAGTGCAGACGCCCGTGATCATGCTGTCGGCGCTGGGCAGCACCGACGACCGCGTTGCGGGGCTGACCGCCGGGGCGGACGATTACCTGGGCAAGCCGTTCTCGTTCGCCGAACTTCTCGCCCGCGTGCAGGCGCTGATGCGCCGTCGCGGCGCTCCGGCCAAGGCGCAGGAAACCACGCTGCGCTGCGCCGATCTCGAACTCGACCGCCTGACCCGCATGGTTCGCCGCAACGGGCGCAAGATCGCGCTGCAGCCGCGCGAGTTCCGCCTGCTGGAATACATGATGCTGCATCAGGGCGAGGTGGTGACCCGAACCATGCTGCTGGAAGCGGTGTGGGACTATCACTTTGACCCCGGCACCAACGTGATCGACGTGCACATCAGCCGCCTGCGCCGCAAGATCGACGACGGCGAGGAACAGCCCCTGTTCCACACGGTGCGCGGCGCGGGATACCGCCTCGGCCTCGATTGATCGGCGCGCGCATGGCCTCCATCCGCACGCGGCTGTCCTCCACCATGACCCGGCTGGTCGTGGCGATCTTCGTGCTGCAACTGCTGTCGAGCGCGCTGGCGATCTTTTTCCTGCGCGGGCAGATGCTCGATGTCGTCCACGCGGATCGTGTGCGGCAGGTGGTGGACGTGCGCGAGGACCTGCTGGCAGCCTACTATGACGGCGGCCGGGCGGAACTGGCCGATTTCATCGCCAACCGGCGTGGCAGCGCGAGCGATCCCACCGTGTTCACGGCCTTGACCGGCGATGGCCCGCCGGTGCTGAGCAACCTCACGCGCGCGCCGGACCTGCCGCCTTCGACCCAGCCCCTGCCGGTGGTGGTTCACCGCGGCCCCGGCGCGGCGGGGATCGAAGGCGTGGCCGTGGCCAGCGTGCTGCCCGATGGCGAGTTGCTGGTGGTGGGGGTGATGAGCGCGACCGAGCGCCGTTTCGACCTGGCCTTTGCCACCGCGATCGGCCTGACCATCGCGGTGGCCGTGGCGCTCGCACTGGCGAGCGCGCTGGTGCTGGGCGTGGTGATCAGCCGACGCACGCACGAGATTGCCGATACCGCCGCCCAGCTCGCCAAGGGCAATTTTGGCGCGCGCGTGGCGGTGGAGGAAACGGGCGACGGCTTTGACCACCTGCGCATGCAGATGAACCTGATGGCCGAACGGATCGACCGGCTGGTGTCCGAACTCGGATCGATCTCGGGGGCGCTGGCGCATGACCTGCGCTCGCCGGTGGCGCGGCTGACGGCAGCGATCGATACCGCGCTGGTGCGGGTGGACGAACCCGCCGCGCTGGAGGCACTCCACGCCGCGCGCGCCGATGCAGATGCACTACGCCAGATGCTCGACACCGCGCTGGAGATCACCCGGCTGGAGGGCGGGGCGACCGAGGATCGGCGCGTGCCGCTCGATCTTGCCGAAGTGGCGCAGGACCTTGTCGAACTCTACGAACCGCTGGCCGAACAATCCGGGTTCGAACTCGTGGCCGACACCGCTCCGGTAACGGTGCGCGCGGATCGCGAACTGCTGTCGCGCGCGCTGGCCAACCTGATCGACAATGCAATGAAGTATGGCGGGCGACACATCACCGTGCGCACCCGCGCCGATGGCCATCATGGCGAGATTGCGGTGTGTGACGATGGAGCAGGCATCGCCACCGAAGACCGGGCGCGGGTGGTCGAACGGTTCGTCCGGCTCGACAATGCCCGCACGTTGCCGGGCGGCGGACTGGGTCTGGCGATGGTCGCCGCCGTGGCGCATCTGCACGGCGGCGAACTGGTCCTGTCAGGCGACGACGGCCTGATCGCCAGCCTGCGCCTGCCGCGCTGACGGGATTGCCGCTGCCGGCGCCGCTGGCGGACGCCCGCCGTTGCCGCCAGAGGATGGATCGTCGGGCGTGCTGACGCGGCCGGTCCGCTCCAGCTTGCCCCAGCCGATGCCAAGGCCCGAAAATGCCGCACCCACCGCGCGGATCACCACGCCATACATCAGCTGGCGATAGACGAAGCGCTGGCTGAGCAGGAGCAGCGCCGGCAGCCGTTTCTCGCGCACGTCCAGCCGGTAGGCCACCAGCCCGCAGGCAAGATCTACGGTGGTAAACGCCGCCCAGTACAGCGCCATGCGCAGCACGTCGGTTTGCGTCTGGGCCACGCCGTGTTCGGCGATCCGCACGATCGTGCCGATGATCGAGACGGCCAGCGCCAGATCGATCAGGGGCGAAATCATCGCGAACACGATCTGGAACAGCCACGCCTGCGGCATGCCGATGAAGGCAAGCCCGGAGGGGTGCCGTTCGCGCAGGATCGAACGGTGCTTCCACAGACACTGGAGCGTACCGAAGGCCCAGCGGAACCGCTGCTTGCCCAGCGCGCGCAGCGTTTCGGGCGCTTCGGTCCACGCCACGGCGTCTTCATCATAGGCGATCTTCCAGCCCTTGCGCTGGATCGCGATGGTCAGGTCCTGGTCTTCCGCCAGCGTGTCTTCGGGGAAGCCGCCGACTTCTTCCAGCGCGGAACGGCGCCAGGCACCGACCGCGCCCGGGACGACCATGATCGCGTCAAAGCGGGTCAGCGCACGCCGTTCGATGTTCTGCGCGGTGACATATTCCACCGCCTGCCAACGGGTGACGAGATTGACGCGGTTACCGACCTTGGCATTGCCCGCGACCGCGCCAATCCGCTCGTTGGCAAACCAGCGCACCAGCCGCGAGATGGTCTGGGGTTCGAACTGGGTATCGGCGTCCAGCGCGACCACGATGTCGCCGCTCGCCTGTTCCAGCGCGCGGTTCAGCGCCTTGGCCTTGCCGCCGTTGACCAGCGTCATCAGCCGCACGCGGGGATCGTCGCCAAATGCCTCGGCCACGATGGCACTGGTGCGATCCTTCGACCCATCATCGGCCACGATCACTTCCAGATGATCGTAATCGCTGCCCAAAATGCCCCGTACCGAGGTTTCGATCACCCGCTCTTCGTTGAAGGCCGGGATGATCACGGTGAGCAGAGGCAGCGTACCCATCGGTTCGCGGGGCAGGCCAATGCGCCGTTCCGGGAACATCGCAAGGCCGGTCAGCCCCACGGCGCGGATCACGCCGATGGCGATGGCGAAGAAAAAGATCCAGTTGAGCGTCGAGATCAGCCCGGACAGCAGCAGGAAGATGCCCACATCCGCGCGCACCGCCAGCAGGTCCCATCCGGCAACCTTGGGCATGATGTCGTCGCGCTTCAGCCCGGCCAGCGTCGAAGCCGGCACGAAGCGATAGCCATCGGCCTCCAGCTGCTCGATGATCCGGGGCAGCGCCGCCACGGTCTGCGTGCGATCGCCACCGCCGTCGTGCAGAAGCACCACGTTGACCGTGCGGTCGGGCGCCGCACCTTCGATGGCGGCCACCGTGCGCGTCACGATGTCATCCGCGCTACGCTTCTTCCAGTCGCCCGGATCGGCGTGAAGGCCGACCACGGTATAGCCCTGTTCCTGCGCGATCAGCGCCGGTCCCAGTTCGTCCGACGTAGTCGGTTCGGCGTCACCAAAGTAGGGCGCGCGGAACAGACGGGTGGACCGCCCGGTATAAGCCTCGATCAGGCGCTGCGTGGCGTTCAGCTCAAGCTTGATGCCCGCAGAGTTCTCTTCGGCCATGTTAGGGTGGGTGTAGCTGTGGTTACCGATCTCGTCCCCGTCAGCGACCATGCGTTGCAGCAGCCCACGGTTCTGCACGCCATTTTCGCCCACTACGAAGAACGTTCCGGGCACGTGATAGCGTTCCAGGATCGAAAGGACCTGCGGCGTCCACTTGGGATCGGGGCCGTCGTCGAAAGTTAGCGCGACAAGGTGCGGCCGGTCGCCCGTGCGCCGGACCACAAAGGGCGTGGGCAGCACGTCATAGCGTTCGTCGTCGATCAGGTTGGACCGCGCATCGAATGCCACCGTGCGCACGCCGGCACGCGGCGTGGCATCCACGCGCAGGATTTCCCCCTGCCCTTCCACATCGACGTTGGCCGTCTGGTGGATGGGGCGCAAATCGGGTCGCGGTGCGCCCGGGGTGCGCCATGATTGCAGCGCATTCCAGAATCCGGGGTCTTCAGCGCCAAGCCGCCACAGCGCCACCGATCCCACGCCAAGGCGCGAAAGCATCTGCATCTGGTTCCAGCTGGCCGCCGCATCCAGCATCCACACATCGTGGCGCACGGCGGGGGTGCCGGCGTCCTTGTCTGCATCGTCGGTATAGGCAAAGCCGGCATTGCCGCTGGTGCGGTCCCATCCCGGCGCGGTGCCGCTGTCATGCGCGGAAAGCCAGGCCTCTTCCACGGTCAGGGCATCGGCTTTGCCATCGTGCCAATCATAGCCATAGTTGCCCAGCGCCACGATCACCTTGCTGGCGGGCACGCCCTTCAGCTGTTCGGCAAGGTGGCTGGCAAACCAGCCGTTGGACGCGATGGGACCGGGCTCGCCGCCCTGCCAATGCTCGTCATACGCCATCAGCACGACGCGATCAGTGACCGGCAGGAACGAGCGGGCCGACCATTCCGGCGCGTCGATCGGCATCGTGACCGCGACAACGCGATGCTTGGGCGCCAGCCGCGCGTGCAGATCGGCGGCGAACTGCCGTTCAGCGCCGATTCCCGCGACGGGCAGGTTTTCAAAGTCGATCATCACGCCGCCATCGCCATTGCGATCGAGCGCGGCGTCGATGCCGGCAACCAGCGCGGCACGGTGCACGGGGTTGGACAGCGCCTTGGTGACGGCCTGTCCGTCCCACACGCCGTCTGCCGCGTTCTGCAACACATCCACCACCAGCGGCCGATGGATCGACCCGGTCAGCACGCGGCGCAGGGGGCCATCGTCGCTGACCTGAAGTGCGCCGGTGCGATCAATGCTGAGCAGGGTGGGCGCAACCCAATCGAGCTGGCCGATGTGGCGTGCCAGCGTCACGGCACTGCCATCCGTCCAGCTGGTATAGAATCCCACCGTGAGCGAGCCAGGACGCCCGCGCGCGGCGGGCACGGCATGGCGACCGAACAAGTCCTGCAAACGGTGCGACAGGCGGCTGACCTGCGACTTCAGCCGCAGCGGCGCCATGCGCTCAAAGCCGAGCGGCAGCGGCTGGACCGTGGGCACGGTGGCGAGCGTCGTCGCAAAGATCGCGGCAAGCACGAACAGCAGCGTGAGTACGGCAAACCCGCCACGGCGGGTCCAGCGGCGCCGACGGCCGGTGGGATCAAAAAAGATAGGGCGTGACAAGGGCGCTTCCCTCGGGATCACGGCACCGCGACCATGCGGGCCGGTGACGATGGGCGGCCGGGAAGGAACCGGAACAGGGGACCGTCTCGTTACGATTCGGAACGTCCGCCCATCGTCGAAGCCGGAATTAGCCACCCACACCCGACCGTGGGGTGAGCGAAACATTACAATTCCGCAATGGACTGGTCCGTTCCGGTTTTTCGAACGGCGCCCCCGTTTTTTCCCTGCTGTTGTGCAGCGCACGATGGCTTACATTGGCAGCATGTCTAAACAGCAGCCTGTCTATTTCCTTTCGCACGGCGGTGGCCCTTGGCCCTGGCTCGATGGCGAATTCCGCCGCAACTTCGATTGGCTCGAAGCCTCGTTGCAGGCGCTGCCCGCACAATTGCCCGAACGCCCGCGCGCTGTGCTGGCCGTGTCGGGCCATTGGGAGGAGCCGGACTTCACCGTCTCCACCGCCGCGCGTCCGGGCATGGTCTATGATTACTACGGCTTTCCGGAACACACCTATCACATCCGCTATCCCGCGCCGGGATCGCCGGAAGTCGCCGCACGCGTGGTCGAACTGGCGGGCGTCGCCGGTATTCCCATGGGCACCGATCCCCTGCGCGGATTCGATCACGGCACTTTCTCGATGATGCAGCCGATCTATCCGGCGGCCGACGTG
>JBDLVU010000001.1:0-89748 GCA_039804665.1 Pseudomonadota bacterium | reverse complement strand
GAGCGGGGGGAGTTCGGGGCCGACGAGGCCAAGTTGTTCGTCCATCGCGCGCGAGGCGTGGGCCGAGGTCATGTCGCCGCCGATGGCGATATCGGTAAGCGGCGCGGTGCCGTGGTTGGCGACGATAAGGCGGTAGGCGAGCGTGGCGTTGACCAGCGTGGCGGACAGGCGCGTGGCTTCGAGCGTGAAGGCGAGATCGCCGGTGGGTTGCGGTTCGGGTTGCGCCACGGGGATGGGCGTGGGGGCGGGCTTGGGAGCGGGAGTGCTTGGGGCGGGGACCCCTTCGCCATCCTGCGGATGGTCCCGCTCCCCGTGCCGGAGAGCCGCAGGCGCAGGCAACGCGAGGGTGCGAGGGCGGCGGCGGAACCAGGCCACGGCGGCCAGTGCGGCGATGATCGCGGCGGCGATGGCCGCGATCAGGGGCCAGTTGGCGCCGGATTGCGCGGCGGGTTCTGCCACCGGCGGAGCGGGTGGTAGCGGGGGCGCGGCGTCCGGAGTGGGCTGCGGGGTTGGTGTCGGCGTCGCGGTGGCGAGAGTTGTCGGTGTGGGCGCGGGCGTGGACAGCGCAGGGGTGGACGCGCTTGCCGTTGAGCGTGGGCGAGCAGGAACCGGGCGGGGCGTGGCGCGCGGCGCCGGGCTGGCGGTGGGGGTCGGGACGACGATCGCGGGCGTGGCGCTGGGCGTGGCGACCGGGGTGGGCGCAGGCGCGCCATCTTCGACCGGACCGGCGGCGCGCGGCGTGGCGCTGGGAGGGGCGGGGGGAAGCTGGTAGGTGCTGACCGACTGCGCCATGGCGCTGGTCGCCAGCAGCAGTCCGGCCGCGCCCAGCACCAGTCCACCCGGCACCGGTCCGATTTTGCCCCACACCTTCACGCCTGCTTGCTCCCGTTTCATCGTCCCGGACGAACCGGGGGCGGTTGAATAGCGGCTTAACGGGCGGGTGCAAACCGCCCGCTTGCCCTGCGCGCGCGGCCGGTGCATGGCGCGGGGACGAAAGGATTTTGCATGGTCGATCAGGCTCCGCTCCATCTGGGCCAAACCAGCGCGCTACCCGCTTCGCCTGAAGAGGCGGTGCTGGACTATGTGCCCAACCCGCGCACCGGCGCACTGTATATGGCACGGTTTGCCGCGCCAGAGTTCACATCGCTGTGCCCGGTGACGGGGCAGCCAGATTTCGCGCATCTGGTGATCGATTACGCGCCGGGCGAAACCATCGTGGAATCCAAGAGCCTGAAGCTGTTCCTTGGATCGTTCCGTAACCATGCGGGCTTTCACGAAGACGTGACCGTGGGCATCGGCCAGCGCCTGTTCGACGAGATGAAGCCCCGGTGGCTGCGCATCGGCGGCTATTGGTATCCGCGCGGGGGCATTCCGATCGACGTGTTCTGGCAGTCCGGCCCTGCGCCCGAAGGGCTGTGGGTGCCCGATCAGGGCGTCGCTTCGTATCGCGGGCGGGGCTGACGGTCATGGGCACCGGGACGATGCTGGCGATGGTCTGCGATGGTCCCGGCAAGCCCCTGCGCGCTGAAACGCGGGCGATCCCCGTGCCCGGGCCGGGCGAAGTGCTGGTGCAGGTACTGGCCTGCGGCGTGTGCCGCACCGACCTGCACGTGATGGATGGCGAGATCGCGGCGCGTTACCCGGTGGTGCCGGGGCACGAGATCGTGGGGCGCGTGCTGGCCATCGGCGCGGGCGTGGACGGGCTGGCGGTGGGCCGGCGCGTGGGCGTGCCGTGGCTGGGGCACGCTTGCGGGACGTGCCGGTATTGCCGCGAAGGGGCCGAGAACCTGTGCGACGCGCCGGGCTTTACCGGAGCCACGCGCGATGGCGGCTATGCCACGCATGCGCTGGCGGACGCGCGGTTCTGCTTTCCGCTGCCCGCTGGGATCGACGATGTCCACGCGGCGCCGCTGCTGTGCGCGGGGCTGATCGGCTGGCGCGCGTTTCGCATGGCGGGGCTGGGCACGCGGATCGGGTTGTATGGCTTTGGCGCGGCGGCGCACCTGCTTGCGCAACTGGCTGTGGCCGAGGGGCGCGCAATTTACGCGTTTACCCAGCCCGGCGATGCCTCGGGGCAGGCCTTTGCGCGCAGCCTTGGCTGTGCATGGGCGGGCGGATCGGACGAACGGCCGCCCGAGGAACTGGATGCGGCGATCCTGTTCGCGCCGGTGGGCGCACTGGTGCCCGCCGCGCTGAAGGTGGTGCGCAAGGGCGGGCGCGTGGTGTGCGCGGGCATCCACATGAGCGACATTCCCGCCTTTCCCTATGCCGACCTGTGGGGCGAACGGCAGATCGTGTCGGTCGCCAACCTGACGCGCGAGGACGGGATTTCCTACCTTGGCCACGCGCGGCTGGGCTGCGTGCACGCGCACGTGACCGCCTATCCGCTGGCAGATGCAAACGCGGCCCTCGCGGACTTGCGCGAGGGCCGGTTTGAAGGGGCGGCGGTGTTGCTGCCCTGAGCAGGACTTACCAGCCGCGGCGGCCCCAGCCCCAGTTGCCGCGCGAACGCCAGCCGTCGTTGGTTTCGCGGTCGATCCAGTAGCCGATCTGGCGATACTGTTCGGCCACATCGCGGGTTTCACGGTAATCGCCTTCGCGGCATTCGTGGCGTTCGCGATCCTGGATGCGGTCGATCCGGGCGTGGATGCGTTCGGCGGTGCGGGGATCGAGATCGCCTTCGGACACTTCGCGGCGCAGGCGCTGTTCAAGCGCGAAGCCGCGCTGGCCCGAGCAGACATTGTCCATGACGCGGTTCTGGTAATCGCGGCGCGCTTCCCAGCTGTTGCCGTAGCCGCCGTAGCCGCCGCCATATCCGCCGTCGTTGCGCCATGCCTGCGCCTGCGCCGCGCCGCCGGCGAGCAGCGATGCGGCCAGAACAAGCCCTGTGGTGATCATCTTCTTCATCGCAGTGTCCTTCCCATCGGTGTGTCGATGAGGGGATGATGCGTGATTCGTCGTGGCCGGTAACTGAATGTCGCGGTTGGTAACTGTTCAGGTTTGGATATCGTTTTCTGAACGTTGCTGGCGGATACGGGTTGCGGATTTCGGCAAGCGGGTGGCGCGTGGCGGGGCTGGGGTAGCGCCCGGCGGGGGTTGAGTGCCTGAGTGACGGGAATGCGCCGATTTATGCGCAAAGACCGTCGTGCGTCCGCATGAAAATGATCAATGCGCAAAATAATTATCTTTGAAATCTGCAAAAGCTGACTTAAGCCCTATCGATAGGATGCACTGCATCGATTCGTGGGAGAGCGAGCATGACGGCAGGGGTAACCCCTGTTGCGCCCGGCGTTGCCGGCAAGGGCGCGCGCGTTGACGTCGATCCGGCCTTTGTCGCGGTCACCGCGGCGGGCGGCCCGTTCGAGATCGCCGAGCGCGACGGCCTTCGCCAGTTTGTGAATGCCCCGGCCGATCTCAACCAGATGATCGAACCCGCGCGCCGCTTTGGCGAACGGACCTGCGTGGTCGATTACGATTCCGCCGGGGCCGAGCGGCGGCTGAACTATGACCAGATGTTTGCATGGCGCGACCAGCTTGTGCCGCTGCTGCACATCCGGCGTGGCGATCGCGTGGCGATCTGCATGCGCAACCGGGCCGAATGGCTGGTGGGCTTTCTGGCCACGATCAAGGCGGGCGGCGTGGCGGTGCTGCTGAACAGCCGTGGTTCGGGGCCGGAACTGCTGGCGATGATCGCCGAAGTCGATCCCGCGGTGGTGCTGGCCGACAGCGAACGCGCCGGGTTGATGCGCGAGGCGGGCTTTGCCGGGCGGTTGCTGGACCTGACAAGGCCGCTGGATGCCGATGAACTGGCGCGCCGGGCGGCGGATGCGGGCCCGGTGGCCGACGCCGGAACCGCGCAGGCGGACGATCCATGCGCGATCCTGTTCACCTCTGGCACCACGGGCCGGGTCAAGGGCGCGGTGCTGAGCCATCGCAACGTGATCACCGGGCTGATGGCAACGCAGCTTTCGGGCATGATGGTGGTGCACAACATGGCGGTGCAACTGGGCATGCGCGTGGATGCGCTGCTGGCGCAGATGCCACAGCAGGCCACACTGCTGGTCTATCCGTTGTTCCATGTTTCGGGCCTGGGATCGGCATTCCTGTCGCCGTTCATGGCGGGGTCCAAGGTGGTGATCATGCGCCGCTGGGATGCGCAGGAGGCGGTCCGCCTGATCGCGCGCGAAGGCGTGACGATGTTCACCGGCGTGCCGACGATGCTGTGGGATATCCTGCACCGCGCGCGGCATGCGCCGACCGATCTGGAATCGCTGCGCAACATCGGCAGCGGCGGACAGGCGCTGCCGGTCAACGTGGTCGAGGAAGTGCACGCGGTCTGCCCGCAGGCGCAGATCGGCACCGGCTATGGCATGACCGAATGTTCGGGCGCCATCGCGCAGGCGGTGGGCGCGGATTTCATGCGCCGCCCGGGTGCGGCAGGGCGCGTGTTGCCGATGGTGGACGTGCGGATCGAAGGACCCGATGGCCGCCTGATGGCGCCGGGTGAGGCGGGCGAGATCGTGGTGCGCGGCGCGCAGGTGATGCGCGGGTACTGGAACCGGCCCGAGGATACCGCCGCCGTGCTCACCGCCGATGGCTGGCTGCGCACCGGGGATGTCGGGATGGTCGATGCCGAAGGCTATATCTTCATTGTCGACCGCAAGAAGGACATGGTCATTTCGGGTGGCGAGAACATCTATTGCGCCGAAGTGGAGCGCGCATTGGGCGAGATCGCCGGGGTGCGCGAATGTGCCGCCTTTGGCGTGCCGGACGAACGGCTGGGCGAACGGCTGGTGGCCGTGGTCGTGGCCGATGGCCTGACCGAAGCAGAGATCATCGACCGGGTGGCGCACATACTGGCGCGATACAAGGCGCCGACGCGCGTGGCCTTCAGCCCGCAGACGCTGCCCCGCAACCACGTGGGCAAGGTGGACAAGGTTGGCCTGCGCAAGGCGTGGCCGCAGCTTTCAGGAGAACAATGACATGGCCATGCCGCGCGACATCGGGATCATCGACTGCATGCTGGGCATTCCCGATGCGGAAGACCGGGGCGAATGGTTCGCGCCGTTCCGCCCGCTGATCAAGGACAGCCAGACGCTGCAACAGTTCGCCATGCCGGCGCAGTACATGTTCAAGGACATCCCCCAGTCGGGCCAGCAGGACGATTACCTGCGCTGGACCGTGGAGCAGATGGACAAGCACAACATCGAACGCGCGCTGGTGGGGTGGAACGACAACGACACCTCGCGCCGTGCGAAGGAGCTGTACGGCGACCGCTTTTTCTTCGATCTGCCGATCGACCCCAACCGGGGCATGGAGGAAGTGCGCCGGATCAAGCGCATCCATGCCGAGGTCGGCCTTTCGGCGGTAAGCTGCTTCCCGGCCGGCACGCTGCCGCAGGTGGCGATCAACCACAAGTACATGTTCCCGATCTATGCTGCGTGCGAGGAACTGGGCCTGCCGATCCTGCTGAACGTGGGCATTCCGGGGCCGCGCATTCCGATGGAGACGCAGAAGGTCGAGCACCTGGACGAGGTGTGCTGGTTCTTCCCCGAGCTGAAAGTGGTGATGCGCCACGGGGCCGAACCGTGGGAGGCGCTGGCGGTCAAGCTGATGCTGAAGTGGCCGAACCTGTATTATTCGACCAGCGCCTTTGCGCCCAAGCATTATCCCAAGGCGATCATTGACTACGCCAACACGCGCGGCGCCGACAAGGTGATCTATGCCGGGTATTTCCCGATGGGGCTGAGCCTCGACCGCATCATGGGCGACATGCAGGGCGTGCCGTTCAAGGACGAGGTGTGGCCCAAGTTCCTGCGGGAGAACGCGATCAAGGTTTTTAACCTCTGACGCAAGGCGCGGGGGAAGGAGCAGCTATGCCGGGAATGCTTCAGGATCGGGTGGCCATCGTGACCGGCGCGAGCCGTGGGATCGGCGCGGCCATTGCGCGCCGCTTTGCTGCCGAGGGTGCGCGCGTGGCGGTGGTGGCGCGCACGGCGGAGGCGGGCGGTGCGCTGGCAGGCTCGCTGGCCGAGACGGTTGCCGCGATTGTGGACGCCGGCGGCGAGGCCCATGCCATCCGCGCCGATCTGGCCGACCCGATTGACCGCGCGCGGATCGTGCCCGAAACGCTGGCGCGGTTCGGGCGGATCGACATCCTTGTCAACAACGCCGCATGGGCGCGCTTCGTACCGATCTGGGAGGCCCAGCCGCGCCACTTCGAACTGGCTTTGCAGATGAACCTGCGTGCGCCGCAGGAACTGGCGCAGCAGGCGCTGCCGCATATGCGCGAAGCCGGGGCGGGGTGGATCCTGAACATTTCTAGCGCAACCGCCGATTTGCCGTGCCCTGCGCCCTATGATCCGGCGGACCGCTATGCCGCGTTCAACCGCGATGGCCATGCCACGCTTTATGGCACGACCAAGGCCGCGCTCGACCGGCTGAGCGCGGGCTGGGCGGTTGAGCTTTCGCGCGAGAACATCGCGGTCAACGCGCTGGCCCCGGTGGGCGCAGTGGCCAGCGAAGGTGCGCTGGCGGTGGGCAACTGGGACGAACGCGACCATCTTGAACCCGTCGAGGCTATGGCCGAGGCTGCGCTGCAACTGTGCCACCGCCCGGCGTGCGAATTGAGCGGCGAGGTTGTGCGCAGCCTCGCGCTGCTCGACCGGCTGGGCGTGGGGATACGCGGCCTCGACGGCTGTGTGCCGGTGCCGGCGTGAGCGTGCGCGCCATGCCCTGCGGATCATGTTTTCTGACGATCGGAGCCGGGAAGTCTGCTCCATTCGCACTGTCATTCCGGGGGGGTGAGACAACCCGATCCGCCCGGAAGCGCGCCCGCATCGCGGCGCGTTCGTATCGGGAGTTTGGCCATGTCTGCCACTGATCACACCGCTGTTTCCGATGCCCGCACCCCGCCCGTGGCGGTGTGGCAGATCCTTGAAAGCCTGAAGGGGCAGGCGCTGCTCGACTGGCGGCTGGCCGAAACCACGGGCCGCGCCTCCATCGCGGAACGCAATCTCGACATCGGCATCCCGTTCGGCTGGTATCCGGTGCTGCTGTCCAGCGAACTGGGTGTGGGCGAGGTAAAGCCGCTGCGCTATTTTTCGCAGGATCTGGCGATCTGGCGCGGCGAGGACGGGCAAGTGCGCATGCTCGATGCCTATTGCAAGCATCTGGGCGCGCACATGGGCCACGGCGGCAAGGTGCACGGCAACCTGCTGGAATGCCCGTTCCACGCGTGGCGCTATGATGGCGAGGAAGGCGCGGTGAAGGAAATCCCCTATGCCCGCACGATTCCGCCGCAGGTGAAGCGCAAGTGCACCCGCACCTGGCACGTGACCGAGGCCAACCGCTGGATCTGGGCGTGGTATCACCCCGAAGACGTTGCGCCGCTGTGGGAAGTGGCTGTGCTGCCCGAATGTTCGGACCCCGAATGGACCGATTTCGAGGTGCACGAATGGAACGTGTGGGGGTCGATCCAGAACATGGCGGAGAACGGCGTGGACGTGGCGCACTTCCGCTATATCCACGGCACCGCCAACGTGCCGCTGGGCGAACTGCGCTGGGGCGATTGGGGCCGGGGCGCCGACGTGCGCGCCAAGATGGGCACGCCGTGGGGCGAGGTCGATGGCTGCATCAGCTATGATACGATGGGGCCGGGGCAGAGCTGGACGCGCTTTACCGGCATTTCCGAAACGTTGCTGGTGGCCTGCCTTGCGCCGGTGGAACTGGACCATGTGCACGTACGGTTCTGCTTTACCCAGCCGCGCGCACAGGCCGAAGGCGAACGCGCCGGGGTGGCGCGGGCGATCATCCGCGATATCTGCAAGCAGTTCGACCAGGACAAGGTCGTATGGGACCGGCAGAAGTACGAGCCCAACCCGATCATCTGCGATGGCGACGGCCCGATCCCGCAGTTCCGCAAGTTCTATTCGCGGTATTACGCATGAGCGCGACGCGGCGCGAAGCCATCGCCGGGGGCATTGCGCTGGTCGCAGCGGCGGGGCTTCCCGGTCAGGCGGGCGCGAAGGGAGGCGGTATGCAAGAGGTTCTCGATAGCCACGATTCACTGGGGCTGGCCGCGCTGGTGAAGGCGCGGAAGGTGTCTGCCGCCGAATTGCTGGAGGCGTCCATCGCCCGGGCCGAGGCGATGGACCCGCGCTTCAACTTCATGTCGCAAAGGCACTATGAGCGCGCGCGCGCCGCGGTGGCGGCGGGCCTGCCCGAAGGGCCGTTTCACGGCGTGCCGTGGCTGCTGAAGGACCTGAACACCTATATCGCGGGCGAAGTGACCGAAAACGGCAGCCGGCTTTACAAGGGCCAGCGCGCGGCGGTGACATCGGAACTGGTGCGACGGATCGAAAAGGCGGGCTTTGCCGTGTTCGGCAAGACCACCACGCCCGAGTTCGGCCTGACCGGCACGACCGAAAGCGTGCTGAAGGGGGCAACCCGCAACCCGTGGAACGACACGCGCATCGCCGGGGGCAGTTCCGGCGGCGCGGCGGCGGCGGTGGCGGCAGGGGTGATCCCGGCCGCGCACGCCACCGACGGGGGCGGGTCGATCCGCATCCCGGCATCGTGCTGCGGGCTGTTCGGGTTGAAGCCTTCGCGCGGGCGGGTGCCGATGGGCCCGTTGCGCACCGAGGGCTGGGGCGGGCAGTCGGTCCACCACGCGGTGACGCGCACGGTGCGCGATTCGGCCGCGATCCTGGATGCTACGCATGGGATCGAGCCGGGATCGCGCTATGGCGCGCCGACGCCGGAGCGCCCCTATCTGGCCGAAGTGGGGCGCGATCCCGGCAAGCTGCGGATCGCGCTGATGCTGGCGCCGTATTCGGGCGCGCCGGTCGATGCGGAAGTGCTGGAAGTGACACGGGCGGCGGCCCGGCTGCTCGAAGGGCTGGGCCACCATGTCGAGGAAGCCGCGCCGAAGATCGACATGGCGAGCATTGGTGCCAGCAGCTTTGCGCTGATGGCCGCGTCGGTCGCCGCCGATTGCGAAGACCGGGCCAAGGCGCTGGGCATCGAGCTGGGGCCGGACGTGCTGGAACGTACCACGCTGGAGTTCGTCGCGATGGGCAAGGCCTATACCGCGCGCGATTATGTGCGGGGCAACAATGCCTACCAGACGGCCGCTGTCACGATCGAACAGTTCATGGAACGCTATGACGTGATCCTGTCGCCCACGTTGACCGCGCCGCCGCTGCCGCTGGGCCGGGTTGGCCTCGACACGGGGCGGTCGATGGCAGATTGGGGCCGCGAGATCGGTGCATTTGCCGCCTTTACCGGCATCTACAACGGCACTGGCCAGCCGAGCATGTCGTTGCCGCTGGGCATGTCGGCAGACGGGTTGCCGATCGGCGTGATGGCGACGGGCCGCTATGGCGAGGAAGGTCTGCTGTTCCGGCTTGCCGGGCAGTTGGAACGCGCCGCGCCTTGGATCGGGCGCAAGCCTAAGCTGGCCTGACGCACAAACGGGACGAAGCCGTCAGTCGGCGGCTTCGTCACCGGTTCCCGAGGCCGCCGCGCGCGCGATGTCTTCAAGCGTGGCGATGGGCGCGATGGCGGTGTTGTACTTGATCGTTTGCAGAACGATCTCGGTCTCCGCCTCGCGGATGCCGTCGAGCGCAAGCACCTGATTGGTGATTTCGGCCGCTTCGTCGAGGCTGGACAGCACGCACACCGCGATCAGACGGTGGGCAGCGTTGGCATCGTACAGCGCGCGGATCAGCGGCATGGCGAGCAATCCCTCGCGCACTTCGTCGAACTTGCCATTGGCGCACTTCACGGTGATGAACAGCATTTGCTGGCCATTGCCGGTGCCGGGCCCGCCGCTGGCGATATCGATGATCGGCACGAGCTTGAGCAGGCCGCTCGCCTGCAAACGCCGTACGCGACCGCGCACGGTGCCTTCGGTCACGCCAAGGTCGGCGGCGATCTTGCGGAAGCTGAGCCGCGCGTCGTCGGCCAGCATCACCGCGATCTGGCGATCGAGCTGGTCGGTAGAAGGATATTCGGGTGTTTCCATCGCCATCAGGCCCCCAGCGGACCCACTGTGGGGTTGTAGCGGTAGACGTTGTTGAGCAGCTCCACATCGACATCCTCGACCCCGGGGATATCGGCATAGACGTTGCGCGCAGCCTCCAGCATCGCGCGGGCGTTGCGGAAGGCATAAAGGCAGCTGACCGGATAACGGCCCGAGGTAATGTGGACCGAGAGTACGTCCTCGCTCGCGGCAAGTTCGTTCGCCACCTCGATCGGGGCGCGACCGCTCACCTTTAGCCGTATGCGCGCCAGCATCTTGTAGCCGTGCACGCGGAAATCGGCGAGCGCGACCACGCGCATCAGGCCGGCTGCGTCCATCGCGCGGATGCGGTTGGCGACAAGGTTGCCCGACAGGCCCAGCTCTTCGCCGATAGAGGTGCTTTGCGCACGTCCATCGCGGGTGAGAACCTCGATGATGCGGCGGTCAACCTCGTCGAGCGAGGCGCCGCGTGCACGGCGTGCGGGTTTTTCTTCGCTCAAGGATCGTCCCCCGGAGATCATTGTCCTCCAAGCCGGCGCTTAGGTTATCGAACGGTGCCGTGCAAGGCTCAGCCGCGCGGTTCGCGCGGCAGGCCAAGCCCGCGTTCGGCGATCAGGTTGCGCTGGATCTGGTTGGTCCCGCCATAGATCGTGTCGGACCGGCTGAACAAATACAGGTTCGGCAGCACATCCCATTCATAGGCGTCGCCCGCGGCAATCTCGCCCGCCTGTCCCAGCACGTCCATCGCCAGTTCGCCCAGGTTGCGCCGCCATGTGGCCCACTGGATCTTGTAGGTCAGGCCGGCGCCGTCGATGCGCGAATGGTCGGTGTTCGACAGCATGCGCAGCGCGCCGTAGCGCATCAGGCGCAAGCCGATCTCCGCCTGTGCGATGCGCTGGCGGATCAGCGGATCGTGCGCCGTGCCGTTGGCGCGGGCGGCGGCGATGATAGCGTCCAGTTCGTTGCGGAAACCCATCTGCTGACCCAGCGTGGAAACGCCGCGTTCGAACGCGAGCAGGCCCATCGCGATCTTCCAGCCATCGCCCACAGCGCCGATCAGGCTGTCGGCGGCGCAGCGCGCGTCGGTAAAGAACGTCTCGTTGAATTCGGCGTCGCCGTTGATCTGGCGGATCGGGCGCACCTCGATCCCCGGCTGGTCCAGTTCCATCATCAGGAACGAAAGCCCCTTTGGCCCCTGCGACCCTTCTTCGGTGCGGGTGACGACGAAGATCCAGTCGGAAATGTGGGCAAGGCTGGTCCAGATCTTCTGGCCGTTGACGACCCACTCGCCGTTTTCGAGCCGGCCTTTGGTGCGCACGCTGCCAAGGTCGGACCCGGCGTTGGGTTCGGAAAAACCCTGGCAGAAGATCGTCCGGCCGGCCGCGATGTCGGGCAAAAAGCGGCGCTTCTGTTCGTCGGTGCCGAAGGTCAGGATGGTGGGGCCAGCCAGTTCGATGCCGATGTGGTTGATGCGGCCGGGAACGCCCGCGCGGGCATATTCCTCGGCAAAGATCACCTGCTGCGCCAGCGTGGCGTTGCGGCCGCCCCACTGTTCGGGCCAGCCGATGCACGACCACTTGTGCGCGCCCAGCTGCTGTTCCCATTCCTTGCGCCGTTCGGGCATCGCGGTCAGCTGTGTCACGCCGCGGATATCACGGAATTCGCCGGCCATCTGGCCGTTGAGCCAATCGGCGCATTCGGCGCGGAACAGTTCTTCTTCGGGCGAAAAGCCGAGCTTCATGCCGCGTCTCCCAGAATGCGGGCGGCGACCTGTTCACGATGCCACGCGCCGGTGCCCAGCGCGGAAAGGATCGCGCGGGCGCGCTTGAAATAGAGGTGTGCGTCGTGTTCCCAGGTAAAGCCGATGCCGCCGTGCAGCTGGATCATGTTTCCGGCGCACATGTGAAAGGTATCGGCGCAGAACGACTTGGCCGCATGGATGGCAAGGTCGGCGTCCGCCGCGCCTTCGTCCACCGCGCAGGCCGCCCACCATACGGCGGAGCGCGCCTGCTCGATCTCGATCATCATGTCGGCAAGGCGGTGCTTGTAAGCCTGAAACGAGCCGATCGGCCGACCGAACTGGACGCGCTCCTTGGCATAGGCGACCGTCCGGTCGAGCGTGGCTTGCGCGCCGCCCAGCGCCTCGGCCGCGAGCACGACGAAACCCGTGGCGTGCGCGCGGGCGATGGCGGCGACGGGATCGGCCAATGGGGTGGCCGCCGCGCCGGTCAACGTTACGCGGGCGAGCGGCCGGGTCTGGTCCATCGTGGTCTGCGCCGCGATGGTCACGCCCGGTGCGTCGGTGTGCACGATCCATGCGCCGGTGTTGCTGGTGACGACCAGTACCGCCGCCGCCGCGCCGTGCGTCACGAAGCGGCTTTCGCCGGTCAAGACGTTGCCATCGGCGCGCAGGGCGGGATCGTGAACGTAGCCCGCAATGGTCTCGCCCGAAAGCAGCGCCGGCAGGAGCGCCTGCTGCTGTTCAGCAGTGCCGCCGGCGGCGATGGCTTGCGCGCACAGCGCGAGGCTGCCGAGCAGGGGCAGAGCGGCTACGTGCGCGCCGGCGGCTTCTGCCACCAGCGCCAGCTCCACCAGCCCAAGTCCCGCGCCGCCCGCCGTTTCGGCAATGCCGATGCCCGACAGGCCCAGATCGCGGCAGAACGCGTGCCATAGGGCGGTGTCGATCCCGGTGGCGGACATTGCCTTGCGGGTGCGCTCGCTCGTCGCGTTTTCCGCGAAGAAACCGTGCGCGGTCTCGGCGATCATCCGTTGTTCGTCGGAAAGTGCGAATTCCATCAGCGGTCAACCCGGCATGTAGAGTTGCGCGGCCTTGCCTCCATCGACCGGCAACGCGGTGCCGGTGATGTAGCTGGCGGCATTGGACAGCATGAACACGATGGCTTCGGCCAGTTCTTCCGGGGCGCCGCCGCGCTCCATGGGAATCGCCAAGGTGGTGCGCGCGGCGGCTTCGGGCACGCGGGCGGCAAAATCGGCGGTGGCGGCGGTTTGCACCTGACCGGGCACGATGGCGTTCACGCGGATGGCCAGCGGCGCGCCTTCCATCGCGGCGGCCGCGGTGAAGTGCACCAGCGCCGCTTTCGAGGCCGAATAACTGGCCATGTTGGGCGTGGCGCGAATGCCGCAGGTGGAGGCGATGTTGACGATCGACCCGCGCTGGCGTCCGGTGAGGTCCTGCGCGGCCATGATCTTCATGGCTGCCTTGGTGCCAACGAACACGGCGTCGGCGTTGACGGCAAAGTCCTTGCGCCAGTGATCCAGCGTGAGCTTGCGGATGGGCGCGTAGTGCACCGACATGGCGTTGTTGACCATCATGTCGAGCCGGCCGTGCCGCGCGGCGATGTCCTCTATCAGCGCCGTGAAGGCGGCATCGTCGGAAACGTCGAGCTGATGCGCTTCGACCTCGCCGCCGCTGGCGACGGCGGCGATTTCGGCGCGGGCCTGCTCCAGCTTGTCGATGCGGCGGGCGCAGATCGCCACGGTTGCGCCGCGTGCGGCGAGAAGGCGGGCCGTGGCGAGGCCGATGCCGTCGCTGCCGCCGGTGACGATGGCCACCTGGCCAGTGAATTGGTGGGACATGGACTCGTCTCTCCCGAGCATGGTGCGTGTGCAACGCGTTTGCGCCGAATCGATTGGCAATGTCAATAATTTGCGTAAAAATAGATGAAAGAAAATGCGTATCCGTGTCGAGCGGTGGGGGCTGGGAAGGCTTTTGCAGGGTCCGGGGCAAAAATCGGGCGCTGCCGCCTGTCACTTTGGACAATGCGTTGAAATATGTATTTATGAGAACGCAAATGGCGCTATGTATATTATATTGGATTTGAATGCGCAGAAAATGAATCTCTAATATGCGCACGAATGGCTGGGGAGATTATCGATGTCGATTTCGGCGACCACGCTCGATCTGGTGGCGACGTACGCCGATGCAGCCCGCAGGGACCGTCGCATCGCGGCAGAGGTTGTGAACGCACTGACCGCCGACGGATTTTTCCGGCATTTCACGCCAGCCGCGCACGGCGGGCTGCAAGGGCGACCGCAGGACTTTTTCCTGGACCAGATTGCCATCGCCGAACGCGACATGAGCACGGCGTGGGCCATGGGCATTGTGGCGGTGCACAATTACCAGATCGCGATGATGGACCCGCGCGCGCAGGCGGAAGTGTTTGCGCATGGGCCGGATGCGATGATTTCCAGTTCGTACAACCCGGTGGGGGCGAAAGCGGAGAAGGTCGACGGCGGCGTGATGCTGTCGGGCCGCTGGGGCTGGTCGAGCGGATGCCTGCACTGCAACTGGGTGCTGCTGGGCGGCGTGATCCCGGGCGAAGGGTATCGGACGTTCCTGGTGCCGCTGCCCGATTACCGGATCGAGGACACGTGGTTCACCATGGGGCTTCAGGGGACCGGATCGAACGACATCGTCATCGACGCGCCGGTGTTCGTGCCCGATCATCGAACCCATCGTCAGGTCGATGGCTTCAACGGTGTGCATTTCCAGGGGCCGGGGATTTATGACCTGCCGTGGGCGCAAGTGTTCGTGCGCGTGGTCAACACCAGTGCGATCGGCGCGGTGCGCCATGCGCTGGCGCTGATGCGCGACCGCGTGGGACTGGGCACCACCGACATGGCCAAGAGCACGACCGACGCCGACGTGCTGGACCGCATCGCGCGCGCATCCAACCTTGCCGAGGAAGCGGCGGCGGTGATGGTGCGCGCCTATGACGAAATGGAAGCGGCGGGGTGGAAGCCGGACCTGCTGCACCGGTCCCGCTATCGCTATCAGGCGAGCCTTGTGGGCGATCGCTGCATCGAGGCGATGGACCTGCTGATGGACATTGCCGGCGGGCGTTCGGTGTTCACCGGCAACGCCATGCAGGACCTGTGGCACGATGTGCGCATGGCGCGGGCGCACGTGGCCAACAATCCGGTCGGTTTTGCGCGCAACTATGCCGGAATGCTGATGGGCGCGGATAACGCGGACATGTTCCTGTAAAGACGTTCAGATGCTGATGCGCTGGCGGCGGGGGCGTTTGCCCCCGCCGCCGCATGTGTCAGAACTTCACGCCGACCGTGACGCCATAGGTGCGCGGATCGGCAAAGTAGCCGCCGGCGTATCCGAGCTGGCCAAAGTCGATCCCGCGCACGAAGTCGTGGCGGTTGGTCAGGTTCTTTACCCACAGGCGGGCCATGCCTTCGGCCCCGGCAAGCGGGATGCGCTCCAGCCCGATCTGGGCATCCACGATGTTGCGATTGTCGCCCCTGAGCGCGTCGTTATAGGGCGAGGAGATGGTGGTGCTGAAGCTGTACTTGCCGTCCTCGTAGGTATAGCTGACCCGGCCTACGACGCGCATCCCCTTGTCGCCAATCGGGAATTGCGCGTTGAGCGCGGCGTTGGCCGTCAACGGCGAAGTGTAGCCCGGCGTCACCACCGAAGCGATGTTGACCGGCGGATTGCCCGGCGTGGTCGATTGCCCGGCCATGAACTGCTTGTACTTCACATCGACGTAACCAAGGTTGCCTTCGACGCTGAAGTTATCGGTCAGCACGGCCTGAAGTTCGGCTTCGAAGCCGGTGTAGGTGACCTTGCCGGCATTGCCGACGCGCGTGGCGAACGTGCCCGCCGGGGCGTCGGTAAGCGGGACGTTGACTGCCAGGTCCTTGTATTCGTTGTAGTAGCCGGCAAGGTTGAAGCGCAGGCGGCGATCGAGCAACTCGGTCTTCACGCCGACTTCATAGGACGTGACGCTTTCAGGGCGGAAGAACGGCAACGTCGTGGTGCCGCCAATCACGGCGTCCTGCGCGTTGAACCCGCCCGAACGATAGCCGGTGGCGATGCGTGCATAGGCGTTGATGCCGGGCTGGATGTCATAGCCCAGCATCAGGTTCCAGGTGAACTTGTGGAACTTCGCGCTGCCCGTTTCCGCGAGCGCGAGCGGCGCCGCGCCGTTCTGGACGCGTTCCATCGACTTGCTGTCCCAGGTGTAGCGTCCACCTGCGGTCAGGCGGATGCCGCTGTCCCGACCGCCGGGATAGAAGGTCGCCTGGCCATAGACCGCTTCGCTTTCGCTGCGCGCGGTGTAGCGCAGGATCGCGTTGGTCTGGACCATGCGGTATTGTGCCGGGTTGGTGGCGCGGAATGCGGGTGCGAGCAGCGGCGCATAGGCGCTGGCAAGATCGGCGGGGAAGCCTAGGCCTTGCAGCACGCCGACAAAGGCCGCGTTGCTGAATACCGCGGCATTGGTGTCGAGGATGTAGCCGCTGTTCTGCGGGTTGTCCTCAGAGCCCTTTTCCCAGAAGTAGAAGCCGCCCAGCACCCAGTCGAGCGTGTCGCTCTGGCCCGAGAATTCCAGTTCCTGGCTGAACTGCTTGTGGCGGCGCCGGTTGTTGGTGTCGAACAGGTTCTGCTGAACGGTGGGCACGGAAAGGCCCGCGAGATAGCCCGCCGTCGCGCCGGGCAGGCCCAGGTTCTGGAGCAGGGCCTGCGAGAAGCCGTTGAACAGCGAAGTCCGCGTGAAGGCCGGCCCGGTGAAAGCACCGATGCCGTCAAGGTCGGCATTGCTGTCGCTGTTCCAGAACCGGAGCCCGGTGGTGGATTTCACCTTGAACGGGCCAAAGTCGTTCTGGATCTGAAGATTGTGGCCCCAGGTCTTGTCCACCGCGGTGTTGGTGATGTCGTTGCACACGCGGTTGCGCCACACGCGCGTGGGGGCGGCCAGTGCGGCGCAGGCGGGATCGAGGAAGGTCACGCCGGCAAGGTATTGCGACACCGGCGCCTGCTGGGTCATCACCACGGGTTCGCCATCGACGACGAGCGGCGCGCGATAGCTGCCATCGGCGGTATTGGTCAGCTGGAAGTTGGTGGGCGTGGCGGCGGTTCGGCTCCAGTCGAAGATGTACTGGATCGACCCGGTCGCGCCGAGATCGGCCCTGGCCGCTGCGCGGACCGCGTCCGATTTGCGGGCGCCGGGGTCCTTGGCGTCGTCGGGCTGGTTGATGTTGTCCACGATGCCGTGGCGTTCGCGGTGGCTGTAGGTGAAGCTGGTGGCAATGCCCCCGATCTCGCCCGGATCGAGCGTGATCTTGCCATTCCAGGCGGCGTAGTTGCCATAGCCGGCTTCGGCCTTGAGCCGGAATTCCTTTGACGGCGCGCGTGAGATGAAGGCGATGGCGCCGCCGGTGGTGTTACGGCCGAACAGCGTGCCCTGCGGTCCGCGCAGCACTTCGACGCGTTCGATGTCCATCACGTCAAGCGCGCTGGCGCCCGAACGCGCGATGTAGATGCCATCGACATAGAGGCCGTTGGCGGTGTCGAGGCCGAACGTTTCGCTGGCGGGCGTGGGAATGCCGCGGATCGAGATGACCGCCGCGTTGCTGCTGGTGGTGCCCTGCACGATGGTGACGTTGGGCGCGAGGCCGGACAGGTCGCGCGCATCGTTGATGCCGAGCTTCGCAACCTTGTCGGCGTTGATCGCGCTGATGGCGACCGGCACGACCTGAAGGTTCTGTTCACGCTTCTGCGCGGTGACGACGATTTCGTCGAGCTTGGTTCCCTCGGCGGCGTCGGGCTTCGCCTGTTGGGCGAGCGCGGGACAGGCCAGCACAAGCGTGCTGGCGCCGATCATCAGGCGCATCAGGGCCTTCGGGTAAAACGGACCTTGCATCAATACCTCCCCACATGGTTGTGCGCGACACATAGGGAATGCGTAAATTTAGTCAATTACAAATACGCAATCGTGTTTAAATCAGAGATTTTTTGGTGCCAAATGGCCTAATGTCTCGTATAAAATCTGCATTCTGCGGAGGGTGCAGGGGGCGGAAAGCAGACCGCCGCCGCCCGGGGTGCGGGCGGCGGCGGGGGGGGGAGCGGCAAGGTTGCGCGCGCCGTGCCGGATCAGGTGAAGTAGGCGCCGCCGTTGACGGTGACGGTGCTGCCGGTGGCGAAACTGGCGTCTTCGCCCGCGAGAAAGGCGACCGCGCCCGCCACTTCATCGGGGCTGGCAAGGCGCTTGAGCAGGCTGTCTGCCGCCACTGCGTCCTTCACCTCTTGCGGCAAGGGGGCATAGATCGGGGTCTCGGTCGCGCCGGGATTCACCGCGTTGACCCGGATGCCGCGCGGCGCAAGTTCGACCGCCATGGCACGGGTCATGCCCAGGATAGCGGCCTTGGCGGTGCAATAGGGAACCGGGCCGTTGCCCGCCACGGCGGCGGTGGAGCCGATGTTGACGATCGCCCCGCCGGTCCCTTGCGCCGCCATCTGGCGCACCGCGGCGCGGCTGCACCGGAAGGCGCCGTTGAGGGTGACGTCGAGGACGCGCGACCATCCGGCATCTTCGCAATGCAGGGTCTGGTCCACCGGCACGGAAGGGTCCGAGGCGTGGGCCGCCTGCGCCGCATAGTACTTGTCCATGCCATCGCCCGCCGCGCTGCCGATGCCGGCGTTGTTGACGAGCACATCGATCCCGCCCAGCGCGGCGGCCACGTGCGCGAACGCGGCATCGACCGAGGCGGTGCTGGTAACGTCGCAGGCCACGCCGATGTGCGGCGCATCGAGCACCGCGCTCGCCCGCGCGGCATCGAGATCGAGAATGGCGACGATCGCGCCTTCGGCGGCAAGGCGGCGGGCGATGGCCGCGCCGATGCCCTGGGCGCCGCCAGTGACCACCGCGCGCTTGCCACGCAGTCTTTCCGGGAATGCGGTCATGGCGATCAGTCCTCCACGTCGGGGCGCCACGCGACGCCGTTGATGTGCCCGCCGCCATCCACGTAAAGCGTGTTGCCGGTCATGTATGCACTGCCTTCGCTGGCGAGGAAGACCGCCACCGGCCCTATGTCCTGCGTCGCATCGCCAAAACGGCCGACGGGAACCTGGCCCAGGATGGCGCTGGCCATTTCGGGATTGGCGTCGAAATAATCCTTGGCCTGCGGGCTCAGCGCCGAGGGGCAGATCACGTTGCAGGTGATGCCGTGCCCGCCCCATTCGACCGCGGCCGTGCGGGTGAGCGCGCGGATCGCTTCCTTGCCTGCGTTGTATGCGGCGGTGAACATGTGCGCGTTGACGCCGTTGAGCGAGCCGAGGTTGATGATGCGGCCGTAGCCTTGCGCCTTCATCACCGGGAAGGCGGCGCGCATCGCGCGGAACGCCGACCAGTAGTTGAGGTTGAACGACCCGGCCATGTCGGCGTCGGTATGGTTTTCCAGCCGCTTGGGAAAGCTGCCGCCGGCATTGTTGACGAGGATGTCCAGCCGGCCAACCTGCTCCACGGTGCGGGCGACCATTGCATCCACGGCGGCGGCATCGGTCACGTCGACGCCAAGTGCAATTGCGCGGACGCCGTACGTGTCGCGCAGGTGGGCGGCTTCGCGTTCGGCTTCCTCGATCCGGCGCTGGGCTACGACCACGTCTGCGCCGGCCTTGGCCAGTGCGCGGGCGATGCCCTGTCCGACGCCCTGCCCGCCCCCGGTGACGAGCGCGGTACGACCTTCAAGCTGGAGTTTCATCGGATTCCATCCTCTCCCACGGCTCGGCGCTTGCCGAACCATATTGCAATTTGCGTTATATTTTATCTATTAAATTACGCAAATGCAAACATGGGTGACGGTTTTTGGTTGGAATCCGGCTTGATTCTGCGTTCTGCACGGCGTGCGTGCAAAAACGATCAGTCCTCTTCGTCGATCGCCTCTTGCGGGGTGATCTTGGCCATGCGGGCGTTGTACTTCATCGTCTTGACCGCGATCGACGTTTCGACGTGATGGACTCCGGTGATGCTGAGGATCTGATCCGAGGCGATTTCCACCAGTGCGTCGAGTTCCTCGATCAGGCACATCGCGGTGATGTTGAATTGGCCCATCGTGACCAGCACCGCGTTGATCTGCGGCAGCTCGCTGATGATGTTGGCGACCTCGCGCACCTTGTCGACATCGGCCTGAACGTTGATGAATGCCAGCCGCGACTTGCGCGCCATGTCGAACCCGGTGACCGCAGTGAAGGCGATCAGGCCATCCTGTTGCAGTCGCTTGATGCGCCCGCGCACGGTACCTTCGGTAACGCCCAGTTCGGCCGCGATCTTGCGGTTGGAGACGCGCGCATCGCGCGAGAGCAGGTCGATGAGCTGGTGGTCCAGCGCGTCGAGAACGGGAGTGGGCATCGTGATCAGTCCCTGCCTTCGATCGGGGCGACGTCGAACTTGTACTTGATGATGTCGACGACGATCGCGGGCGTCAGCGACCGGATGCCGCGCACGGTGGAGAGCTTGTCCAGCAGCGTGGAAAGGTCGTCGAAGTCCTGAAGCGCTACCAGCATATCGATATCGTATCGGCCGGTGACGAGATGCGCGGCGAAAACCTGCGGCAATTCGGCCAGTTCCTGCGCCACTTCGGACGCGGGACGGCCATCCACTTCGACCGCAACGCGCAGCAGGAAGTTGAAGCCGTGCGCCGCAAAGTCCGAAACGGCGACAACGCGCAACTGGTTCGCGTCCTCCATCCGTTTGATCCGGGTGGATACCGTGGTAGCGGTAAGACCAAGCTTTTCAGCAATTTGCTGGTTGTTGGCGCGGCCATTAAGCCGAAGTTGCGCGACGATATTCACGTCGGTAGCGTCGAAGTTGAACGACTGCGTCATATCACTCGCTGGCATGGATCTGGAATGCCGGGGTGGTTTGCGCATCGAGGGGTCTGGCGTCAACCTCATTCTGCGCCGCCGATGGCGGGCAGCCGCCGTTCAGAGCATGCTGCCATGGCACCGTCGGGCCAGCGTGATTCCGGGTTTCCAGCCCGGAAGCGGGCGCGTGGGCGCCCTGCCTTGAACGCCACGCAGTGCCGGCGCGGCTGCCTGCGGATCGTGTCGGGAATGGGCAGCCGGGCCTTGCCCGGATCAACCACGTCATCCTTGATGGTATCGCTGCCCATTGCCGGCGGTCTTTCGTCTAAGATGGGGGGCGCCTCAGGCGGCAGGCATGGTGATCTTGCGCACGGCGTCCGAAGCGCCGCGCATCGCCCCTTCGATGTAGCCGACGCCGTTGGCATCGCCGACGCTGTGGACGGTAAAGCCCGCCGCGGTCAGCGCCTCCGCCAGCGACAGATCGCCTTCGGCCCCGCGCGCGACGATGACATTGCTGGCGGGCACCGAGCGGGCAGCCCCGGTGGCATCGGTGAAGGTCACCGCGTCCTTGCCGATGACGATGTCCGAAACTCCGGCGTGCAGCCCCACGCCGTGTTCGGCCAGTTCCGACAGCAGCCGCATGCGCCGTACCAGCAGCAGCCCCTTGCCGAGGCGCGGCGCTTCGTCGATCACGTGAACCTTGCGGCCGCGTTCGGCGAGGAATTCGGCCAGTTCGACGCCAACCAGTTCGCCGCCGATGATGGCGATGTCATCGCCCAGCGGCATCCAGGTGTGCGTTGCCTTGCGCACCAGCGCGAGGTTGGCGGTGGCGCCGGTGGCCGCGCCGACCTTGGTGGCGAGGCGGGTGAACAGGCCTGTCTTGCGCTTCAGTTCACCCGAGCTTTCGCCCAGCATCATCCCGCGCATGTCGTCGCCCGAAAACACGTGGTCCTGATCGTTGCCGGGGATGGGCGGCATGCCCCGGATCGCGCCCGTGGCGACGATCACCTCGTCCACGTTCAGCGTGCGCAGCAGTTCGGGCGTGGCTGGCGTGGAAAGGCGCACATCGACGCCCGCCTCCTTCACTTCGCGCCGCAGCCAGTTGAGCAGTCGTTCGTTGGGTTCATAGGCAAGGCTGGCAAAGCGCAGCGTGCCACCCAGACGGTCTGACTTTTCGATGAGCGTGACCTTGTGTCCCAGCGCGGCAAGCCGGCGGGCGGATTCCATTCCGCCGGGGCCGCCACCGATCACCGCGACGTGCTTGGGCGCAGCGCCTGCGTGGGGCGGTTCGCCCTTGAATTCAAAGCTCAGCGCGGGGTTGACCGCGCAACGCGAGGGTTGGCCGAGGTAGATGGCGCTGACGCAGGTGTAGCAATAGATGCAAGGACGGACCTTTTCCGGTTCGCCCGCCATCAGCTTGTTCGGCAGCGCCGGATCGGCCAGCAGCTTGCGGCCCATGGCGATGAAATCGACCTCGCCCTTGCCGATTGCATGGTCGCCCGCGTCCACTTCGACACGGCCTGAACCGATCACCGGAATGGACACCGCAGCGCGGATGTCCGCCGTGGCGGGAAGGTTGAAGCTGTCGATGTGGGGGATGTTCGATTCCGAATGGAGCTTGCCATTGCCGGTATCGTGATAGGCGGTGACGGTGATGGCATCGACGCCGGCGGTCTCCACCATCTTCGCATTGGCTACGGCGTCTTCGATGGTGATGCCGCCTGGCTTGCCCACTTCGCGCGAATCCAGCTTGATCCACACCGGATAATCGGGGCCGACCGCCTTGCGGATGGCCGCGATCACTTCCAGCGTCAGCCGCAGGCGGTTTTCGCGGCTGCCGCCATAGCCGTCGGTGCGGGTGTTGGTGACCGGTGAGGTGAATGAAGACAGCAGGTAGCCGTGGCCGCCGTGGATCTCGATCCCGTCGAACCCGGCCTCCTTCGCACGGCGGGCGCCTTCGCCGAACTGCTGCACGGCAAGGTCGATGTCCGCCTGTTCAAGGATCTTCAGTTGCGGAGCTGCCACGCCGCCCACGCCGCCCATCTCCTCGGGCAGGAAATAGTTCATGAAGTCGCCTTTGTAGGGCGGCGGTACGGCCGGGCCCCACAACGGGTGGCCCCAGCGTGCCGAGGAATAGCCGGCGACAAAGCCGCCATGGTGCAATTGCACGGCGATCTTGCAGCCATGCGCATGGACGCGATCGGTCATCGCCTTCAGGCCCGGGATGAAGCGGTCGTCCGAAATCGCGGTCTGCCCCGTGGCGACGGCGCCGACCGGCCAGGCCACGCCCGCCACGCCCGAAATGATCAGCGCGACGCCGCCCTTCGCCTGCTCTTCGTGGTAGGCGATCAGTTGTTCGCCCACGGTGCCATCGTCTTCTGAAAGGCTAACGCCCATCGCGGTGACGGCGATGCGGTTCTTCAGCGTCATCGTGCCGATGCGGCCGGGCGAGAGCAGGTGGGGATAGCGGTTGGACATGGAAATCATTCCTGTGTTGGCGCGCCGATCAGGCGGTAATGGGCCGCAAGGTGCTCAGCGGGTTCGCGACCGGGTTGGACGGCGGTGTGTCGGGCGGGAAAGTCGGTACACGGCGCGGCGGTTATGGCCTTTGCAAGCCGGGGCCGCCGCGATGCCTGGAATCACCTTGGTGTCGCCAAAAGGGGGCTTGAAAACCGCATTTATCCTCTCCGTCCGGCATTAAGCCTTGTCATTGCGTAGTTAGTCGATGCAGATACTACGATATTCAAGGGCGATAAGCCAAGTCCCTTTTCCAGTATGGAAAGGAGCGGCGCATGGGAGGGATGATGGGCATGGGTGTTCACGATACGCGGCTGGCGGGCAAGGCCGTCATGGTGGTTGGTGCGGGAACGGGCATCGGCGCGGCCACCGTGGAGCGGCTGTGCGGCGAAGGGGCGCGGGTCTGCATCGCGGATATCAACCTGACCGCGGGCGAAGCGCTGGCCGCGCGCATGACGGCGGCCGGGCACGAAGCCTTTGCCGTGGGCGTGGACATCACCGACGAGCTTTCGGTCAATGCGGCCTTTGACGGGGCCGTGGCGCGGCTGGGCCGGCTGGACGGGGTGCATGTCAACGCGGCCGACCTGCGCACGATCTTTGCCGACAGCGACGCGCTTTCGGTGGACATGGCGGTTTTCGACCGGACGATTGCGGTGAACCTTCGCGGGCATCTGCTGTGTACGCGCGCCGCGCTGCCGCACCTGCTGGCGGCGGGTGCGGGCGCGCTGGTTTATACGAGTTCGGGCGCATGTGCTTCGGGCGAGCCGGAGCGGCCCTGCTATGCGATGTCGAAAAGCGGGTTGAACGCGTTGATGCGGCACGTGGCCAGCCGCTGGGGCAAGCAGGGGATCACCGCGAATGCCGTGGCGCCCGGCTTTGTGATGACGCCCGAGATGATCGCGGGCGGGCAGGTGCCGCCGGACTGGATCGACCACTGCATTGCGGAAACGCGCAGCACCCGGCTGGGCACGGCCGAGGATATCGCGGGTATGGTGGCGATGCTGCTGTCCGAGGACGGGCGCTGGATCAACGGACAAGTGCTGCATGTGAATGGCGGGGCTTTGCTGAACTAACCGTCATAACCCCACCGGGTGATGTGCCGGGGCAGGTCCAGCCCCACACAGGTTTCATCGCGAACAACGATGGGACGAGGATTGACGATGAACGAGACGAACGGCGGCACGCCGCGCAAGCTGAAGGCCGTGGTGGTTGGCGCCGGGATGGCGGGCATCCTGGCCGCGATCAAGCTGAAGGAGCGCGGCGAGGATTTCGTGGTGCTGGAAAAGGCGGCGCGGATCGGCGGTACCTGGCGCGAGAACCGCTATCCGGGGCTGACCTGCGACGTGCCCGCGCATGCCTATACCTATTCGTTCGAGCCTTACGCCGAATGGAAGGCCTATTACGCCACGGGTGACGAGATTCAGGCCTACTTCGAGATGGTGACCGACAAATACGGCGTGCGGCCCCATATCCGCTTCAACACCGAGGTGACCGCGCTGGATTGGGACGAGGCTGCGCGGCAGTGGACCGTGACGGTGGCCAGCGGCGAAAAGCTGGTGGCCGACGTGGTCGTGGCGGCATCCGGCGTGCTGCATCACCCGAAGATGCCCGACATCGCGGGGCTGGACAGCTTTGCCGGCACCGCCGTGCATTCCGCCCGGTGGCGTGAGGATACGCCGATTGACGGCAAGCGCGTCGGGCTGATCGGGAACGGGTCCACCGGCATCCAGATCGTGACCGCGATCAATAAGCGCGTCGACAAACTGGTGCATTTCCAGCGCAGCCCGCAGTGGGTGATGCCGGTGCCCTACTTCCCCTATTCCGAGGAAGACCGCGCGGCGTTTCGCGCCGATCCCGAGCTGATCGACGCCATCCGCTACAGCGACGAATACATCGGTGCCGTGCGGCGCTTCACCAACGGGATCACCGATATCGATGGGCCCGAGATGAAGGCGATCGAGGACGTGTGCCGCCAGCACTTCGAGGAATCGATCCGCGATCCCGAACTGAAGGAAAAGCTGCGGCCGAACTATCGCGCCGCGTGCAAGCGGCTGATCTATTCGTGGTGCTATTACGAGGAAGTGCAGCATCCGGCGGTATACGTCGAAACCGGCAAGATCGATCGGATCGAGCCGACCGGCGTCCGCATGGCCGATGGCACGTTGCATGAACTGGACACGCTGATCCTGGCGACGGGTTTCTACGCAGACCGCTTCATTCGCCCGGCCGGCGTGACGGGTGAGGGCGGGCAGACGCTCGATGCTGCCTGGGCCACGCGTCCGACCGCCTATTATGCGGTGACGGTGCCGGGCTTCCCCAACTTCTTCATGCTCAACGGTCCTACCGGCCCCGTGGGCAACTTCTCGCTTATCGACATCGCCGAAAACCAGTGGGGCTATATCGAGCAGTTGCTGGACTTGCTGCGCACGGGCAAGGGGCGGGCGGTAACGCCCACCGCGACCGCGCACGCCGATTACGAGGAGCGCCGGATCGCGGCGGCCAAGAAGACGATCTTCGGGTCGGGCTGCCAGAGCTGGTATCTCGATGCCACGGGCGTTCCGGCGAGCTGGCCGTGGAGCTACGACGCCTTTGTGGACGCGATGAAGGCGCCAAAGCTGCAAGACTATGCGATCGCCGCCTGACCGACGGAATCGCGCGCGATTTGGCCAGGCCACCGGCGTCCTTTGGACGGCGGTGGCCTTGTCGCCATAAAAGGCACGATAGAAGCGTTGTTCAGCCTGAAAGCGTGGCAAGCAGGGCCACAAGCTGGGCCTGACGATGCACGCCCGTTTTCGCGAAGACCGAGCGCAGCTGCACCTTGGCGGTGTTGTGCGCGATGCCCAGTTCCCGCGCGGCCTCGACCAGCGTCAGGCCTCGGTTGAGCACGCTGGTAAGCCGCGCCTCGGCCATCGTCAGGCCGAGCACGTCGCGCAGGACTTGCGGATCGGGCGCGGATTTTTCCGCAGGCCGGGCAAGGAACAATGCCAGCGCGCCTGTACCCGAATGGATCGCCGGCAGATCGAGCGGGCGTGCGGTCGCGACCAGATCGCCGTGTACCGGGCGTTCGATGCGGAACCGGGTGACGGAGGCTACGGTATCGAGCGCGCCAGTAGGGGCGGCAGGGCTTGCGCTCAGCAGCTCGTCCACGATGCGGCGGTTGGCGGTGGCGGTAAAGGCGATCTCGTCGCCGTGCCGCAGGACGCCTTCGCCTTCGTGGAGGAAGCGTTCGGCCAGTGCGTTTGTGCTGACGATGCGCCGCGCGCGGTCAAGCACCACCAGCGCCAGCCCCAGCCCTTGCGCGGTGGAATGAAACACGCCGTGCTGCGCGCCGGCGAACTGCAACTTTTCGAACAGCCCCACCGCTATGCGCAGGTGCGGCACAAGCGCTTGCAGCCGGGTGCGGTCGGTCGCGGTGAAATCGGGCAGGCTTTGGTCGCGGCTGAGGCGGAAGCGGGCCTCGAACTGGCCGCGCTTTCCTGCGCCGAAGCGCAAGTCCACGCCCAGCACCTGTTCGCCGCCCGACAGCTTCAGGTATTCACGATAGCCGGGAAGCAGGGCGTTGGGCCGGGTGGAGAGGAACTGCGCGAGCGACGTTACCTGCCCCTCGGGCAGATCGCGGAAGGCATCATCCGCAAAAAAGCTGGTGATGTAGTCGTCGTGGAATTGCGGGTCCGCGCCGGGGGTGACAAAAGTGCCGGGCTGGCTTTGGCCGGGCGCCGTGATGATCAGCGTGGCGTAGGTCGATTCCATCCAGCGCGCCAGCGCTTCGAGGAACGCCTGCCACGGCTGCGGTCCATCGATCCCGGCATAAAGCCGGGCGAGGAGATCTGAAATTTCCGGATCGATCGCGTTGCCCATGCCGTCGTGATTATCGGTCACGGCCGGCATAGGCAACGCGCCGTGCAAGGCGCGCCTGCGTGTCAGGCGGGAACGGTGTCGCGTTGCGCAGCCGCAGCCTGCGCCCGGAAATGGGGAATGACCTTTTCGCCGATGTTGCGGATCGTCTCCATGATCACCGCGTGCGGGATGCCGCCCATCTGGAACATGAAGAGGATCTCGTCCGCGCCGGCGTCGATGAGCCGCTGGACATAGCGGATGCAGTCGTCCGGCGTGCCATAGGCATCCTGCGCCACGGTATAGTTGGACAGGTGCTCGTCGCCGATCGGGATCGCCTCTTCCGAAAGGTACGCGACGGTGGCCTGCTTTTCCTGTTCAAGGATGGCGGCCTGCTGTTCGGCGGTGAGGTTTTCGTCGACCGTCGGCTTGGGGCCGCCCTGATACCAGTAAGCGATGGATTCGGCGAAGAAGCGTTGACCGCGCAGGCCGATCTTGCGCGCTTCCTCGCGGTCTTCCAGCACGGTCGCGGCGCAGAGCGCGGCAAGGTGTTCGGTCGGGCGGAAACCCACCTGATCCTCTGCCTTGCGGGTGCGGAAGGCCTCGCGATAGATCGCGTTCTTCTTGGCGATTTCCTCGGGGCCGGAGAAGCCCAGCACCAGCGCGCCAATGCCGCGCTGCCCGGCCGCCAGCAGCGTGTTCTCGCGCGTGCAGGCCATGTACATCGGCGGGTGCGGGTCTTGGTAGGGCTTGGGATGGATCGGCCGGCGAGGAATCTTGATGTATTCGCCATCGTGCTCGATCTCGTCCTGCACCATGATCTTGGGGATCAGGTACATCGATTCATCGATCATCGGTTGCAGGGTGTTCAGGTCATAGCCGAAGGTGCCCGCTTCCTGCTGCGTCCCGCCCTTGCCCACGCCAAAGTGGAGCCGGCCCTGCGACAGGATGTCCAGCGTGGCGATGCGTTCGGCCACCTTGACCGGGTGATTCATCGCGGGCGGCAGACACACGACGCCATGGCCCACATGAATGCGGCTGGTGGCGCCGGCGATGAAGGCCAGCACGGTTTCGGGTGCGGACATGTGCGCATATTGGGTGAGCGCGGTGTGTTCGACGCACCAGATGCAATCGAACCCCATCTGCTCGGCATACTTGGCCTGCTCCACGATCTGGAGGAACACCGCCTGTTCGTTGGCGCGGCTCGTGTCCACCATCTGGGCTTCATAGATGATCGAGAATTTCATCGCTCTGCTTCTCCCGGACGGGCCGTTCATGCGGTCCCTTGCCCGAAGGTTATGCCCCGGCGACCCGCGCGGCATGACCCGAACGGGTTATGCGCCGGACGGGACAGCATGCGATCAGGGCAGGCGATTGAATCGGTCTTGCGGCCGATCATGCCCATAGTGAATTCTGGATCACGCCTGGGCCGCGCGCCACAGGCTCGGGTGCGGGGGGATATTCGGGTTCGGGCGCGCCATGCGGCGCTGCCGGCCCGTGCGTTCCCTGCGGCACGGCTCTTCAAACGATAAGCAACAAGGGAATGTAGATCATGGCACGGGATGCGGACGTTTTTGGGGGCGGCGTGGCCGTTGTTACCGGTGCCGGATCGGGTATCGGCGCCGGGCTGGCGCGTCGCGCTGGCGTGCTGGGCATGACCGTGGTGGTGGCCGACGTGAACGAGGCTGCCGCGCAAGCCACCGTGGACCAGATCGTGGCGGCGGGGGGCAAGGCGGAGGCGGCGCGCGTCGACGTTTCCCGGCCCGAGGAACTCGACCGGCTGGCCGATCTGGTGTTCGGCCGGCATGGCGAGGTCCGGCTGCTGATCAACAACGCGGGGATCGAGACCGTCGGCTTCACCTGGGAAGTGCCGATCGCGCGCTGGGAAGCGACGCTGAACATCAACGTCCACGGGGTCATCCACGGGGTGCGCGCCTTTGCGCCGCGCATGATCGAAAGCGGCAAGGAGGCGTGGATCGGCAATCTGTCCTCGGTCGGTGCCTTTGGGATGATGCCGGCGCAGACCGCCTACACCGTGACCAAGCATGCGGTGCAGGCGTTCAGCGAGTGCCTCTATCTCGAAATGGAGTTGAAGGCGCCGCAGATCCACGTTTCGTCGATCATCCCGGGTATGATGAAGACCAATATCTTCAATGCTGGCGGCGGCGCCGACGTTGCCGGCGTGGAACCCGGCAACGCCCAGAGCCATCGCCGCCGTATGTTCGAGATGATGCGCGATCATGGCATGGACCTCGACGAAGGGTGCAGGCTGTTCCTTGAACAGATGGCGCAGAACAAGTTCTGGGTTCACAGCCAGCCCGAGATGAGCAAACAGATCATCGACGGCCGCATCGCCTTCTTCCAGGGGCAGGAAGCGCCCGTACTGTCCGACATGGCGCGGGAATTCACCAAGGATTGATGGCGGCGTGCAGCGGGGCCTTGCGATGATGGCGCAAGGCAGGGTTGGCGGGCGGATCGTATCCCCCGCCACAGCCGCGGTTCCACCACGGGCGCCGTGGTCATGGAATGCGCAAAATTTGACCTAATGTCGATAATTGCGCTTGAATGCGAATTATTGTAATCATTGAAATTCGCAAAATGCGTAGTAACGCAGGCCGCAACGGCGTGTTGCGTCGAATCGATGGGAGCAGGCATGGCACAGCAAGGCGCAAGCCGGGGCAGGGTGGCGTTGGTCACCGGGGCCAGTCGTGGGGCCGGGCGCGGTATCGCGCGCGGGTTCGGCGAACTGGGCTATACGGTCTATGTCACCGGACGGACGATTGCGCCGGGTGAGGCCAAGGGCTGGGATGGATCGGTGCTGCCGGGCACGGTGGGCGAAACCGCCGCCGAAGTGACCGCCGCCGGCGGGACTGGCATTGCCGTGGTGTGCGATCATGCCAATGATGAGGAAGTGGCCGCACTGTTTGATCGCATCGCGCGCGAACAGGGTCACCTCGACATGCTGGTCAACAATGCCACCTACATCCACCCGCAACTGATCGAGAAAAAGCCTTTCTGGGAAAAGGATCTTGGCGCGGTGGACATCCTCGATGTCGGGCTGCGTTCGGCCTATGTTGCCAGCTGGCACGCGGCGCGGATGATGGTGAAGCAGGGCCACGGCGTGATCGCGTTCGGATCGTCGTTCGGTGGATCGTGCTACATGCATGGGCCGGCCTATGGCGCGCAGAAGGCGGGCCTCGACAAGTTCGCGCACGACATGGAGCATGACCTGCGCGGGACCGGGGTGATCGCCGTCTCGATCTGGATGGGGCCGCTGGTGACCGAACGGTCGGCCATCGCGCGCGACACCAATCCGGAACAGTACGAAGGCTTTATCGAGACCGCGGAAAATCCGGAATTCACCGCGCACATCATCGACGCCATCGACCGCGCGCCGAACCGTGACGATCTCTCCGGCCAGACCTTGATCGGGGCCGAGATCGCGCGTGAACTGGGCGTGACCGACCGGGGCAGGGAGCGCCCTTCGTATCGCGAGATGCTGGGCAGTCCACGGCCCAAGAATCCCGCTGCCGTTTACTGAAAAGGACCGCCTGATGACCGATGCCGAGCTGTTGCGGCGGATCGACCGGCTGGAATCGCTTGATGCCATTCGCCAATTGCCCGCCAAATATGCACTGGCGCTCGACATGCGCGACATGGAGGCCATGGTTTCGCTGTTCGAACCCGATGTGCGCGTGGGCAAGGGCGCTTCCGGGCGGGAGGCGTTGCGCGCGTACATGGACCGCACCTTGCGCACGCCGTTTACCGGCACATCGCATCACATCGGCGGCCACGTGATCGAATTCGATGATGCCGACCATGCGCACGGGGTTGTCTATTCCAAGAACGAGCATGAAACCCCGGTGCCCGGCGGCGCGGACGAATGGGTGATCATGCAGATGATGTACGTGGACAACTACGTCCGCGTGGATGGCCGCTGGTTCTTTGCGCGGCGCCTGCCGCTTTACTGGTACGCCACCGACCTCAACAAGCCGCCGGTCGGGCCGAACAAGATGCGCTGGCCCGGCACCGAGTGGGCCGAAGGCAACTTTCACAAGCTGTTTCCCAGCTTCGACGAATTCTGGGCGCGCGATGGCGATCCCGGCGGGCCGGTGGCGGAACCGGCGCCGCTCGAAAAATTCCTTGAGACAATGCGCCGGGGCCAGGATGCGCCCCGCGTGAAAGTGCGGGCCACCGAATAGGCGGCGCCAATTCACTGAAAATCGGCTGCGGGACAGCCATTGGGAGACAGACAATGACCATCAGCCTGGACGATATTGCCGCCCGCCTTGCCGCTCTTGAGGACAAGGAGGCGATCCGCGAGCTCAAGGCCCGCTATCTGCGCGCGTGCGATCTCAAGCAGCCCGATGTCGTGCGCGATTGCTTTGCGCCGGGCGCAATCCGCATCGCCTACCAGAATTTCCCCGAGTTCAACGACCGTGACGCCTTTGTCGAGATATTCCGCCAGATGGGCTGCCAGCCCGGGGTCTATGACATCCACCACGCCACGAACTCGGAAATCGCGCTGAGCGGCGCCGACTCTGCCACGGGCAAATGGTCGCTCAATTTCCGCACGATCCTGACCGGCCCGCGCCAGATCGTCCGCCTCGCCGTGGAATACGAGGATGTCTACCGCCGCCAGGACGGTCGCTGGTGGATCGTCGACACGACCAGCCGAGTCACGTCGATGCTGACCGAGCAGGTGGGCGAGGACGGCAGCGTGACCGTGGTCGCGCTGGCCGAGCCGCCGGCGGCCTGAGTTCTCGCAAGATCAAGGGTTTACGATGGGACGGGTGATGGACAAGGCAGCAACGGAAGAAGCGGACATTGTCGTGATCGGGGCGGGCTTTTCCGGCCTTTACGCGATCTGGCGACTGCGCAACGAGCACAAGGTCGTGTGCTTCGAGGCGGGCGATGGCGTGGGCGGTACTTGGTACTGGAACCGCTACCCCGGCGCGCGCGTGGATATCCAGAGTGTGGAATACTCTTATGGCTTCGATGACGAACTCCAGCAGGAATGGCACTGGCCCGAACATTTTTCGGCGCAGCCCGACCTTGAACGGTATGCCAACCATGTTGCCGACCGCTTTGGCCTGCGCGAATCCATCCGTTTGTCCAACGCGGTGGAAAGCCTGCGCTTCGACGCGGAAACCGACCGCTGGCATGTCCGCACTGCCAAAGGCGACCATGTGGTCTGCCGCTATGTGATCGCGGCCACGGGCGCGCTGTCGGTGCCCAATTCTCCGCCATGGCCGGGGCGCGAACTGTTCAACGGCCCGATCTATCACACGGCGGACTGGCCGCGCGAAGGTGTGGACTTCACCGGCAAGCGGGTGGGGTTCATCGGCACCGGGTCCACCGGCATTCAGGCAATGCCGATCATCGCCGCGCAAGCCGATCACCTGACCGTGTTCCAGCGCACGCCCGCGTTCTGCATGCCTTCGGGCAACAAGCCGCTCGATCCCGCCTTTGAAAAGGACTGGAAGGACAACTATCCCGCGCGGCGCGAACGGATGCTGGATACCTATGGCGTCTCGCTGGTGGATTATCCCAAGTTCTCGGCGCATGATTGCACGCCCGAACAGCGCGCGGAAATTCTGGAAAAGGCTTGGAATTCGCAAAGCGCCTTCCAGCTTCTGGTCTGTTTCAGCGATGTGATGACCGACCGCGCCGCGAACGAGATCGTGAGCGAATTCGTCCGGAACAAGATCCGCGCGATCGTGAAGGACCCGGCGACGGCGGAAATGCTGTGCCCGAAGACCTATCCGATCGGTGGCAAGCGGCTGTGCATCGGCAACGGGTATTTCGAGATGTTCAACCGCGACAACGTGACGCTGGTTGACGTGAAGACGGACCCGATCGTGGCCTACACGGCCAAGGGCTTGCGCACGAAATCCGGGGCGGAGCATGAACTGGATGCCATCGTGACCGCGACGGGATTCGACGCGGTGACAGGGTCGATGAGCCGGATCGACATCGAAGGACTGAACCATCGCAAGATGGCGGACAAATGGGCAGATGGGCCGACGACCTACCTTGGCGCGATGGTGGCGGGATTCCCCAACCTGTTCATGATCCATGGGCCAATGACGCCGGCAGCGCAGGCGCAGATGATCACCAGCGGCGAATGGCAGGTGAACTGGACCGCAGGCGTCATCGCCGAGATGGACCGCGATGGCTTCACCCGTATCGATGCGACCGAGGAAGCCGAGCAATCGTGGGCGGCCGAGGTGGACATGGTTTCGCAGGCCACCGTCCACAAGGAAGCCGAGTCCTGGTACAATGCCAAGAATATCGAGGGCAAGAAGGGTGGCTTCATGATCTATATCGGGGGCTTCCCGCGTTATGCGAGCCTGTGCACCGCCGCCGTGAACGAGGGCTACAAGGGTTTCGTGCGCGGTTGAGCCGGCTGCCGGCCCCGCCCCGTGGCAGGGCCGGCATCGTGCATCAAGGCAGCGCGTGTTCGCGCGGGGCAGGTTGCCCGCCCCGCACCACGCGGCCCGGCCTTGCCCCGGTGGGCCGGTCGTTGCGGCGGATCACCGCGCCGTTGCAGATCGTGGCGACATAGCCGGTCGCGCCCTGGTCCAGCCTTCGCCCGCCGCCCGGCAAATCGTGCCGGATGATCGGCGCGTGGAGCGCCAGCGCGGCCATGTCGATCACGTTGATGTCCGCCTTGTAGCCGGGCGCAAGAAGGCCGCGATCCTCCAGCCCCATGACCCGCGCCGGCTTGGCCGACAACGCGCGTACCGCCTCTGCCAGCGTCAGCCGTTCCCCTTCGCGATCGCGCACCCAGTAGGTCAGCAGGAAGCTGGGGTAACTGGCGTCGCAAATCGCACCATAGTGCGCGCCGCCATCGCCAAGGCCCATCACCGTGTCTTCGCGCCGCATCAGCGGCAACAGCGAATCCAGCCGGCCTTCATGGAAATTGCCGAGCGTGTTGAGGATTAGTCCTTGGCCGTCGCGCGCCATCAGCACGTCATAGGCGATCTCTTCCGGGCTGCGGCCCTGCGCGCGGGCCTGCGCGCCGATGCTGGTTTCGGCGGCGGGTTCGTATTGCGGGGGATCGCCGAACGGGAACATCCAGTCCCAGTTGCGGGTCATCATGGCCAGCGGGTGCCCTTCGGCAGGCTTTTGCGCGATCAGCCTCTCGCGGAAGGCGGGATCGCGTAGCCGGTCAAGCTGCGTGGCAAGCGGCAGGTGCGCGATGCTTGCATACTCGGGGCACAGGCAGAACGGATGGGTCGAGAGTGCCCAGCCCGAGATCATGCCGACCGGGCGCGGCAGGATCTGTGGCGCGATCTTCAGTCCCCGGGCATTGGCTGCATCGACCGCCGTCAGTGCCGCATCCCACACCGGTGCGCCGGTGTTCGACGTGGCGAACGTGAAGGTGGCAGGGCGGCCGCAACTCTCCACAAGGCCGACGAGGTGCGCAATTTCTTCCGGCCACGCGGCGGCGGGAACGTCCAGCACCATTTGCAGCACGCCCTTGCCGGCTTCTTCCAACGCTCCTGCAATGGCCTTCAGTTCGGCATCGTCTGCGGCATAGGTGGGGATCTGTTCGCCCGTCTTGGTCCGATGGATCAGCAGGCGGGAGGTGGCAAAGCCGATTGCGCCGGCCTCGATCGCTTCACGCGCGATGGCCTTCATCCGGGCGAGGTCTTCGGGCGAGGCAGTCTCGCGCCGTACGCCGCGTTCGCCCATCGCATACACGCGCAAGGGGCTGTGCGGCAGCAACGCGGCGACATCGATATCGCGCGGGCGCCGCTCCAGCGCGGCCAGATATTCGGGGAAGGTTTCCCAGTCCCACGGCAGTCCCTCAGCCATGACCACGCCGGGTATGTCCTCTACCCCCTCCATCACGCGGATCAGGGCTTCGTGGTCCTGCGCGCGGCACGGCGCAAAACCCACGCCGCAATTGCCCACGACCACGGTGGTGACCCCGTGCGACGAAGAAGGCGAAAGTTCCTCGGACCAGATCGCCTGACCGTCGTAATGGGTGTGGATGTCCACGAAGCCGGGGGTGACGAAAAGGCCGGTTGCATCGATGGAGTCGAGAATTTCCCCGGGGAAACATGCGCCGGTGAAGATCACCCGGTCGCCAGCCAGCGCCACGTCGCCCACATAAGGTTCACGGCCGCTGCCATCGACGATGGTGCCACCCCGGATCAGCAGATCGGCCTTCATTCCGCTGCCTCCAGAACCGGATCGAGCGGAGCGCGTTCGGCCCAGAAGGCGCCCTCGCGTTCGGTATCGACGTCTACCGCCCCCCGGACGCCCAGCGCGACGCGCGCCTCTTCCAGCGGCAGGTGGAAATAGTCCTCCAGTTTCGCAAGGAACAAGGCGTCGCTTTCCTGCCCCACCCTGATGCCCCGCTGAATGCAGCCCACCGCGGTGGGCCAGACCTGCGGGTAATGAAGCATGGTGCGCACGGTGTAGCGCAGCGATCCGAAGATGGAGAGCACGCTGAGTTCGCCGGCCAGTTCGGGGTTGCGGATGAACTTGAACACGTTCGTCAGGCGATACCAGTACGGCACCAGTTCACCCATGAAGTTGAATCCGCCGCCGCACAGGATGTGTTCGAAATCGTGGGTCTGGCCTGATCGCAGGTTGAAGAATTCAAGCTGCGTCTTTGGTTCTGCAAAAGGCACGATCTGGATTTCGTAACCGCCCCCGGTCATCTGGGCGTGGAACATCCCGCCCAGCGTGCCCGGCGCATAGCCGGCGAAATCGTCGATGGTGAAGGTGGAGACGAACCCTTCGCTGAACCACGCATCCAGCGCGGGGTTTACCCGCCGTTCGTCCTCGAACATCTGCTCGATGCGGGCGTGATCGCGCAGGCTCTCAAGGATGGGCAGAAATTCCCACATCTCGGACTGCGGCGGCTTGTCCGCGCCATTCCGGCGCAAGAGGATCATGGCGAGCCAATCGCGCAGCGCGGCATTGTTCAGGTATTTCGAAGACGAGACGAGCACGCTGCTGGGCGTCTCCACCGGCAGCACGCCCCGCGCGAGATAGGGTACGTCGTCCATCAGGCATCTCCCATGGGAATTGTCGAGGACCAGCAATTGATTCTGCTGATCTTTGTCCGAACGGTATCGAACCGTTCGGTTATTCGCAAGGCCCGGATGACATACCGGCTGCAATATGAGCCGGGCCGTGCATCGTGGGCGCGGGATGGTATAGGACGCCCGATGGAACACGGCTGCGAACCGCACGAATTGGCAGATGGCGAGGGCGTGGGGCTCTCCGCGCGGGTTGTGCACCTGTTGGAAACAGCGCGTGCGGCGTTTGTGGCAGACGGATTTGCCGGGGTCAGCATCGACGAGATCGGGCGCCGGGCCGGGGTCAGCAAGGAAACGATCTACCGCCATTTCCCCGACAAGCAGGCCTTGTTCCGCGCAGCATTGGACGAAATGGCCGGCCGTTTTGCGACCCGCACCGCAGCGCTTGGGGCAGGTGACGCGCCACGGCTTGCCGACATGGCGCGGGCGATCGGCGATTCGGCGGTGGAGGAAGGGCTGCTCAGCCCGCTCTGGCTCATCGCGGGGTTGGGCGACCGCATGCCGGACTTTGCGCACACGCTGCAGTTGGCGCAATGGGGGCGACTGGAGCCCTTGCGCACCGCGCTGGAGGCGCATGCGCGCGTGCGCCGGCCGGGGGTGACGGTGCCTTTGGACTTCGCGCTCGATTTCGGTTCGCTGGCGGTTGAAGGGCCTGCTTTGCTGCTGGGTTTCCCGCCGCTGTCGGACGCGCTGCGCGCCCGGGTGGCGGCGCGGGTGGCCGCATTGTTCGAAGGTGGCTTGCCCGCTCTGGACCCGCATGGAGGCGTGTGGTTGCGCCCGGACGAGACCCCGCCACCGCCCGCTGCATCACCGCTGCCGCACGTGCGCCGCTTGCTGGACGTTGCCGCGGCGCAGTTCCTCGATGTGGGGTACGAAGGCACCAATCTGGCTGCGCTGGGAGCAGCGGCGCAAGTGGGGCGGGGCACGCTATACCGTCACTTTGCGAGCAAGGATGGGTTGTTCCGGGCGGTGCTGCGCGATCTGGCGGATCAGGTGGTGCGGCAGGCCGATGTGCCCGCGTTGCTCGATGATGCGGGGGAGGCTGCGCTCCAGCCGTTCCTTGCTGCTGCGATTGCCACGCTGGCAGGATCGCCCTCGCTGGAATTGCACCGCGCAGCCATTTCGGCCTCACGCCGTGAACCGGCGCTGGCGCGCGAGATTCACGATGCGGTGCGGGCGCCCTGGATCGCACCACTGGCCGACTGGATCGGTGCGCGGACCGGGCTATCCGATGCGCGATGGCTGGCGCGGCAGGCGCTGGTTCTGGCGTTGCAGGGCAGCCGTCTGTTCGCCACGGGGCGGCGGCTATCGGTTCACGAGGCTGCGCTGCAGGCTGCCCGGGCCGCGCAGATCATGTTGCACGGCTACGAATCAGCTCTGGATCTGCGCGCGACCGGAGCCTGACGCTCCGCCGGGCGGTGCGTGCGCGGATTGTCAGAGTCTGCCTTGAGTTTGCTATTCACCCCTTATTTGGTGATTAAATGCGAAGAAAAATTTCACTTAATCTACGCAAAATTTGGTTCGTTTGATTCCCGTCAATTATCGCGGGTACGGGTATCGACATAGTCAGCCTCGATCCGGCAAGCCGGAAGAGGAGGATGCTCATGGAAGTTGCTGCGCTTGGCTATAGCGTGGTCACCGCGACAGACCCGGCCAGCTGGGTTCGGTTCGGTGAGGACATCGCCGGGTTTTCCGCGCATGAGGTTCCGGGCGGCATCGCGCTGCGCATGGACGACCGCACCGGCCGTATCTTTGTGGAGCAGGGCGAAAGCGATGGCTACCGCGCCAGTGGGTGGGAGCTGCGCACGCGCCGGGCGTTCGAAGCCGCGCTGGTCGAACTGGGTGAAAAGGACGTGGCCTTTACCCATTCGACGCCGGCGGAGCGCGCATTGCGCCACGTTGTGGACATGGTGTGGTTCACCGACCCGGCAGGCAATCGGCACGAACTGGCGTTCGGCTATGTTTCTGCCTTCGACCGGTTCGTGTCTCCGCAGGCGGTGAAGGGGTTTGTGACGGGCGATCTCGGCTATGGGCACGTTGTGCTGCCTGCGCCACAGATCGACGCCTGCCGCGATTTCCTGATTGATGTGTTGGGCCTCGGCGTGTCGGACTTCATGGTGCACCGACCGATGGGGCCGGACGGCCCGGCGATGCGCATCGATTTCCTGCACTGCGGCAATGGCCGACACCACAGTCTGGCGCTGTTCGAAGGGCCGGTGCCCGCCGGGTGCGTGCACATGATGGTCGAAGTGCCGAACCTTGATGAAGTGGGGCGCGCGTATGACCGGATGCTGCGTGCCGATGCCCGGCTGATGGCAACGCTGGGCAAACACACCAACGACCACATGACCAGCTTTTACGTCGCAACGCCGGGCGGCTTCGCGCTCGAATACGGCTTTGGCGGGCTGCAGGTCGACTGGGACCGGCACACCGAGTTCGAATTCACGCAGGTGAGCCTGTGGGGACACGACTTCAGCGTGGGCTTTGGCGCCGATGAACGGGCGCAACTGGCCGACGCGGCCTGATGACGGGAGAGCAGTGATGACTGTGATGGAGACGATCAAGATGCCGACTGCGGAACAACTCGTTGCGCGCGCGGAGGCGTTGGTGCCGGTGCTGCGCGAACGCGCCGGCCAGTGCGACGCGCAGAACAGGGTGCCTGACGACACGATCCGGGATTTCCAGGAAGCCGGATTCTTCAAGATACTCCAGCCCGCGCGCTACGGCGGCTACGAGATGGACCCTGAGGCGTTCTATGCCGTGCAGATGAAGGTGGCCGAAGGCTGCATGTCGTCGGCCTGGGTGCTGGGCGTGGTGGCCGTGCACAACTGGCAGCTGGCGCTGTTCCACCCGCAGGCGCAGGAGGATGTGTGGGGCGAGGATGCCACCACGCTGATCTCCTCCTCCTATATGCCGCGCGCCGAAGTGACTGCGGTGGATGGCGGATACCGGATTTCCGGGCGTTGGGGCTTTTCCAGCGGTGTCGACCATTGCGACTGGGCGTTTCTGGGCGGTCTGGTCAAGGACCCCGAAACGGGCGTGCCCGATTTCTGGACGTTCCTTGTCCCGCGCCCGGATTTTACCGTGTTGCCGATCTGGAACACCATCGGCCTTGGCGGCACCGGCAGCCATGACGTGACCGTGAACGACGCGTTCGTGCCGGTGCATCGCACGCACCGGTCCAAGGATGGCTTTGCCGCGACCAATCCCGGCGCGCAGCACAATCCGGGGCCGCTGTATAAACTGCCGTTCGGGCAGGTCTTTGTACGCGCGGTGTCGTCCTCGTCGATCGGCGCGCTGCAAGGGGCGCTCGATCTGTTCAAGGAAACGGGGGCCAAGCGCAAAAGCAACAACACCCTGACCAGCATTGCCGGCGATCCAGACGTGCAGACGGTGATTGCCGAAACGCAATCGGCCATCGACGAGATGAAGACGGTGCTGTTCCGCAATTTTGGCGTGCTGAACGACCACGCCCGGCGCGGGGATCAGGCCGATCTGGAAACGCGGCTGCGCTTCCGCTTCCAGTCGGCGCAGATCGCGGGGCGGTGTGCGGACCTGATCAGCCGGATGTTCTATTTATCGGGTGCGGATGGAATCTATCGCGGCAACCCGATCGCGCGGACGTTTTGCGACATCCACACCGGCCGCACGCACGTGGCCAACAACCCCAACACCGTGGGGCGCAACTTTGGCGCGGTAATGTTGGGCGCGCCCAACACCGACAGCTTCATCTGACCGGAGAACATACCATGGCAACGACCGCAGACTATGGCCTCGGCCCGCTCGCCTTCCCGCGTGGATGGTTCATGATCGCCGTGGCGGATGAGGTGAACAGCACCCCGCAGGCGGTGCGCTTCTTTGGCAAGGACATGGTGCTTTATCGTGGCAAGGCGAGCGGCAGACCGATCCTGCTCGATGCCTATTGCCCACACATGCGGGTGCATCTGGCGCGCAACACCACGTCGTATGTGGTGAAGGACGGTACGCATGTCGAAGGGGATTCGCTGCGCTGCCCGGCGCATGGCTGGCGTTATAATGCGGCCGGCCAGTGCGACGACATTCCCTATTCCACCCACGGCATTCCCAAGGCTGCCTGCGTGAAATCGCACAAGGTCGTCGAAAAGGCGGGCTGCATCTGGATGTGGCACGACATGGAAGGCGGTGATCCGGACTATGACCTGCCCGCCTTTGCGGAATGGGATGGCGAGAAGCAGGGCTGGGTGCGCTGGCGGCTGGATCACCTCGGCACGCTGCCGATCCATCCGCAGGAAATCCTCGACAACATGACCGACCTTGCCCACTTCATGCCGGTTCATGGCAGCACGGACATCGTCTATTTCGAAAACGAATTCCGCGACCATGTGATCATGCAGCGACTGGGGTCCGGCCATCGCACGCTGGTGGATAACACCCACCTGCTGGAAAATGACACATGGTATACCGGGCCCAGCATCCTGTTGTCGAAGATGGAAGGCCAGCATCCCAGCGTGATCATGATCTGCAACACGCCCGTCGAAGATGGCGAGGTGCGGGTGTGGTATGCGCTGGCGGTGAAGGTTTCGGATACGCGCGCCGACAAGGCGGGTCTTGCCATCGCGCGCGGGTATCAGGATACGGCGCTCGACGCTTTCGCGCAGGATTTCGAGCTGTGGAAGTACAAGGAAGCCGCGATCTCGATTCTGCAGGTACCCGACGACGGGCCGTTCCACAAGGGACGCATCTGGTACCGTCAGTTCTATAACCCGCGCGCCAATGCGGGTGATTTCCAAAGCCGCGTGAACGGTGTGCACGTCTCTGTGGATCGCCGGCCCGGTGCCAAGGGCAAGGCGGCCTGAACGACCTTTGCATCATCGTTGAAGCGAAAGGGGCGGTGCCGGATGCGGCATCGCCCCTTCGTTGTTCGGCCGGTCGACCCGGGATTTATCCGATCAGCGCCGGATAGTCGGTATAGCCGCGTTCTTCGCCGGTATAGAGCAGGGTATAGTCGGGCTTTGCCAGAGGCGCACCGGCGCGGAAGCGCGCGACAAGATCCGGGTTGGCGATGAACGGGCGGCCAAAGGAAACCGCTTCGGCCGCGCCATCATCCAGCAGCGCCTGCGCCGTTTCCAGCGTCAGCATGTTGTTGGTGACGACGGGGCCTTTCCAGTTGGCGCGCAGGAACCCCAGCGTATCGAAATCGGGCAGGTTCATGTTCGCAACGTGGAGATAGGCGCAGCCAAGGTCGTCAATCGCGGCCAGGAACGGCGCGAATGTTTCCTCGGGGTCGCTGGCGTCCATCGCGTTGTAGGGATTGCCGGGAGAGATGCGCACGCCCACGCGATCGGCGCCGATGGCGTTGGCCAGTGCGGCAGTCACCATGGCCGGGAAACGGGCGCGGCCCGCGCCGTCGCCGCCGAATGCGTCGTCGCGCCGGTTGCTGCCGCGATCGAGGAACTGGTTGATGAGGTAGCCGGAGGCGCAGTGCAGTTCTACGCCGTCGATCCCGGCGGCGCGGGCATTGCGCGCGGCTTGGGCAAATTCCTCTGCAAGCGGGCGCAACTCCTCGGCATGCAGCGCGCGGGGCTGGGCGCAGGCGGTGGGGACGCCGTCGGGCCCGGGCACCTTGTCGGGGCAGGGGAGTGCGCTGGGTGCGACGACGTCGGCGTCGAAGCCACGGTTGTCGAGCACGGCGACGCGGCCGACATGCATCAGTTGCATGACGATGCGGCCGCCCTCGGCATGAACGGCTTCGGCCACGCGGGCCCAGCCATCGATCTGTTCCTGCGAATGGATGCCGGGCGTGCGCCAATATCCCTTGCCAACGCGGCTGGGTTGGGTGCCTTCGGTCACGATAAGCCCGGCACCTGCGCGTTGGCGGTAGTACTCGACCATCAGCGCGGTCGGCACGTCGCCGGGGCCAGCGCGGTCGCGCGTCATGGGCGACATCACGATGCGGTTGGCAAGCTCCAGCGCACCAAGGCGGGTGGCTTCAAAAATCAGGCTCAAGATTCGCAATCCTCTTTCAAGGTCAGGTAAATACCTTGATTTGCGCTGTATGATACGTAAGAAATTACGTAATGCAATAATTTGAACTGCCGAGAGGGTAAAACATGATCGATTACGGGATGGATGGCAAAGTGGCGCTCGTTACCGGCGCGGCCGGCGGCATCGGGCGGGCGGCCGCGCTGGCTTTTGCCCGGTCAGGCGCGAGCGTGCTGGTCTGCGACGTGAGCGAGGCCGGCGGGCGCGAGACCGTTGCCCTGATCGAGGCTGGCGGGCGCGGCAAGGCGGCATGGCAGCCTTGCGATGTGAGCAAGGCAGACGATGTCAAGGCGATGGTAGCCGCCGCGGTCGAAACATTTGGCCGGCTCGACTATGCGTTCAACAATGCCGGGGTGAACTCCATCCTCGCCAATGAATACGAAGACGATGTCTGGGCGCGCAGCATTGCCGTGAACCTGACCGGTGTGATGATGTGCATGCGCGAGGAATCCGAAGCCATGCTGAAGACGGGCGGCGGCGCGATCGTGAACACGGCTTCGATGAATGGAGTGGTCGGCAACCCCGCGCAGCCTGCCTATACGGCGGGCAAGCACGGTGTTGTGGGCCTGACGCGCCATGGCGCGTTGCGCTGGGCCGCGGCGGGCATCCGCGTGAACGCGGTGTGCCCTGGCGTGATCGACACGGCGATGAGTGCGCAGGCCGCCGCCGATCCCAAGGTGCGCCAGATGATCGAGGCGATGACGCCGATGGGCCGCATGGGCCAGCCCGAGGAAATCGCCGAGGCGGTGGTCTGGCTCTGTTCGGACGCGGCCAGCTTCATCACCGGGGTGCCATTGCTGATCGACGGCGGAGCTACCGCGATCTGAAGGACTGTGTGGCCGGCACGGGTGATGGGGCCCGTGTTGGCGCGCGGTCAGATCCCGGGCTGGTCGGGCGGGATTTGCACCACCAGCCCGTCCAGCTCCTCGCCCAGTTGCACCTGACAGGAGAGGCGGCTGTTGGGGCGGATTTCCACGCCGTCGATTGCCTCCAGCATCGCGCGCTCCGCGTCGGGAGCAGGGCCCACGCGGTCAAGCCATTCGGGCGCGATATAGCAATGGCAGGTGGCGCATTGCATCATTCCGCCGCACAGCGCATCGATGCCGTCGACCAGATTGCCGACCGCAAGGTGCATCAGCGTCATGCCCTCGAAGTTGACGCAGGTGCGGCTGGAGCCGTCCGGCTGGATATAGGTGACCTTGGCCATCGGGCGCGCTCCTTGCTCAGGCGCCGGTTTGGGCGTGGGCAGGGCAACCGGCGGCGCGTGCCAGCGCGCCAGTGTCGGCTCCTGCGCCACCGTCCAGCTTGCGCTTCCTGTAGCGAACGCGGCAAGGCTGGGCGGGCCAATAGGTACCTGCGCCGGCGATCGGCCGAACCTCGTCCAGCAGTTCCATGTCGTAATGCTGGATCAGCACGGCCAGCAGCACTTTCATCTCCATCCGGGCAAAGTTGACGCCCGCGCAACGGTGCACCCCGCCGCCAAATCCGATCAGCGAATTGCTTTCGATCTGCGCATCCGGGTTGGCCGGGTTGAAGCGTTCGGGATCGTAGGCATCCGGATGGTGGAATGTCTCCTCCATGCGATGGCTGACCGAAGGCGCCAGCAGCACGAAATCGCCCTTGCGGATGTGATAGCCGTCGCGTTCGATATCGGCGGTGGCCTTGCGGCTGAGGATGAAAGCCACGGGATGCAGCCGTTCCGTCTCGCGCAAAGCGAGGTCCATCTTTTCCATCGCCACGGCCTGTTCCCAGCTGAAGTCGTGGCCGTCGCTGCCGCCCATCACCGTAGCAAGTTCGCCCCGGATCACGTTCATGTAGGCCGGGTTCTGGATCAGGTCGGCCAGCGCCCAGCTGACTTGCCCAGCCGTTGTTTCATGCCCCGCCCACACCAGCAGCAGGATCAGGTGGCGGATGATCTCGTCCGCCACGGGCCGGCCGTCGGGATACTTCGTCTCGATCATCGTCTGGAAAAAATCTGGCGGATCAAGCGGTGCGGCGCGGCGCTTGTCGATCCACGATTGCAGGATCGCGTGGAGCTTCTTCTTGGCGCGCTGGCTGCGGATCATTTTCGGCGTGGGCAGCCACAGCGGCAGCACGAATTCCATGCCGCCCGAAAATTCGCGGAACAGGTCGAAGAACTGGTGGCCCAGCCTTTCGTGGAACTCGCGTCCCATGAAGCTGTGGGCGGCAATGTCCATCACCACCGGTCCCAGTGTCGGGATCAGGTCGAATGTGCCTTCATCGCCCAGTCGCTTGACCAGATTGAGCGATTCCTCGGCCATCACCGGTACGTACTGCTTCATCGACGCCGCCTTGAACCGGGGCATGATGATCGCGCGCTGGCGCAGGTATTCTTCCATTTCCGCGAACGAGTAGAAGTCCGGCGAAAACATCTTGAGGAAGAAGGGCATCGATTCCCGGATCGATAGCAGCTTGTCAGTTTCTTCGAAGAAGAAGCGATTGTGTTCCGGGCCGAGCATCACGTTCATACGGCGGCCCATCATGTTCAGCGCGAACAGGCGGCCGCGGCTGCGATAGCCACGCTTGAGCAGGGATACGGGATCGCGAAAAAATTCGGCGATATGCCCGATCACCGGACTGGCGCCATCGAGCAACGGCAGCGCTGCACTTGCCATCGACATATCTCCCGTTTCCGGCTCCGCTTTCACGAGGAGTCCGCATGGGGCCGAAGCTATGTCCGACGGTCGGCCCCGTCACGTTCGACGATGGCAAATGGATCACCTGATGACACGGCATGGCTCGAAATGTGCACCGGTCAGGCTGGTGCCGCAGTGACCGCCGGCATGGCGCGTTGGCGAAACGACTGCGGGCTGATCCCGGTGGACCGGCGGAACGCGCGGGCAAAGCTGTTCGCATGGGCAAAGCCGCAGGCAAGCGCCACGGCCTTGATCGGGCGTTCGCGCAACGCCAGCAGACGCTTTGCTTCCTCGATCCGGGCCGCCTCGATGTAATCGGCCACGGTCTTTCCCGTCAGTGCCAGGAACTGTCTGTGCAGGTGGCGCGGGCTGATGCCGCACAGCGCGGCCAACTCGGCCACCGTGGGTGCAGTACCGCCCTGCGCCAGCCGCGCGCGGATCTTGCGGAATTGCCAGGCGGCAAGTCGGCCCTGCGGGACATCTTCCGGCTCGCGCGCGACCAGTCTGGCGAGTTCCACCGTGATCAGGTCAACCAGTGCGGCGATCGCTGCGTCGGATCGATCCGACGGATTGGTGAGTTCGCGGTGCAGCAATCGCATCATGCTACGCAACGCGTCGCTGCGGATCGTCAGCAGGGATTGCAGGAAATCGATGCCCGGTTCGGGGCGTTGCGCGATCAATGCCCGCGCCTTGTCAGCCGCGATCACGCAGCGCACAACGCGAATGTGGCCGCCGTCACAGCGGCCGTGCAGCGCCAGCCCCGGCCAGCGCACGAACAGCGTTCCCAGAATGCAGCGCTTGTCGGGGGCGATGTCCGGCAAGCAGACCGACCCGTCGCCGGCCGTCGGTGGCAGCGACATTTCGATCATCAGTTCATCTTCGGAACGGACGAAGTCGATGATCTCGGGCCAGCGCCATTCCAGCAGTTCGGCACGGCCGCCCGTAACGACGGCGGATTGCAGTACGGTGGGGGTCAGGTCTGTCACGCTGGTTGGCCTGTCATGCCTTTGCGGCAAAATCGAACTGGGTTGTGGGGATGATGTCGATGCGGCTGAAGTCGATGAATCCGGCGCAGCTTTCCATCATGGCGGCGGTGTTGGCCGCGAACTTCGCCGGGTCGCCCTCCGCATCGAAGAACGCCTCTGGTACGGTCATGGCTTCGGCCGGGAAGCATTCCTCGACGAACGCGTCATAGGTGGGCGCGTCCTCGGTCAATGGGCGGACGATCAGGTTCTGCACGTATTCGAAGTTCGCCTGCGTTTCGATCGCAACGCGCGTGTGGTGGCTGTGCCAGTGCGCAATTGCGGCTTCGCGGGTCAGGTCGGGGCGGAACGAGATGAAGCTTGCCTGGCTCCAGCCGCCCGTCAGCCGACCTTGCGTAATGACATGCGTGGTATTGGCGATGATCGTGGATTCGCACACTAGCCAGGCATGAAAACGGCTGCTGGCCTCCGCCAGAACGGCATCGACGGGGCCGCGAAAGCGCGCATTTGCCGACGGCATCCAGAACTGGACCACGGCGTCTTGTTGCGGCGCCTGCCACTGCTGTACCAGCGCATCGGCGGGCTCAACCGCCGCGTCGCGTACGTTGATCCTGATGGCCTGCGCGCCCACCTGCGCCAACGCGCCGGGCAGGTTTCGTACCAACCGAGCGCCGAATTCCGCGCGTCTTTCTCCTGCCTGCGCCCACAGCGCTGCAACGACCTTTTCCATGAAACGTCCTTCCCGATCAGTCGAAGTTTGCCTGCCCGCCGTCGAGCGGGATGGTCGCGCCGGTCAGATAGGAAAGGTCCTGCCCGCACAGGGCCACCAGCGCGCGGCCGATGTCTTCTTCCAGCCGGCCGATCCGGCGCAGCGGGATCGTGCGGAAAAATGCCTCGGCCTCTTCGGGATTGTTTTCGACCCACCACTTCAGGCCCGGCGATTCGGCGTGCGGGGCGATGGTCAGCACGCGAATGCCGTCCTGGCCCCATTCGGCAGCGGCCGCACGCGTGAGCGACCGGATCGCCTGCTTGACCGCGGCATAGGCGCCATAGCCGGTCATGTCCCAGCGGATCCCGGCCGATGAGCAGAAGTTGAAGATCGTGCCGCCCCCGCGGGCGGCCAGATGCGGGCGGGCCAGCTTCATCAGGCGCAGGGTTGCCAGCGGGCCGGATTCGAATCCGGCAAGGAACGCCTCGTCTGTCACGTCCTCCAGCTTGCCCAACGGCACTTCCTGCGCATTGTTGACCAACACGTCCAGCCCGCCGAATTCGGCCACGGTGCGGTCGATCGCATCGGCCAGTTCCTGTGCCGACTTGACGTTGCAAGCCAGCGGCAAGGCCCGGCCGCCCCGTTCGGTGACCAGCCGCGCCGTCTCTTCAACCTTTTCCACGGTGCGTCCGGCCACGACCACGGCGGCTCCGGCGGTGGCCATCGCCAGCGCCACGCCCTGTCCGATGCCTTGCCCGGCGCCGGTAATCAGCGCTACCTTGCCCTGCAATCCGCCGGTCTCTGCTGTCACGTCACACTCCCGCATTGTTCGTAAAATATTTCTCTTCATATTACGCATGGAGTTGACATTGTGGCAAGTGTGGCCGCAACTTGCGTTGAAATTTGGGAGAGGGGATTCCTGTTTGTGGCCTTCTTGGCCACACCGGATCCCGGAGCAGGACGAAAATGAGCGACAACTGGGACAAGACGGTCGACGTGGTGGTCGTGGGATCGGGCGCGGGGGGCATGTTGTCGGCCCTGGTGGCGGCCCGCAACCATGCCGATGTACTGATCGTCGAAAAGGACAAGTTGTGGGGCGGCACCAGCGCAACCTCGGGCGGGGGCATCTGGATTCCGGGCAGCGATCAGGCGAAGGCGGCGGGTTTCGAGGACAACCTCGACGACGCGTTCCGCTATGTCCGCGCCTTGTCGGCCGACAACGTCCCGGATGAAAATATCCGCGCCTATGTCGATAATGCTGCCGCCATGCTGCGCTGGGTCACCGCCAACACACAGGTGGTCTATACCGCGCAGCCTTATCCCGATTACCACGCGGAAAACCCGGGCGGATCGACCACCGGTTTCCGGACGCACCTGCCCGAACTGTTCGACGGCAAGCTGCTGGGCGATGACCTGAAGACCCAGCGCATGCCTTCGCCCGCGGCCAGCCTGTTCGGCTACCTGCAATGGACCTTCGCCGAAACGTACGAGCTGCTTTATCGCACCAAGGGCTGGTTCACCCATCTGGTCGTCAACATGGCGAAGTACTGGCTCGACTGGCCGCTGCGCTTCACCTCGCGCAAGGATCGGCGGTTGACGCTGGGCAACGCGCTGACAGGCGGTTTGCGGCTCGCGCTGAAGGAAGCAGGCGTGCCGTTGTGGCTGTCCACGCCGATGCAGTCCGTCGTGCGCGATGCCGATGGTCGCGTGACGGGGATCGTAGTTACTCGCGATGGCAAGCCGTTTCGCATTGCTGCGCGCAAGGGCGTGGTACTGGCCGCCGGCGGGTTCGACAAAAATCAGCTGATGCGCGAAACGCACGCGCCGCTTTATCCCAGCACCCGGCTTTCGGGCGGGGTGACCAGCAACACCGGCGATGGAATCGTGGCCGGGCAGGCGATCGGCGCGAATACCATGAACATGCAGTCCGCCTGGGCTGCGCCGGTGTTCTACGTTCCGGGCGAGGATCGCGGGCGGCTGGTGACCATCGAGCGCGCCCTGCCTGGGTGCATCATGGTCAACCAGAAGGGCCAGCGCTATCTCAACGAGGCTGCGTCCTACCACATCGTGGGCCAGCAGATGGCACGCCGCGCGCATCACCATGGCGATGCGTCACCCAGCTGGATGGTGTTCGATGCGCGCTATCGTCACCAGTTCCCGATGGGCCCCCTGTTGCCGCTGGTGCCCGACTGGCTTCAGCCCGGTGCGGTCAAGACGATCATGAAGAAGGGCCGCACAGTGGAGGAGCTGGCAACCGCGATGGGCGTCGATCCGGCCACGCTGACGGTTACCATCGCGCGCTTCAACAAGGGCGCCGCCGTTGGCGAAGACCCCGATTATCATCGGGGCGAAGCGGCCTATGACAAGATGTACGGCGATTATCGCCATCAACCCAATCCGTGCCTGCGCCCCCTGACCGAGGCTCCGTTCTATGCCATGCCGATCTATCCCGGCGATATCGGCACCAATGGCGGCCTTGTTACCAACGCCAAGGCCCAGGTGGTCGGCGCCGATGGGCATCTGATCCCCGGGCTTTATGCAGTGGGCAACACCACTGCTTCGGCGATGGGGGAAAGCTATCCGGGCGCGGGCGTCACCATCGGTCCGGCGATGACCTTCGGCTATATCGCCGCGCGCGACATGACCGGCTCCAACGATTGAGGGCGTGATGCGCGACGCGACAGGAGGCGGCGGATGACAGGCGCGCACGCCCCGCTTCCGGTCGCGCACGACGACCTGCTGACCAGCCTGCATGCGGGGCCGCTGGAAACCCCGCCGTGGCAGGCCTTTCTCGCACGACTGCGGTTTTGCGTGGGCGCCGATTTCTGCGGCTTCTTCTTTCGGCAGGGCGACGCGCATATCACGGACTCCACCGAGATTTCGGTGGGGGCAGCGCAGCTGGATCTTTTGCCGGCATACAAGACCGGCTTTCACGAACTCGATCCGGTTCCCTATGACGATCTGCGCTCGGGTCAGGTCTATGCGATGGCCGAGTTCATCACCCCGGGCAACGAACGGCACGCGCGCTACTTGCGCGAATTCCTGATCCCCGGGCGGCGCCAGTTCCAGCGGATCATGCGGGTGACCACGCCCGGCGGCTACAACGCGTTTCTAATGATCTGGCGGGGCACGCGTGATTTCACCGCCGCCGACAGCGCGGTGCTCGCCCGGCTGGCGCCGCACCTTGCCATCTCGCTGCGGCTTTACGCCGAACTTGAGCGCGAACGCGTGCGCGCGGGGATCAGCGGCGAAGCGGTGCGCCGGCTCAACTTCGGCTGGTTGCGACTGGATGCGCGGGGGCAGGTTCTCGATCGTGACAGTCGCGCCGACGAACTGCTGCGCCATTGCGATGCCTTGCGCATCGGAGCGAATGGACGGTTGCTGCCCCGCTTGGGCGAAGCGGCGCGGCGTCTGGATGCCGCGCTGCGCGATTTTGCTGCCGATCCGCTGGCGCGTCCGCGCGCGGTGCGCCTGTCCGACGATCCATGGCTGGACATGCTCCTGCGCCCCGCCGGCGATCACGTGTTGTCAGGTCCGGCCCGGCCCGTGGCGACGGCCTACCTTCACGGCGACCGGGAAACGCGGGCGAGCCGGGTGGAGCAATTCATCCAGCTGTTCGACCTGACCGCTAGCGAGGCCCGGCTCAGCCTCGCGCTCACGCGCGGTCGCACCATTGCCGAGGCTGCGGTGGAGCAGGGCATCACCGAGCAGACCGCGCGCGGCTATTCCAAGATCGTCTACGCCAAGACCGGCGCGCGCGGGCAGGCGGACCTTGTCCGTATCCTGCTGGCCAGCGTCGCCAGTCTGGCCTGAAGCATTTTACAGGAACACGGGAGAGCAAGTGATGAATTTCAAGGGCAAGGCGGCGCTGGTCACCGGCGGCGGATCGGGCATCGGCGCCATGGCGGCGCAGCGGCTTGCCGCCGAAGGCGCCAGCGTTGCAGTGGTGGATATCAACCTTGCCGGGGCGGAAGCCATCGCGGCGCGGATCGTCGCCAGCGGCGGAACCGCCATCGCGCTGGCGGGCGATGTTTCGCAGGCGGCCGACAATGCGGCCGTGTTCGATGCGGCAGAGCAAGCCTTTGGCGGACTGGACGCTGCCTTTCTCAACGCCGGCGTGCTGCAACCTTACGTTCCCTTCGATCAGGTCACCGAGGCGACGTTCGACCGCCTGATCGCAATCAACCTCAAGGGCGCGTTTCTTGGCCTTCAGCAGGCGCAAGCGCGGCTGCGTCCCGGCGGCGCGGCGGTGGTTACCGCGTCGGCGGCGGCGGTGATCGGCTTTGCCGACGCGGCGGCCTATTCCGCTTCGAAGCATGGCGTGCTGGGCCTTGTCCGTTCGGCCGCACGCGATTTCGCGCGTCGCGGCCTGCGGGTTAACGCGATCTGTCCGGGCGGGGTGAAGACGCCGCTGATCGGTGTTGACCAGAGCAACGAAATCGTCGCGCCCGATGCGGTTGGCCAGCCGGCCTATCAGGGTATGCTGGAGCCGCAGCAGATTGCCGAAGTCGCGCTGTTCCTGCTCTCCCCCGCCGCGGCGGGCGTCAACGGGCAGGCGCAACTGGTGGATGCAGCCCTGCTTTCCGCCTTTCCGGAAGGGGCTGTGTGACCATGGGCACTCCCCGGCATGACAAGGTCGTGCGCATCGGCGGTGCCAGTGGCGCGCTCAACGACAGCGCCATCGCCGTGCCGGGGCTGCTCAAGGTTCCGGACCTGAACTATCTCGCTTTCGACTATTTGGGCGAAGGCGCGATGGGCATCTTTCGCCGGATGAAGCAGGCCGATCCCGCGTCCGGCTTCCTGCCCGATTTCGTCGATATCCACGTCGGTCCGTACCTTGCCGAACTGAAGGCGCGCAACATCCGCGTCGTCGCCAATGCGGGGGGCATGAACCCCGAAGGGCTGGCCAACCTGATCCGCGCTCGGGCGCGCGAACAGGGGCTGGACTTGCGCATCGCCACGGTGACGGGTGACGACGTGGAAGCGCTTGTGCCCGCGCTGCGGGCCGAGGGTTTGCGCGACATGTACAACGGCATGGCGCTGCCGGCGGGCGACCTTGGCATTCATGCCTATCTTGGCGCGTTTCCCATCGCCCGCGCGCTTGATGCCGGGGCAGACATGGTCATTACCGGGCGCGTGGTGGATTCGGCGCTGATCCTTGGACCGTTGATCCACGAATTCGGCTGGACGGCACAGGATCTGGACCTGCTGGCCGCCGGCACCGTGGCCGGGCACTTACTGGAATGCGGGGCGCAGGCAACCGGCGGCACTTTCACCGATTGGCAGGATGTGCCCGATTGGGCCAACATCGGCTTCCCGGTGGGCGAATGCCATGCCGATGGCAGCATGGTCATCTCCAAGCCGGATGGGACCGGCGGGCTGGTCTCGGTGGGCACAATCGCAGAACAACTGCTGTACGAAGTGGGCGACCCTCAGGCCTACATCGTGCCCGACGTGGTGTGCGATTTCAGCGAAATCACGCTCGAACAGGTCGGGGCGGACCGCGTTCGGGTGTCCGGCGCGCGCGGCTACCCGGCTACCGACAGCCTGAAGGTCTGCGCCACCCATGACGCGGGTTGGCGGTCGGTCGCGCTGATCCCGGTGACGGGGATCGACGCCGTGGCCAAGGCGCGCCGACAGGCCGACGCGCTGCTGGAACGCACGTCCGCCATGCTGCGAGAACGCGGGTGGGCGCCGTGGAGCGCCACGCATGTCGAGGTGATCGGCACCGAAACCGCCTATGGCCCTCGCGCGCAGGCGCTGGCCCCGCGTGAGGTGTTGCTGAAGATCGTGGTCGATCATCAAAACCCTGCTGCGTGCGCGCTGTTCGGCCGCGAACAGACCACCGCGATCATGAACATGGCGGTCGGCACCTCCATCGCGCCGATCATTGCCGCGCCGCGCGCCTTTCCGCTGACGGGCATGTTCTTCGCGCTGATCGACCGTGATCGGGTGGCGGCCACGGTGCGGATCGAGGGCGAGGAAATTCCTTTTACCGATCCGGTCATCCCCGCCTTCGATCCGGCGCTGATCGTGCGTCCGTCCACATCGCCGGCCACCGATGCGGGCGCGGTAGAGGTGCCGCTGATCCGGTTGGCCTGGGCGCGCAGCGGGGACAAGGGGCGGCTGTTCAACGTGGCCGTGATCGCGCGGCGGGCGGAATACCTGCCCTATATCCGCTTAAGCCTGACCGAAGGCGCGGTGGCCGATTGGTATCGCCACCTGTTCGATGATCCGGCGCAGGCGCGCGTCGATGCCTATGCCGTGCCCGGCACCCACGCGATCAACTTTGTCGCGCACGATGCGCAAGGCGGCGGGATCAACCTTTCGCCGCGTTTCGACGCGGCGGCCAAGAGCATGGGCCAGCACCTGCTTGAAATGCCGGTGCGCGTGCCGGCGCATCTGGCCCGCGAACTCGCGCAACAAGTGGCCTGACAGGAGACGAACGATGGTGGACGATCTGCCTTATCTGGCACGCGGCGCGCGGCCGATGACGACCGACAGCACCAGCCTGATCAGTTCGTCGGTCTATCTCACTGATCCGCGCCTGCGCGACTGGCTCGCAGGCGCCTTTCTGCGCAAGAGCGGCAAGGACACGCCGACCACGCTCGACGCGCACAAGCTTTACGCGATCCTTGCCGACCTGTTCGATGTCGACCGGATCGAGGCACTGTTCACGCAGGAGCGCACGCGCTGGCCGGAACTGGACCGCTGGTTTGCCGAAGGGTTCTCCTCCACCTTCACCGTGGCGGACCTGCTCGCCAATCCGCCCGGATCGCTCGGCCACATCTTCGGCAGCTACCTGCGCGACAACGGCTTCGAGATCGACATCGTCCCGCGCTTCGAACCGAAGAACCAGTTCCAGTACTTTTCGCTGCGCAGCGGCCAGACGCACGATCTGGAACACATCGTCTGCGGTGGCGGGTTCGACATTATTGGCGAACTCGTTCCCTATTTCGGGCGGCTGAGCAACCTGCCCCGCTTTTTGGATGCGGAACTGGTCGGTCTGGTCAATCCGGGACAGGTGCTGGGCGCGTTGCGGCTGCTTTCGCGCACCGGGCTGCACTACCACCAGTCGTTCCCCACTGCCTTGCGGGCGGTCCGTTGCGGCATGGATGTGGGCGAGCAGTCCGGCCCCTATTTCATGGCGAAGTACGAAGACGTGTTCCACCTGCCGCTGGCCGAAGCGCGGGCCGCGCTGGGCATCGTCGGTGCGGTGGACCTTGATAGCCGTGAGGCTTCGCTCGCCTGGCCTGAATACGCCTGAGGGCGGCATTGGCCCCCGCCGCGTTCATGCGGCGGGGGCCACGCGGCATTACAGCGTCATGCTCAGTTCCAGGCCGTACGTGCGGCCTCGTTCATAGTTTCCGGTGAACAGCAGCACCGGCGCGCCAAAGCTGATGTAGCGTTTGTCGAACAGGTTGTCGCCGAACGCCGACAGCGAGACCTTGCCACCGCCCACGGGCAGGTCGGCAATGCCAAGGCGCCCGTTCACCAGCCAGTACGAAGGTTGCCGGTTCTGGTCCTCCAGCGCCGGCTGCCCTGTCAGGATGTTCCGCAGCGGCGTTGAAGTCAGGTAGTACGAACTGCGGAAACGCGCTTCGATCGACGCGGTGACATGCGCTCCGCCGCTTGTGAATTCGGGCGAGTTGTAAAGCGCCGCCGCGCGCGCGGTCCACTTCGAAAAGTACGTCGGCCGCGCGAACGATGCCACGTCCACGCCGTTCAGCACGAACTGCTTGTAGCTGAAATCGGTGTAGGCAAGGCTGCCTGAAAGCGTCAGCCCGCGCACCGGCACGATATCGGTTTCGGCCTCGAAGCCCTTGATCTTGGCCTTGCCGGCGTTGTCGAAGAACTGCTTCCCGTTGATGAAGTTCTGCGTCTGCAGGTCTTTGTAGTCGTTGTAATAGGCTGAAACGTTCAGCCGCACACGGTTGTCGAGGAACTGCGTCTTGGCGCCCACTTCGTACGAAGTGAGGTTTTCAGGCTTATAGGGAATGCCGCTGAGAATGCCGCCGGAGACATAGCCCGTGGCGATCTTGGCAAACAGCGTGGTGTCGGGTGTCGGCCGCCACGTGGCAATGCCGGTGTAGGTCAGTTTCTTGTACGAAACCTTGTAGTCGCCAACGCCCAGCGATCCCCCCTGTGCGCCCGAGATGGCCGAGATCAGCAATTCGCGGTCGTCGATCGTGCCGCGCAGGCCGCCGGTCAGGTCGAAGGTGTCGGTCAGGTGCCAGGTCAGCTGGCCATAGCCGGCAAAGCTGTTGTTGCGCCCCACCGTACGGGTGATGCCGCTGCCGAAGATGGAATCGAAGAAACTCGGCACCACCGTGGCCGAAGGCGTTGGTTCAAGAATGCCGAGCACTTCGGTGCCGGGCGAGCGTTCGTGGAAATAGAACAGCCCGGCCGTCAGCTGATAGGCATCGTCGGACAGCTGGAACTGCAATTCATGGCTGAACTGGGTCTGGCTGGTGGCGCGCGCGGTCAGCAGCGGGAAGAAGTAGTCGTTCGGCCCGGGCACGTTGGCCGGGTTGAACAGCGCCGCCTGAATCTGTTCCGGAGTCAGGCCCGGCGTGATCAGCGCGCCCAGCTGCTGGAAGGTAAAGCGCAGGCCGCCCGCCGCGCCAAGGTCGAAAATCACCGGGTCCTGCCGGAACTTGCGGTAGGCGGTGATGGCCTTGATCGTGAAGTGATCGCTCGCGCGCAGCGTCAGCGTCAGGCTGTGGCCCTGCGTCACGGTGTGTTCGGTGCTGGTCGCGGCGGCAACCGCATCGAGCGGCCCGGTCACGCCATAGTTGGTGATGCCTCCGAAATAGGGTTGCAGCGCCACGATCGGCGCCAGCAACTGGCCCGAGGCATCCGGGATCACGCCCAGGTTCTGCATCGCCCGGCCCGAAGCGCGCGTGTCGGTGTAATCGAAGCGGTAATCGGCGGTCAGGTTGCCGAACTCGCCCCGCACGGCCACTTGCCCGCCGTCGACATTGCGCTCACCCAGCCGCGATGCAAACTGCTGCGTGCCGAATTCGGGCGCGCGCAGAGAAATGTTCAACCCCTTGCCCGCCAGCAAGTTGGTCACGTCGCCCCGGATCTGGTCGTGCAGGTACGACAGGCGCACCGAAAACGGCCCGATCTGCGGTAGGTCCACCGCCACCTTGCCGCGATAGGCGTGGTCGTTGCCGACAGAGGCTATAGCGCGCAGGCCCCATTCGCCCTTGGGCGCGGCGGTCGTCACGCTGATCGCGCCGGATGTGGCGTTGCGGCCGAACAGCGTGCCTTGGGGACCACGCAGCACTTCGATTCGCTGGATGTCGCCAAACTCCAGCAGCGAACCCACCGCGCGGCCGATGTAGACGCCGTCGATGTAAATCCCGACCTTGGGGTCGACCGAGTTGCTCGACGCGCCCGATGCGACGCCGCGAATGATGATGGTCGGGTTGGACTGCATCCCTTGCGAGTTGATCTGCAAGCTCGGCGCCAGCCCGGCAAGGTTGCGCACGCTCGTTACGCGCAGGTTTTCCAGCTGCGCGCTGCTGATGGCGGTAACGGCCACCGGCACCTTTTGCAGGCTTTCCTCGCGCCGTTGCGCGGTCACGATGATTTCCTGCACCTGGGAGTCGCTGCCGTGCGATTGCGGCGCGGGCGCGGCCTCGGGTGCGGCCTCGGCGGCGCGGGCCGGTGCGGCAGCCAGCAAGGCGGGGACCAGCCCCGCAGCGAGGATGGTGGTACGCGCAAGATGGGCGCGGATGCTTGCCTGTGTCATGCTTTTCTCTCTCCCGTCGTCGTTATCGTTGTGCCCGCGCTCCGCGTTTGTCGCGGATGCGCAGGACGCGAGCGGGCGGCCTCGGGCTTGAAAAAAGCCCGGGCCGCCCGCTGCATTTCAGGTGGTATCCGGATGCATCATGCCGTGGGGGTGCCGTGCGCACCCAAGCCGGCCGTCACTCTGCGGCCTCCATCAGCGGTTCGCCGTAATGGGGGTCGTCTTCGTTGCAGAGCCGGTTGGTCAGGTCCCAGCGATCGTCGACCACCGGGGTGATGTTCAGCTCTTTGCGGATGTCGGCGATCTGGACGTCGATGTATTCGCGCCAGTCGACCAGCATCAGCGGGTACTTCCACGCGCGGCCCTGCTGCGCGCCCATGTATTCCGCCTCAAGGTGGACGACCATCGCATCTGGATAGAACAGGCCATCCTTCATGATCGTCTTGGCCTTGAGGTAATAGGCGATGCGGTTGAAGAAGCTGCTGAGTTCCGGGTGGAAATACACCGACTTGGCATGCATGTTGGCGTTGATCAGCGCCACTTCGCCGCCGTGGTTGGGGCCAAAGCCGCTGACCAGATGCTCGATGTCATGGGTCAGCGCGGTCTGCCGCAGGTAGAAAGTGAAGTCGTTGACGACCTGGATTTCCTGGAAGAACAGGTCGAGCTGATAGCCCGAATTCGCCATGAAATCGTGGATCGCCGCGCCCAGCGTGCCCGGCGCGCAATGCTTCGTTTCCTCAAGCGTGAAGTTGGACAGGCTGCGCTTTCCCAGCCATTTCGCAAACAGCGGCAGCCGCGCCTTTTCCATCTCGAACAGTTCGATGACGCGGGGCATGTCCTCAAGGTCGTGCAGGATCTGCGCGACTTCGGGGATATAGGCAGTGTTGGGCAGGTCCGGTCCGTTGCGGCGCAGCATTTCCTGCGCGATCAGCGCGCGAAGCGGCCCATGGTTGAGGTATTTCGACGAACTCACCAGCACCGAGCTTTCGGTGGTGACGGTCTTGATCGAACCGTTGAAATAGGCGCGGTCGGCGTCTCCGATTTTTGCTTCGCTCATGGTCGACATCCTCTTGATTCTGCTTCTCGTGGCACAAATGCGCGGGGGGTGCCGGAGAGGTCGGCCACCCCCCGCCGAGGGAGCGTATGGGGGGCTTATTCCGCCGCTTCGGCCAAGGCAGCCTCGTCGTTGGCGGGTGAGAGGAACTCGCCCGGCGTCGCGCCGGTATAGGCGCCGTTTTCAAAGGTCGGCACGCCGTTCACCAGCGTCAGCCGTGTCGGCATCGCCTTGCGGGTAAAGCGCCAGGTAGTGCCGCCCTTGCCATCGGGCACGTCGAACGCCTTTTCCATTTCGCGGCGCTGGATCTCGTCCATGTTGAACACCGCGATGTCGGCGCGCTTGCCCACCGCGATCACGCCGCGATCGTTGAGGTTGAAGTGCTGCGCCAGCTTGCCGGTCATCACGTGCACGGCCTGTTCCAGCGACAGCTTCTTTTCATCGCGGACGTATTGCGTCAGCAGCAGCGCGTTCTCGCCCCCGCCGCACAGCATCTGCAGGTGCGCGCCGGCGTCCGAGATGTTGCCCACCGTCCTGGGGTCGAGCATCAGTTCCAGCGTCAGTCCCTCGTCCTTGGGGAACGGCGCCATGTGCACGGTGGAACGCGTGCCGTTCTTGATGATCCAGTCGGCCATTGCGTCGGAACGATGCAGGCCAACGCTGTCGGCATATTCCTTGAGCGTGATATTGAGCGGACCCGTGCCGTTTTCGCTGTCGAGCAGGAACAACTCCTGCGGGTTCTTCAGCGGGGAATGATCCCACGCCTTGGTATCCCAGCTTTCGCGCGCCCGGGCACGCCATGCCGGATCGGCCAGCAGGGCGGCCTTCTTGGCATGATCGTCTTCCAGCACCACTTCGTGCCAGACATAGTCGTTGGACTGCGCGAAGATCAGCGACTTGACGAGGCTGAGCGTAGAGGTGGGCGAAACGTGGGCAAAGCCCGGCCACACGTCCACCCCGGCTTCGCGCATCTTGCGCACCGATTCCTGCATCGCGGGCAGAATGCCCTTCTGGAAATCGAGCGTGGGGATCGCGCCGGCGATCTGGCACTTGATCTTCCGCCCGGCGAGCAGGTGCGACAGCCGTTCAAGGTTGGCCGGGCCGGTCATCCGCATGAAGGTGTCGACGATCACCTGATAGCAGCAGCCCGGATACTTCTCCATCACGTCGAACAGCGCGGAAAATTCGGCATCGCTGGCCTTCAGCGAGGGCACCGGACGGTTCTGCCCGTCATGATCGTGCATGTTGTCCGAAAGGCCCAGCGCGCCCGCTGCCAGCGCGTCGTCGAGCAGTTCGGCCATCTTGGCGATTTCGTCTGCGGTCGCTTCGCGTTCCCACGCGTCCACGCCCATCGCGGCAAGGCGGATGGCGATGTGGCCGACATACGCCGCATAGTTCAGCGGCACGCGCACGTTGCGTTCGGACGAGGCGCGATATTCCGACCACTTGTTCCAGTCCCACGGCAGGTTCGTCATGAACGGGCCTTCCGGGATATCCTCGAAGAACGAAAAGATGCCGATCATCTCACGCTGCGCGGGCATGTACTTGTGCAGCGGCGCGGGCGAAAAGCCGCAATTGCCAAGGATCATCGTGGTCGCGCCATAGCCGGGCAGCGGATCGAGATCGGGCTGCCACCACATCGTGCCGTCATAGTGCGTGTGGCTTTCAATGAAGCCGGGCGTCACCTGGCAGCCGCTGGCGTCGAACACGCGCTCGCCCTGCGAGGCCAACCCCTGGCCCACTTCCACGATCACGCCGTCGCGCACGCGCACGTCGGCCTTGAACGGCGGTGCGCCGGTCCCGTCCACAACGGTGCCGTTGCTGATGAGGATGTCGTTCATGGTCAATTCTCCCGATCTGTTTATTTTGCGAAGTGTTTGTCATGAATGGTCACGCAGAATGCCGCGCGTTCCGTCCGACTCCGCATGGTTTCGCTGTAGGAAGCATAGGCAGGTGCGGGTTTTGCAAGAAGGTTTCGCTTGCCTTGCGGCTCATATGGCGATCTGTTTCGGATCATTATGCGACACGATTCGACAAGTGCGACCATGCTCGGGGCTCTGCGCCGCCACTTGCGGCAGGAAGGATGGACGGCGGTCCGCCTGTCTGCCGAACTGAAGGTGAGCGAGGCCACGGCCAAGCGCTGGCTGGCGGGGCGGGGCCTGACGCTGGACCGGTTCGAACGGCTGGCCGCGCTTGCGCGCATGACCATCGCCGATCTGGCGCGTGAGGCGGAAGAGGGGCCGCAAGGGCTGGCGCGTGAACTGACGCTGGCTCAGGAACGCGCGTTGTCGTCCGACATCTTTCTGTCGTTCCTGTTCATGGCGATCCTGGCCGGAATCCAGCCGGGCGAGATCACGGCCGATTTCACGCTGCCTTCGCGCATGATGGAACTGGCGCTGCTCAAGCTCGAGCGCCTTGCGCTGATCGATCGCCTGCGCAACGGGCGCGTCCGCGCGCTGGTCGATCGTGCGCTGGTGTTCCGCAAGGCGCCGCTGCGGTCGCTGTTCGAACGGCACATGAAGCAGATCTATTTCGATCTGGACTACGCTTCGCCCGATACCGTCTATGCGTCCGAGATGGTCAAGTTGTCGGATGTCGGCGCGGCGCAACTGGCCGAGTTGATCGAGAAACTGCGCGGCGAGGTCCAGGCTCTGTCCGACCGCGATCGTGAAACGGCGGTCCTGCCGCGCAAATGGTTCGGCATGTTAAGCGTGATGCGCGAACTCGATCTCAGCTCTGTGCGCGACGCAGGATGGAACCTTGCGTTGTGAATCGTGCGTTCCGGATCACGCCAGCGCGTTCATGCGCGCGGCCAGCCGCACGTCGCGTTCGCTGACGCCATCGGCATCGTGCGTGGTCAGCCAAACCTGCACCTTGTTGTACACGTTGAACCATTCGGGATGATGGTCGGCCTTTTCCGCTTCCAGCGCCACACTGGCCATGAAGCCAAAGGCCTCGACGAAGTCCGCAAACCGGAACTCGCGATACAGGGCTTGGCGGTCCGGCTGGAATTCCCATGATTCCAGCCGCGTCAGCGCTTCCTGCACCTGCTGCGATGTCAATTTTTCGACCACCGCGATTCTCCCTTGCGCGTTCTTATGTGAGATAAGAAGTGCGCTTCTATTGCCATTATTATATAATGCACGTGCAAATGCGTAAATTGTGGGCAAAATTTATCCGGATATGGTGTATCCGCCATCCACGGCCAGCGTCTGCCCGGTGATCCAGCCCGCCGCCGGGCTGGCGAGAAAGGCGATCGCCTGCGCGATGTCGTCCGGTTCGCCAAGCCGGCCCAGCGGCGTGCGGGCGAGCGTGGGCGCGGTCCATGCTTCCTGGGCAAAGGTGCCGGCGGTCATGCCGCTGCGGGTCAATCCTGCTGCCACCGCGTTGGCGCGAACGCCGCGCGGTCCCCAATGCGCGGCCATCGTGCGGGTCAGGCCGACAAGGCCGGTCTTGGCCGCACCATATCCGGGCACCACCGGAATGCCGAAGAAACTGCTCATCGATGCCACGCCGATCACGGATGCGCCCCCCGGCATCGTGCTTTGCGCCAGCAGGTCCACCGTGCGCCGGGCCATGCGGAACGCCCCGTTCAGCAGCATCGCCACCGCGCGGTCGAACACGTCGGGCTCCCATTCGTCCAGCCCCAGCGAAGGCAGCGCGATCCCGGCGTTGTTGACCAGCACATCCAGCCGCGGAAGCGCGGCGGCGACATCGTCGATGCTCGCCTTGTCCTCGATATCCAGCCGCAGATAGCGATAGCCGGCAAGGTCGGTGTCGTAATCGATGGCACCGCCACGCGTGCCGGTGATCGTCACGTGCGCGCCCGCTTCGCGGAACAGCGCGGCGCAGGCCGCGCCGATGCCGCTGGTGCCACCGGTAACGAGCACGTGCGCGCCCGCGAAATCGTGCTTCGGTCCCATCATGCCTGCTCCACGTCCACCCAGCGCCGTTCGGTATTCGACCGGCGCGCTGCATCCAGAATGGCCTGATTGGCCGCCGCATCGCGGAAATCGCCCGCCGGATCGGGCAGGGGCGGATCGCGCCCGTCGATCCGCGCCTTCAATTGCGCGAACAGCTTGGCATAGGGGGCGACGTCGAAGCCCTGACTGTGCCAGCGGTCCATCTCGGTCTGCACCAGTTCGTCGATGGGAAAGGGTTCGGGTGCGGGGTTGCCGAGTTCGGCGGGCATTTCCACCTGCCTTGCGCCTTGCGCATCCTGCACCCAGACCTGTTCGGGATCGCCAAACGCCGCGCCCGACTGCACCCAGGCCGCGCCTGTGCTTCCAGCCACCTTGGTCGACATGACGAAGGGGCCGGGAAAGGCCAGCGCCGCTTCGATCAGGCCCATGCACCCGGAATCGGTCTCGAACTGGATGGTGTAGTAATCGTCCGATGTCTGCGTCGGGCGTCCGGGCGACAGCTTGCGCAGCACCGCGCTGACGCGCACGATCTCGCCCACCGTGCTGCGGGCCTGATCGATCATGTGCGTGCCGAACGCGCCAAGGAAGCCGCCGCCTTGCCCGGCGTCCATCCACCACTCGGCCAATGGCTCGTTCGGATCGCCGCCCGGCTGCTGGTAGATGCGGTGGAACATCAGCGGCTCTCCGATCGCGCCGGATTGCACCACGCGCCGCAGCAGCGCCTGCCCGCTGTCATATCGGAATTCGGCGCCCAGCGCGTGGATCACGCCCGCGTTTTCCGCCGCGCGCAGCATTTCGCGTGCCTGTGCCAGATCGCGGGCAAACGGCTTTTCGCACATGATGGCGCGCCCGGCGGCAATCGCCTGCATCACCGGCGTGTAATGGGCGTGGGGCGGGGTGGCGACGGTGACAAGGCGGATCGCCGGATCGTCGGCCAGCACCCGTTCCAGATCGTTCGACGCCAGCGGAATCCCCAGCGGGGCGGATCGTGCCCGCGTCTTTTCCAGATCGCGGCCAACGATGGCGCGCACCTCGAATCCCGCATCGCGCAGGGCGCGCACGTGGGTAAACAGGCCGAACCCCGTGCCGACGACGACGGCCCCTGTCTTTTGCGTGGTCATGCGTTTCCTCTCGCCTGTGCCAGAACGCTGCGCGCGGCTGCGGTCCAGTCCTGCGCGATCTGCGTCAGCGGCTGGTCGTTCTGGCGGGTGTTGAAAATCTCGACGCCGATGGGTGCGGTAGAACCGATCGCGTCGAGCGTGCGGATCAGTCCGGAAAGATCGAGTTCACCTTCGCCCGGCAGCAGGCGAGCGGTCATCAGCTCGGCCCACAGGTCTGTCTGCGGCGCGGCCGGCGCGTCGCACAGCTGCACCGTGTGAATGCGCTCGCCAGGAATCCGCGCCAGTTGCTCCAGCGTCGATCCGCTGCGGAAAAAATGCCATGCGTCGATGGTCAAACCGCCATTGGCACGCCCCGCCGCCTCCACGATTCCCCATGCCTCGGTCAGCGTGCGGATGCCGCCCACGGGTAGGAATTCGATCTGCGCGCGCAGGCCATGCGCCGCCGCCTGATCGCATAGGTCGGCAAAGCCTTCGGCCCCTTCGTCCAGCGTCGGGGGGCTGTCCGAAATGTCCACCGCCACGACCGAAGGCGCACCTATTCGCGCGGCGGTGGCCACGACCCGTTCGATGGTCAGGCTGCGCAGCAACTGCGACAGGTCGCCCCCGTCGCCTTGCGTCGTCTGGCGCGGCATCCAGCACGCGGTGCAGTCCATCTCGGCCACGCGCAGTCCGGCGTCGGCAATCCGCGCGGCGATCTCGGGCGCGAGCATGCCGGCTTCTTCCAGCGCCCAGACATCGCTCGGCATAAGCGAAATCGCGCTGAACCCCGCAGCCGCCACCGGGGCCAGCCGGTCGAGCAGCGGAACGCCGGGCATGGCGGGCGAACAGAACACCAGGTCCGAAGGCATTGTCATCATCCCGCTCAATCCACGAACTGGCCGGTGGCGACCGCCACGGCGGGATCGAGCGCGGCGAGGCCCCGGCTCTCAAGGCTGGCCAGCGGCACGCGCCACAGCTTCACCGGCGCGGTCTGCTGCGTCTGGACAAAGCGCAGGCCCCAGATGCCGCGTTCGTGGCCATAGCTGTCGATCCAGTTGCCCCCCACGCCGGGATCGCGTTCCGCGATCACCACGCGCACGGTCCCGTCGCTTTCGGCGACATGGCGGGTGTTGTTGATCCAGCCGTTGCCGTCCTCGAACGTATCGAGGTTTTCCTGCCAGATGTTGCACAGCTGGAAGTTCCAGTATTCGCAGGGAGGCGGCGTGAATTCCAGCACCAGCGCCTCGTCCCCGCGCTTTTCCCAGCCGCCGAAGGCAACATGCCTGTCGGGCACGCCGCCGTTGGAAAGGTATTGCGCGCGGCTGTAATCCAGCCGGTTCAGCCGCGCCGAAAAGTTGCCCTGCGTGCCCTGCCACCAGTTGCGCACCAGTTCGGCATAGCCAAGCACGGCCTGCCCCGTCCACGCCAGCCCATCGGCGATCAGCGCCGGCGTGACCGGTTCTGGCGGGGCGCCGTCCACGCGTTCGATGGTCATCGCCGGTGCCACCTCGTGCACGCGGTCGCTCCACACCAGCCGGATCATGATGCAGTTCGTCTCGGGCGTCAGCCGCAGCCAGTTGCGCCCGTCGCCCGGATCGTTTTGCGACAGGACCAGCTCAAAGGTGCCGTCTGCCTCCACATGCAGCTGCTGGCTGGCAAGAAAGCCGGTGGTCTTGAGGTTCGACGGATCGAACCGCTTCAGCCCCTCGATGCCGTGCGCGGCCCAATCCTCGGCCCCCGGCGCATCGGGCGCGGGGCAGGTCAGCACCGCCATCACGAAATAGGGGATGGTCCCGCGCGTGCCGGTGATGCGGTAATCGCGCGCTTCGTCGAACTGGCACATCAGGTGGTCCTGATCCACCGTCTGCACGTTGATCGACTGCCGCCACACCATGTCGCGCAGGCGCGGCCGGGTGGGCTCGGCATTCTCGATCAGCCGCTCCATGCTCGACCGCGCCAGCCGGGTCATGAAGCGATACCATTCGGCGCGGTCGAGATCGGACAAAGGCCCGTCGACCGCTGCGATGTGGCGCCCCGCCAGTTTCAGCGTATCGCAGAAATCGTCCCACGCCTGCCCGGAAACGAGCCGCTCGCGGGACATGTTGGCGCGCGGGTTATCGGTTGCGGCCATGATCAGTTCTCCTGCCGGACCGGAAAGCGGTCGTAATAAAATGCGAAGCGCTGGCGCAGCTCGGCCAGGTTCATGCCGAACACGCCTTCAAGGTCGTAGATCACCTTGCCGTGGGCATGGCGCGGGTTCTCGGAAAGATAGCCCATCAGCCGCGCCTCGGTTTCGCGCGGCAGGTCCAGCCCGGCCAGCGCATAGATGCGGCGCGCCATGCCTTGCTGGTCTGCCATGTAATCGTGAAACAGCACGTCCAGCGATTGCGCCGGCCCCCAGCTTTCGCGCTGGGCCACGCATTCGCGCAGCAGCCGCTCGATGCGATCGGCCCATAGCCGGGCCAGTGCAGGGGGATCGACCGGATCACGCCGGATGCGGTCCGAATACCCCAGCATCGTGGTCAACGACCGCAGCACGTCCACCGGATCGCGATGCGTGACGACCATCGTGGCATCGGGAAACACCGCCCTGATCGCGGAGAGGTTTTCCATGTGCTGCGGCGATTTCAGCAGCCAGCGCCGACGCCCGGGCTCGCCCGGCTTTACCCCGCGATGCCACGCGATGACCTGCAGCACCTTTTTCTCGTAGGCATATGATCCGGTGCGGTCGTGCGACAGGTAATGGTCGATCCAGCGCGGCAACCGGGCCTGGAATTCCCAGTTGTAGCAATTGAGGTCCATGAACATCAGCTCATTGTCCTCGTGGATGTCGTTGGCGGCCATTTCGTGCATGGCCGCCATGTGCGGCAGCATCGCGCCGAACGCTTCCCACACCGCCGCCGACCGCAGGATGCGCGGGTCCGTCTCGCCCGGCGCGACCTGCACCGTGGGCACCGGTTCTTCGGATTCCCACAGCGTCAGCGAATTGAGCCGTTCGTCGCGTGACAGCCAGTTGACGAGATGCGTGGTGCCCGAACGCGGCAGTCCGGCGATGAAGATCGGGCGATCGATGGGCACTTCAAGGATTTCGGGATGGCGCTTGAGCAGATCCTCGATGCGCAGGCGGTTGACCATCACGCGGATCGCCTGTCCCATGATGTTCAGCCGCCCGCCGCGCGTCAGCCCTTCATCCTCGTAAAGCGCGCGCAGGGTCACGGCCAGCCGCTGGCGAAAGCCGGTCTCCGGGCCGAAGTCCGAAAGCCCGGTTTGCGCCATCGCGTGCTCCAGCACCTGATCGGGCGTCAGGAAATCTGGCAGGTCCGCCGGGCCTTGCCGCGCCGCGACCAGCGCCGGGGTCAGCACCGGATCGGCCATGTCGTCGATGCGGATGACGGGGGGCGATTTGGTCATGCGGCCTCCGCGAATGTCAGAACCACCTTGGCCGCGCGCGCTGCGTCGGCTGCCGTGGCAAGGGCTTCGTGAAACTGGTCGAAATCGATGCGGTGGCTGATCAGCGGGGAGAGGTCCTGCCGTCCTTGCCCAAGCATCGCCACCGCTTCGCCGAATTCCTCCGAGCGCGCATCCGCGACCGATCCCGAGATCGTGATCTCGTTGGCCATCAGGCGCCACAGGTCGAGCGCCAGCGGCGTGTGATGCAGCGCGATCACCGCCACGCGGGCGCGATAGCGCGCCACCGCCAACGCCTCTTGCAGCGCGGCGGCAGAGCCCGCGCAATCGACGAACACATCGGTGCCCACGAACGGCGCGCCAAAGCGTTCGCCGCTGCCGTGAAACCGCGCGAGCGCATCGGGAAGGGATTCGCGCGTCACGTTCACCGCAAGGCCGGCCCCCAGCGTGCGGGCGCGGTCCAGCCGTTCGTCCACGCGGTCGAAAATGGCCACGTCACGCACGCCCAGATGGTGCAGCATGACCAGCGTGCACAGCCCGATCGGTCCCGCGCCAAGGATGGCCACCTTGTCTGCCGCGCGCACCCGCACCACGCGCAGGCCGTGCAGCGCAACCGACAGCGGTTCTGCCAGCGCGGCTTCGGCAAAGGACAGGCTGTCGGGCAGGGGAAACAGCGTCTCGCCCAGCTCTGCGCCTTCGATCCGGATATAGGGCGCCATCGCGCCGTCTGGGCCACCGCCGCCGATGAAGGCGCGATCCGGGTTGACCGCGGCGCGCAGGCCCGGCGCGATGCCGGTAACGCCTGCGCCCACTGCCACCACGGTTCCGGCAAATTCGTGGCCGATGGGCAGGGGCTGCTTCAGCGGCTCCACGCCGCCCAGCCCGCCTTGCGCAATATAGCCAAGGTCGCTGCCGCACACGCCGCAGGCGCCCACGCGCAGCAGAACCTCGCCCGCGCCGCACGCGGGGATGGGAACGGTGTCCAGCCGTACGTCGCCCGGGCCATGGACGCGGGCCAGCGGCATTGATGTGGGTGGCATGGCCGGTTCCTCTCCGTCTGCCGGCGTATGGAATCGCCGATCGGCTGCTATGGTATACTGGAAGGTATATTAAGCAAGCGCATTTACGCCACGTCCCGAACGCGGCAGGGAGGGAGGATGGAAGCGCAGGACAACGAGGATGCGGGCCGGGTGCCCGAAAGCGGGCGGCGCGGGCGTCCCTCGGCCGAAACCACCCGGCGGCGCATGGCGCATCTGCTCGATGTGGCGCGCGGCATCTTCGTGCGGCAGGGCTACCGCGCGACGACCATGGACGAAGTGGCCGCCGCCGCCGGGGTGACCAAGCGCACGCTTTATGCCTGGCACCGTGACAAGCAGGCGCTGTTCCGCGCCTGTGTGATCGCGGGGGCAGAGCGGTTTCCGCCCTTGCAGCCCGATGCGGGCGGGAACCTGCGCGCCGCGCTCGAACGCTATGTGATCGACCTGCACAACGAGCTTTCGCGCGCGGACAGCTATGGCATGGGGTTGCTGTCACTGGGTGAGGCGCGGGATTTCCCCGAAATGGGCGAAGCGATCCGGCGCGGGCATTTCGACTACATGATCGCCCCGCTGGCCGAATTCCTGCGGCGCCATGCGCTGGAACAGGACGGTTCGGTGGAGCGCACGCTGCTGTTCGTGGCGATGGCGCTGTCGCCGCTGCACAATGCCATGCTGGTGGGCCTACCGTTGCCAACGCCGCAGGAAGTGTCGGCCCACGCATGCCGATGCGTAGAAATATTTATCGGGGGAAGCGCATTGTCCGAATCACTTGGCAAGGGACACTCGCTTCGCGCATGAAGGGGCAATCGCTGCGCCGATCCTGCCCCTGCGCCGTTTCCTTTTTCAGGCCGCTGTCCGGCGGCCGTCTCACGCCCGGTCCGGAGTATTCCTGCACGCGCATGGCCTGCCAGCGGCCGCAACATGACACTGTCACACGGAGAGAAGACTGCCATGTCCATCAACCCTGCCCTTCTACCGATCCTTGAAGCCATGGCTCCGCTCGCCGGGCTGGATTGGGACGCGATGCCGCCTGCGGTTCTGCGCGGGATGATGGACAATCCCATGGCGGCGGGCGAACCGCTGACGATGGCGCGGGTCGAGGATCTGCACTTGCCGTTGCCGGGCCGCAGCGTCCCGGCGCGGCTCTACGTTCCCGTTGGTGGCGGCGCCCATTCGCCCCTCACACTGTTCTTCCACGGCGGCGGCTGGGTGATCGGCACGCTCGATACGCACGATGCCACCTGCCGCGAACTGGCCGACGCCAGTGGTTCGGCGGTGCTGTCGGTCGGCTACCGCCTCGCGCCCGAAGCCGCCTATCCCGGGCCGCTCGATGATTGTCACGATGCGCTGATCTGGGCCGCGGCCAATGGCGCGACGCTGGGTGTGGATGCCACCCGCCTTGCCGTGGCGGGGGACAGCGCCGGCGGCAATCTCGCGGCGGCGGTGGCCATCCGCGCGCGTGATGAAGGCGGCCCGGCGCTGCGCCACCAGTTGCTGATCTATCCGGTGACGGAGGCTGATTTCGGCACGGAATCCTACGCCGCCAACGGTGGCGGCAACTATTTCCTCAGCACCTCGGCCATGCGCGCCTTTTGGAAGCATTACCTGGGCGATACGCCGGTCGATCAGGCTCCGCTCGCCACGGTGTTGCGCACGCCTGATCTTTCCGGGGTGGCCCCTGCCACCGTCATCACCGCGCAATACGATCCGCTGCGCGACGAAGGAAACGCCTATGCCGCGCGGCTTGCTGCGGCGGGCGTGAACGTGGACCATGCGCAGGCGCCCGGGATGATCCACGGCTTCTTCAGCATGACGGCCGCCGTGCCGGATGCGAAGGCGTGGGTCGATCATGCCGCGCGCAATCTGGCGGCCGCGCTGTCCTGATCGTTCGGATTTTGCGCGAAGGTGGTCTTTGGTGTTTATAAAGTCCACCTTCGCGTATCCGTAAAACGAAGATTTTTCGCATTTTCTGAATTGCCCGGGTCGTGCAAATCGGCTTCACTCCCCATGGGATTCGGCCACCAGAGCCGCCCGGGAGAGGAACCGACATCATGGCCACCACCATCGCGCCCGCAGATCAGCCATCTTCCACCCCGCTCGGTCCGGGCAAGGGGTTGGCGATGCTGGCCATCGTCGTCGTCGCCGTGGCGGCGTTCATCGGTATCAGCCATGCGCTCGGGCTGCCGTCGGTCTATGGCGGCTTCCTGTTCGTGTTCTATTTCACCGGGTTGTGCCACGCCGCGCCGGACAAGTTCGTGCCGTCGGTCGCCGGCGCATTCTTCGGGCTGTCGCTGGCATGGATGCTGTCGCAACTGCCGGTCCTGATGGGAATGGCCGGCATGGGAATCGCGCTGGGCGTGGTGCTGGCGGCGGTCTACGCGCTGATCATGGGCTGGGTGCCGCTGCTGGTGAACCACGCGGCCATGCTGTTCCTGACCGTCGGTACGATCCCGGCCCTGCACGAAACCGCGACGTTGGCGGAAATGGCGCTGTCGGTGTTGCTGGCGGTCGTGCTGCTCGGGGCCGCCCTGCTGGCCGCCCGCCTGCGCAAATAGGCGCCTAGGGCCGCACCACCACCGGATCGATGCCCCACGGCGCCAGCCGTGTGCCATCGGCCGGACGCGGACCGACCGGCAGCGCCTCGCCCGCATCGAACACTGCGCCCATCCGGCCAAAACCGGTGAAGAACGCGGTCTGGATTGCCAGTTCGCGGATTTCGCCCGCGCTGAAATGGCTGCGCAAATCGGCCAGCATCGCAGCGTCGATGGCAAGGTGGTTGGTGGCAAAGCGATCCGCATAGCGCACCGCCACGCGTTCCGCCTCGGTCATGTCCGACGGCGCATCGGGGCGTTCCAGCGTGCAGACCAGCGCTTCGTCCAGCCCGTCGTCCACCGCGTCGCCATAGCGGATGGACATGCACGGGCGGCACTGGTTGTGGAACGCCACGCGCAGCCGCACCAGTTCCACCAGTCGTGGAGGCAGGGTGCGGTGCGCGCGTAGCGTGGCATCTAGCGCCATCATCACGGCGTCGAGTTCGGGGCGCGGAGACGGCGCGGCAGGGGTGGTTTCGGGCATGTTTGTGTCCTTGTTGCCAGCGCCAGACCCGCTTAGGTCGATCCAGACCCCCCTTAGGTCGTTCTCAACTTCAGCCGAATTGCGCCACGATATCGGCCACGGCGGCCTTCACGTCATGCCTGCGATAGCCCAGCAGGGCGGTCTCGGCCGCGTCGGGTTCATAGCGAATGAAGTTGCCGCGCCCCTGCGGAATGGCCGCGTCGGGCAGCAGCGGCAGTTCCTCGTCCCGCGTTTCGACGCGCGCGGGATTGCCTACGGCATCGAAGAACAGCTGGAAATATTCGGCGAAGGACAGGTTTTCATCGCCCACGAGATAGGCCTTGCCCGCCTCGCCCCGCTCCAGCGCGCCCTCGATCGCTTCGGACAGCGAACGGAACGACATGAAGTTGGTGCCGCCCGGCGGCGCATAGGCGGGAATGGGGATCAGACCCTTTGCCCACTGGGTATAAGGTTCGAAGATCGCGCTGGGCAGCCCGGCCACGGTCCCCACCATGAAGGGCGCATTCACGCTGATCGCGTCGAAGCCGGCGCCGCTTTGCGCCCGCGCGCCTTCGCACGCGGCAAGGCGCGAACGGATGTAGCTGTTGCCTGCCAGCAATTCAGGCGCGGCCTGCGCATAGAAGCTGCCGAGCTGCACCGCGCGGCTGACCCCGGCTTCGCGCGCGGCGGCGAAAAACGCGGGCACGGCTTCGTGGTTGGCCTTGATCAGATAGGCATCGAAATCGCTGCCCTGCGGCACGTGGCGGGGGTCGTTGCCGGCGGCAAAGACCACCCAGTCGAACCCGGCCAGACGATCCGCGGTATAATCCCCGGCAACGTAATCGCCCTGAAGGAAGGGCATCGCCGCCATCGGGGTATCGGGGTGGGCCGGCTTGCGCCCGCCGATAGTCACATCGTGACCCTTGGCGGCAAGATGGATTGCGGCGTGGCCGCCCAGGGCGCCGGTTCCGCCGGCAACAAAGATCTTCATGGGGTCTGCATCCTTCAGGAAGGGTCGATGGGATGGCCTGCACGCGCGGCGGCCACGGTTTCGGCGCCGAATATGGCTTCGACCATCGGCGTCAGGTCAGGGTTGCGGCGCAGTTCGTTGCCGCCATCGACGGCAAGGCTCTGCCCGGTGATCCACGCGCTTTCCGGCCCGATCAGGAACCGCACCGCGCCCGCGATGTCGTGCGCCTCGCCCAGCCGGCCGAGCGGATATTCGCGCAGAAACGGGGCGGAGAGGGCGGGATTGTCGAACATCGGCGCGGTTGCGCCCGAACGTGTCATGCCGGGGCGGACGGCATTGACGCGGATCCCCGCGCCGCCCAGTTCCTCTGCCGCCGCGCGAACCAGCGCCTCAAGGCCCGACTTGGCGATGTGATAGCCGGCGAGATAGGCGAACGGCATGTTCGCGCTGTTCGATGAGGTCAGCACGATCGAGCCGCCGGGTTGCATCAGCGGAACGCCGTGGCGAATGGCGAGAAAGGCGGAGACGACGTTGACGTCGAATTCCGCGCGCAACGTTGCGGCATCGAGCATCATCAGCGGGCTGAACCCGCCGCCGCCGACCGTGGCGAAGATGCCGTCAAGCCGTCCGTGCAGCCCATGCGCCTGCGCCAGACCGGCCTTTACCCCGGCTTCGTCGGTGCAATCGGCGACGATGGCGGTGACCTGCGCATCGGGGACTTCGGCGCGGATCGCGACGGCGGCCGCTTCGACGCCGTCCTTGCGACGGGCCATGAGCGCAAGGTGCGCCCCATCGCGCGCCAGCGCCACGCCGGCGGCCTGCGCAATGGCACCGGTGGCCCCGGTGATCGCCACCGTCCGGCCGGTCAGCGCCCCGGTCACGCCGGGCTCGCGGGCTTGAGCGGGCGCAGTTCTTCCCAGTCGACGATCAGGTTACGCCGGGTGAAGCGCCAGTCGTCGCCCGCGTCGCGCCGCCATTCGTCCTGATAGCGGATCGCCCAGCACAGCAGCCTGTCGCCGCCGGGGTCCTCCATCACGTGTTCGGCGGTGCCATAGGTTTCGCCGCGCGCGGTATCGCCGTCGATCTCGACCGTCTGGTTGTGGACGAGGTGTCGGGTCGCCTTGAACATCTGGCCCAGCATGTCGATCGAGCCGAGGTTGGCCTCTCGCCCTTCCACGGTGAAGCCGGGGCCGCTGATGGTTACGTCTTCGGCCAGAACGGCGAGCCAATCGGCCTTGTCGCGGCGGTCGGCACCGCGCGCATAGATTTCTGCGGTGCGACGCAGCGCCAGGATATCGCGCTGCTTCATGCGGCCTGTCCCGTAATCTTGAGGCCATTGCCCGAGATCATCGGCACAACGGTCCATTCGCCGGTGGGCGTCTGCATCCAGCCCGATGCGGCCAGCGCGCCGCCATCGACATGGATCACCGTGCCCGTGACCCATGCGGCCAGCGGACTGGCGAGGTAAAGCGCCGCGCCCGCGCAGTCGGACGGCTTGCCAAAGCGGCCGAGCGGAATCCACTTGTCCATATGCGCGCGGTTTTCGGGCGGGATCATCACGTCCAGCGCCACCTGCGGCGTATCTGTGGTTTCGGGCGCGATGTCGTTCACGCGAATGCCTTCGGGCGCGAGTTCGAGCGCGAGGCTTTTGGTAAAGCCCGAAACACCGGCCTTTCCGGCGGCATAGACCGTGCAATAGGGAATGCCGCGATGCGCCTCTATCGAGGTGACGTTGATCACGCTCGATCCCGGTGCGGCGGCGCGCAGCAGCGGCAGCATCGCGCGCGTCATGCGCAGCACCTGTCCCAGATTGACGTTGAGGATTTCGTCGATCTGGTCTTCGTCCAGCATGGCGAACGGCAGGGCGTGGACGAAGTGGCCGACGTTGTTGACCAGCACGTCCAGCCGTCCGGTTTCAGCCGCGATGCGCTGTGCCAGCAGGGCGGGGGTGCCCCGGTCGAGCACGTCGCAGACCACGACCCGCGCCGTAGGCAGCGCGGCGGCGACATCGGCGGCGCGCTGCGGATCGATTTCGGCGATGACCACGCTGGCCCCCGCAGCGGCAAAGGCTTCGGCAATGCCGCGCCCGATGCCCACGCCGCCGCCGGTGACAAGCACTGTGCGGCCGGTGAAATCGAGTGCGGTTGAAGGGGGCGCAGCGGTCTGCGTCATGGAGACTCTCCAGATCGTTGTGTTTTATTTCGACGCAATTGAACGCCAAACTTGGATAATGTCAATTCCATGCGTAATGAATGGCGATACATTTTGCGCATAGAGGATTTGCCATGACCGCTCCGGTGCTTTCTCCCCGCGTCTGGACCGCGCAGGACGTGGCCGACCAGTTTGCCCTGCAGCAGCTGGGGTGGGCCTATTGCCACGCCATCGACCGACGCGATTATGCGTTGCTGCGCACGCTGTATCACGACGACGCGATCGACGATCACGGGCCGATGTTCCGGGGCGGCCCCGACGAATACGTGGCATGGCTGCCCTCGATGATGGCCAACTGGGCGGCCACGGTCCATTCGATCGGCAACATGCTGTTCCTTGTCGATGGAGACAGCGCGGAAGGCGAATTGCAGACGGTGGCCTATCACCGCACGGTCGATGGCGGGCCGGATGGCGCGCCGGTGCGCGAAATCGTGGCCGGGGGCCGCTATCTCGACCGCTATCGCAAGCGTGACGGGGTGTGGCGGTTCTGGCGGCGCTCGCTGGTGCTGGACTGGTTCGAGGATCGTGCGCTGCGGCGAGGCGAGGGGCCGGCCATCGACGATGGCGTCGAAACCGGGCGCCCCGGCGCGGACGACGCGGTCTATGCGCGGCTGGCGTTGTTCGCGCAGGCGCGGGGTTAGCCGCGCCCGCGCCGGTTCAGATGATCAGGCGGCCTTCGCCAAAGATGCGGCTGGCGGCGGTGTTGTCTGCCGCGCCGCGAAATCCGCGAACGCCCAGCGCTTCGCGCGCTTCGGCCGGGGTGAGGTGGAGGTAATCCTCCCACTTCACCGTGAACAGGCATGCCGATTGCTGCCCCACATCGTGGCCGTGGCTGAAATTGGCCCAGAACGTTGGCCAGGCTTGCGGATAGTGCAGCATGATCCGCATCATCCACGGGTACGTGATGAACGTGTTGGTGGTCAGCAGTTCACCCGCCAGTTCGGGCGAGACGTGCGCGAACATGTTGCCGGTGCGCAGGCCGGTGGGGAAAATCTCGCCCATCACGTCAAAGCCGCATTCGCCTATCAGGTGGTCGAAATCGTGGGTCTGCCCGGTGCGCAGCGTGAAGTAGTCAAGGTCGGACTCCGGCGCCCATGTCGGGTCCATCTGGCGCTGGGTCAACAGTTCGAGGCTGAGGTCCTGCGCGATCATGTGATCGTGGAGCAACCGGCCGAGAGATCCGGCCGGATTCCGGCCAAGATCCTCGAGCGTGTAGGTGGAAACGAAGCGTTCCTCGAACCAGCGATCGAGCGCCTTGTTGTCGCGGCGCTCCTGCTGGATCAGGCGTTCGGCCCGGTCGCGGTCACGCACTTCGTCGATGGCGGGCACCAGCACCGGCAGCCCCTCGATCAGGCCATAATCGGGCCGGTTGCGCCGCAGGCTTTCGGTGGACATCCATTCGCGGATGCGCGGATCGTTGAGCCAGCGCGAGGAACTGCGCAGGGTGCTGCCGACTTGCATGGGGCGTTCCTTTCAGAGCCGGTGTGTCAGAACTGGGTGGGCCGCAGCAGCGCGTCCGACCCGCCATCGACGAACAGCACCTGTCCCAGCAGGTAGGGCGTCTGCACCGTCAGCAGGAAGCGGATCACCTCGGCGATTTCGGCGGGCTGGGCATAGCCCTCGGTCACGATGGGATTGCTGCGCTGGATCGCGGCGACCATGGCCGGATCGTCGAACAGCGGCGCGGTCATCGGGCTGAGCACCACGCCCGGGCCGATGCCGTTGAGCGAGATGCTCGCGCCCGCCCATTCGGGCTTTACCGCGGCGGCGCGCAGCCACAGGGTCAACGCCTTTTTGGAATCGAGATAGGCGCTCATCGGAGCGGCGGCGCAGGCGGCGAGCGCGGCGGCTTCGTCACCGGCAAGGCAGGCTTCGACCACGGCGTTGTTGCCCTGCAGGATCGCGGCGGTGGAACAGATCGCTACCGCGCGCGGCGTGGCCGACCGGGCCAGCAGCGGGCGCAGGCCTTCGAGCGTGGCGATGGCGCCGAAATAATTGACCGCGACCGAGATCGGATCGGGGCGCGAGATGCCGGCGCCGGCCAGCAGCGAATCGATGCCGCCCGGCGCGATCCGCCCGACTTCGGCCACCATCGTCGCGCGGCCTGCGGGCGTGGACAGGTCGGCGGAAATGTCGGTGCCGGAAAGGTCGACGCCGATCACGGTGTCGCCGGCCGCGCGGCAGATGTCGGCGGTGGCCTTGCCGATGCCGGAAGCGGCGCCTGTGATGACGATGGTACGGGACATGGTCATGGTTCCTTCTGGATGAATCGGGGCGGTGCCGGATCAGCGCGGATCGATCAGCACCTTGCATTCGTGCGGGTTGCCACGCAGCGCCTCGAACGCGGCGGGAAGGTCGTCCAGCCCGACGGTGCGCGTGTGCATCGGCGCGGCGTCGATCTCGCGCCGGGCGAGGGCATCGATCACCGCGGCGAAATCGCGTTCGGTATAGGCCTGGCTATAGGCAATGGTCACTTCCTTGGCGAAGGCGACCAGCGGGGGGAGACGGTCTTCCTCGAACAGCACGCCCGCCACCACCACGCGGCCGCGCAGGCCGGCAAGCTCGACCGCCTGATGCAGCAGGCCGGGCAGGCCGACGCATTCGAAGACCACGTCCGGCCGCTTGCCCGCCAGCGCGGCAAAGCGCGCGGCGACATCCCCGGCGGCCGGGTCGATGGTGGCGGTGGCGCCCAGCTGGTGGCAGCGTTCGCGCCGGGGCGCGGCCGGTTCGCTCACCACCACATGGCGCGCGCCGGCAGCGCGGGCAAATAGCGCGGCGGCCGCCCCGATCGGCCCGCCGCCCAGGATCAGCATCGCTTCGCCTGGGTGGATGCCGGCACGACCGACGGTGTGGTGGCCGACGGCCAGCGGCTCGATCATCGCGGCCTCGGCCTCGGGGACGCCGGCAGGCACCCCTTGCAGCAAGGCGGCGCGCGCGACGACGTATTGGGCATAGGCGCCGGGGCGTTCAGGGGTGACCCCGGCCCAGTTGCCGTGCGCACACAGGTTGGGCATCGCCGCATCGCAGGCGTCGCAGCGGCAGCAGGGAAACAGCGGCAAGGCGGTCACGCGGTCGCCCACCTTCCACGATCCGCCGACGCTGGTGCCCAGCGCCGCGATCGTGCCGGCGAATTCGTGCCCAAGGACCGTACCCGGACGGATGATCCCGGCGTGCTGGGTGATGTGGAGGTCCGAACCGCAGATGCCCGCGCCATGAACCGCGATCACCACTTCGCCTGCGGCGGGAAGCGGATCGGGCACGGTTTCGATCGTTAGCGGCTGGCCCGCTTCGTGAAATACGGCTGCGCGCATGCGCGTCCTCTCCCTTGTCCCCCGAATGATCGTCCGGTTCAGGAACGAGCCGGGGCAGGTGCTTTTGACGTATTTGCGTAGAATGTTCTACGTTAAATTTCGCAATGCTGATGTTGTTTTGCGAGAGTTTGGCGATTTACACCCAGTATGGCGCCGATGCCGCGTGGCAGGCGCGGGCGTAATCGGGCAGGGGCCTGCCTCGCCAGCCCCGGTCGAGCACCTCGATGCTGACCATTCCGGTATAGCCGATTGCCCGCACCGCACCGGCGAAACGCGCGCAATCAAGCGCGCCGGTTCCGGGCATGGCGCGGTGATGCAGCGTCTCGTCCGAAAGATCCGCGCCCGGCGGGATCGGCCGCGCGTCGTCGAACTCGACATAGGCGATGGCGTCGAGCGGGGCGGTGGCCAGCGCCTCCCAGCCGCCGGGATCGTGCGCGTGGTGCCAGATGTCGATCAGGGCGCCGGCGCGCGCCGGACCGACCTGCGCGACGATCTCCAGCGTTTCGCCCAGGGTGCGCAGCGGCGTGAAGGGCATGTACTCCAGCGCGAGTTTCAGCCCGGTGCCTTCGAGCAGGGATGCGGCATCGGCCACGGCGGCCAGCCGCGCCGGTGCATCGGGCGCGGCGACGTTGACCTGAAGCATCCGGGCACCCAGCGCTTCGGCATGGCCTGCCGCGCGGCGCAGCGCGTCGCGTTGGGTGGGGCTGCCGTCGAGCACGGCACACGCGGCCACCACCGCGCAGCCCACCCCGGCATCGCGCATCTGCCGCGCCAGCGCGGGCAGCGCGCCGCCCGCCGCCAGCCATGCCTCCAGCGACGCGCAATCCGGGCCGATCTGGTCAAATCCGGCCGCTGCGGCGGCCTCCACCCAACCTGGCAGGTCGCCCGAGCCGCCGATCCAGGGCGATTCGTTGAAGGTGTTGAGGCTGAATGGATATGCGCTGGGTTGCTTCAAAGGGCCGGTTCCACATCATCCGGTCCCCAATAGGCCCGCAACGAGGTGATGCGCGCATCGGCGTCGAACGTGCACACGTCGAGCGAGCGGATGCGCAGCCGGTTGCCGCCGGGCGGGGTGAACTCCACATCGAATACCAGCGCCGCCGCATTGGAATGCGACCCGCGAATTGGCGCAACGGGCGTGAGGCGCGCGCCGAAAGCGACCGAATCGCCGAACCACGCCGGAAATTCGGCGAAGGCCTTCACGGGCGAACCGACCGGGTCTTCAATGACCGCGTCGGGCGCGAACAGCGCGACGAGACCGGCGGCATCGCCTGCGTTGGTGCGGTCGACATAGGCCTGCAACGCGGCCTTCATCGCGGCCTGCGTTGGTGGTATTTTGCGCATTGCGATCATCCTGCGGTTTGCCGGCGAGGGCGGCGTGCATATTTGCACAAGAGATGTGCGATGCAAGATTCTTCGCAAATCGACGAAAAAACGGGTAAACGGTTGTGGATTGCGCTGTTTGAGCCCTGTCAAAACAGCGCTGCAAGAGGAGTTGATGACCATGGCAACCTCCAGCGATTATGGCTTGGGCGAGTTCGCCTTTGCACGCGGCTGGTTCATGATCGGCGCCGCCGGCGATGCCACCCGCATCCCCGCGCCGATCCGTTATTTCGGCAAGGATCTGGTGCTCTATCGCGGCGAAAGCGGCGCGCCCTATGTGGTGGATGCCTATTGCCCGCACATGGGCGCGCATCTGGCGAAGAACTCCACTTCGTACATCGTGCGCGATGGCGAGCATGTGGAAGGGGAATCGATCCGCTGCCCGTTCCACGGCTGGCGTTTTGGCCCGGACGGCGCGTGCAACCACATCCCCTATTCCGACTTCATCCCCAAGGCAGCAAAGCTGCAGACCTATCCCGTGGTCGAGCGCGCCGGCATCCTGTGGATGTGGCACGATCCCGAAGGTTTGGAGCCGGATATCGAACTGGCCAACTTCGGCGGCCATTATGGCGAGCCGGGCTGGGTGGAATGGAAGATCGACTATATGGGCGATCTGAACAGCCACGGCATCGAGATCGTCGATAACATGGCCGATTTCGGCCACTTCGTGCCGATCCACGGCGCGACCGACTGGCAGTATTTTGCCAACGAGTTCAAAGGCCCGCATCTGCACCAGTACTACAGCGCGGGGCACCGCACGCTGACTGCCAACCCCGAGGACGCGCTGGTGCTCGACACCTGGTACGAAGGGCCGGGCTTCCTGCAATCGGAAATGGCCGGTGCGTTCGACAGCTTCATCATGATCTCCAACACCCCGGTGGAGGACGGCGTGACGCGCAGCTGGCACGCTCTGATGGTCAAGGTGCATGATGGCAGCCGCGAAACCACCGACGAGGACCGGGCGCTGGCGCTTGCCTATCAGGAAGCCAGCCGTCTGGCCTTTGCGCAGGACGTGGAAATCTGGGCGAACAAGCGCGCGTGCATCAATCCGCTCGCGCTGCCGGCGGACGGTCCTTATGGCAAGGTCCGCATCTGGTATCGCCAGTTCTACAACCCGCGGGACAAGGCCCCCGACATTCAGGGTCGCGTCAATGGCCTGACCGTGACGCTGGACAAGCGGCCCGGACACAAGGCTGCCTGAACCATTGAGAACGACCCGCCCGCGCCGGCCCGCGCGGGCGGCGACAAGGGCGGGCGGGGAGAAAACCGCATGCTGCCCTTGCAGGAAATTTCTGACCGCATCGAGATTCAGGATCTCTTCGCGCGCTACAGCTTTGCCATCGACGAACGCGATTGGGATGCGCTGGACAGCGTGTTCACCCCCGACGCGCGGATCGATTATAGCGAGACGGGCGGGGCCAAAGGATCGCGTGCCGAGATCAAGGCATGGCTGCCCACCGCGCTGGAACGCTTTCCGACGTTCCAGCACATGGTCGCCACCACCAAGCTGACGCTGGACGGCGACAGCGCGACCAGTCGCACCATCCTGTTCAACCCCATGACCTTTCGCGCCGAAGACGGCGCGGAGCAGGTGTTCTTCATCGGCCTGTGGTACCGCGACCGGCTGGTGCGCACGGCCGAAGGGTGGCGCATTGCCGAACGCTACGAGGAAATGGGCTGGTCGCACAACGTGCCGCCCATGCCGCCGATCCCGTCGGTCGGGGGATGAGGCCGGGCCGGTTTCGCGCAACATTTGCAGCCACCCCCCATATGGTGGGTGGCAGGGCCGAAGCGCACGCTAGTCTGTGCCAAACAGAAGCCTTTCGGGAGACGGACTGACAATGGCGCAGGACAGCGGCAAAACCCTTGAAGTCGAAGCCCTGCTGGCGCGCGCGCGGCGGGAAACGGGGCTGGACGACTATGGCGACCTCTGGTTTCTTGGCCCGCTGAACAAGCTGGTCGATTGCGTGAACGCCGAAGCCGGGCTGATCGCGCCTGACGCCGGAGCCGGAATGCGCATAGCCAGCGCCCTGTCGGACCGGCTGAAGCTGGTGCAGTATTTCAAGGACCATCCCGAGGCGCATGATGAGGTGATCGACGTGGCCTGCGTGGTCGTTGGCCTGCCGCGCACGGGCTCGACGGTGATGCAGCGCCTGCTGGCAAGCTCGCCCAGGCTGACATCGCTGTTCTGGTGGGAAACCACGTTTCCCCTGCCGTTCCCGGGTGAAAAGCCGGGCGATCCGACCCCGCGGCAGGACATGGCCAGGCAGGTGGTGGATTCGCTGCTGGAACTGTGGCCGGATTTCGAAAGCATCGACCCGATCGAGGCGATGGTCGTGTCGGAGGAGGTGATCCTGCTCGACCGCACGTTCCTTTCGACCAGCTATGATTCGATGATGAACGTGCCGTCCTATGGTTTCTGGATGGCCGATCAGGACCATGAACCGGCCTATCGCGACCTGCTGCTGTGGCTGAAGGCGATCCAGCATCAAAGCCCGTGGCGACACGGTCGCCGCTGGGTGTTGAAGACGCCGCACCACGTGCTGGGCGGGATGAACGGATTGCTGGCGGTGTTCCCCGGGGCCAAGTTGGTAATGACCAACCGTGACGTGGCCGATGTGCTGCCCAGTTATTGCAGCATGTGCGCGTCGATGAGCGTCAACACGTCCACCACCTATCGCCGCGAGGTGCAGGGTGCCTATTGGACCAGCCGTTTCAAGACCGGGCTGGAGCGGTTTGCCGCGCTGCGCAAGACGCTGCCGGCGGGGCAGGTGATCGACGTCGATTACCGCGACACCGTGACCGATCCGGTGGGCACGCTGGAAAAGGTGATGGTCGCGCTGGGGCTGGGCTTTGATGCGGCTGACCGCGCGGCGGCGGAGGCCTGCGTGGCGGACAACGTCCGCGACCGGCGCCCGCCGCACAAATACAGCGCCGAGGAATTCGGCTTGTCAAAGGACCAGATCGCCCGCGACTTTGCTTTCATGGCCAAGGCTTCGGGGCGGGATTGAAAACCACATTTCGGGAGAGAGAACATGATCCTCAAGGACAAGGTCGTCATCATCACCGGCGCGGGGCCGGGCATGGGGCAGGCCACCTGCCGGGGCGCGGCGGCCGAAGGGGCCAAGGTCGTCATTTCGGCGCGCTCGGTCGATTCCATCAACGCGCTGCGTGACGAGATCGTGGCTGCGGGCGGACAGGCGATCGCCGTGCCGTGCGACGTTGCCGAAACCGACCAGTGCCATGCGCTGGCCCAGGCCGCGCTCGACAAGTGGGGCCGCATCGACGGGCTGGTGAACTCGGCCTATTACCACCCCGATTGGCTGCCGCTGGACAGCCATCCGATCGACCAGACCTTGCAGGCGCTGAACGTCAACGCGGTGGGCGCACTGCGCATGGCGCAGGCCGTGATCCCGACGATGAAGGCGCAAGGGTCCGGCGCGATCGTCAACGTCTCCACGCTGGCCACGCGCAAGCCGATGCCGGGCGAGGGCGGCTATGCCATGGCCAAGGCGGCGCTGAACCAGATGACGCGCCAGCTGGCGGTGGAGCTGACCGGCACGGGCATTCGCGTCAACACCGCGCTGATGGGCTGGATGATGGGCGCGCCGCTGCGTGGCTTCATCGACAGCCTGGGCGAAGGCGGTCCCGCGTTCGAAAAACAGCGCGCGTCCGAAGTGCCGGTGGGCCACATCCCGCCCGACAAGGATTGCGCCAAGGCCGTCTATTTCCTGCTGTCCGACTATGCCAGCGAAGTGACCGGCGCGTCGCTCGACGTCAACGGGGGCGATTGGGTCGCGCCCTAAGCGACCAGCCGCGCCGGCAACCGCGCGTGCAGGAATGCGATCAGCGCCTGCAACGCGGGGCCGGGCGGCGCCTTGGCCCGGTGCAGCAGCCACAGCGGGCAATCGTGGCGCGGATCGGGCGGGGCCAGCCGGCGCAGCGCGGGTTCGGCATCGGCAGCAAAGCACCACAGCACCGCGCTGCCGAACCCGGCAAGCACCGCCTGTTTCATCTGCGGCCAGGTGTTGAAGGTGGTCAAACCCGCTCGCTCCGCCGCTTCGCCCGCAAGGTTGGCCGCCCATTGTCCGCCGGGAAGGGCCGCGTCGAATTCATGCCCCCAGCCAAGCGAGGGCGGCGCATCGGACAGGTCTGCCCGCGCATAGGGGGCCTGCGCCAGCACCGCCAGTTGCACGCCGGCCAGCCGCAGCGGCGGCACCCGTACCAGCGCGATGGCAAGGTCCGCGCGGCGGTGCGTGACCGCATCCAGCGGATCGAGATCGCCCACCAGTTCGAACGGGCAGCCGGGATTGGCGCGGTGGAATTCCAAAAGCTCGGGCAGGAATTCGGCGGTGATCCCCGCGCTGCCGGCAATGCGGATGGGGCCGCTGCCCACGTTTGCCGCCGCCAGATCATCAAGCAGGCTCGCTGCTTCGCGCTCCATCGCGGTGGCCGCCTCCAGCAGGCGCCGCCCCGCGCGTGTGGGGCCGGGACCGGTGGGCGATTCATCGAACAGCGCGACGCCCAGCGCCGCCTCAAGCGCATCGATCCGCCGGCCGACCGTCGTCCGGTTGACGTTCAGCTGCCGCCCGGCGGCGGTGTAGGACCCGGCGCGCACGGCCGCGAGAAAGACTTGCAGATCGCTCCATTCCATAGCCGTGCATAATTGCACATGGCGGGTGCAGTGCAAGAATATTTCGCAAATGGTGGGTGAAATCTGTAAATGGTTGGCAATTGCGCTTTTGAATGCGACAAATAGGGCGCTACATTGGGAGAACTCTGATGGCAACATTTCCGGAGGGATGCACCCTGCTGTTTGGCGGCAGCGGCGGCATCGGGCAGGGCGTGGCCCGCACCTTTGCCGAGCAGGGCAGCGACATCGCGGTGGTCTATCGCAGCAAGCGCGCCGCCGCCGATGCGGTGGCCGATCATGCGCGTGCGCAGGGGCGCAAGGCCAGCGTCCACGCTGCCGACGTGACCGATGCGGCGCAAGTGCAGGCGGTGGTGGAAGCCGCGATCGCCGAACACGGGCGCGTGCATTCGATGGTGTGGGCGGCGGGGCCGCTGGTCAACCAGCGCTATCTGGCCGATACCCCGATGGACGAATGGCGCCACGCCTTCGACGTGGAAGTACATGGCTTTTTTGCGGCGGCGCAGGCGCTGATCCCGCACATGCGCGAACAGGGCGGCGGCAGCTTCGTTACGCTGGGGTCGGCCGGGCATGACTGGTGGCCGGCGCGCGACGGGATGTCGGTGGCGGTCAAGGCTGCGAACGAACAACTGGTCAAGGGCATCGCCAAGGAAGAGGGCAAGGCCAATATCCGCGCCAATTCCGTGCTGGTGGGGGTCATCGATGCGGGCCAGTTGCACGAACTGACGCGGCAGGGGCAGCTCGACCAGACCTGGGTGGCCGAAACGCACAAGCTGTTGTGCCTGAAGCGCTGGGGCAGCGCCGCCGAAATCGGCCACGCCTGCGTTTATTTCGCCAGCAATGAAGGTGCCTATACCACCGGGCAGTCGATCTCGGTTTCGGGAGGGTTCGGGGTATGAACGGCATGACGCGCAAGGTTGCGGTGGTCACGGGTGCGAGCCGGGGTGCGGGGCGTGGCATCGCCCGCGCGCTGGGTGAGCAGGGCTATCGCGTTTATGTGACCGGCCGCACGCTGAATGAAGGCGACGCCGATCTGCCGGGTACCATCGGGTCGGCGGCGCAGGCCGTGACCGACGCGGGTGGGGAAGGCATCGCGGTGCGCGTGGATCATTCCAGCGCCGAAGAGATCGCTGCGCTGTTTGCGCAAGTGGAGCGCGAAAGCGGGCGACTCGACATTCTGGTCAACAACGCGGCAGCGCTGCACGACGATCTGGTGAAGCCGGGCCCGTTCTGGGAAAAGTCGGCCGATCTTGTCGGCATCCTCGATGTCGGGTTGCGGTCGAACTATCTCGCATCGTGGCATGCCGCGCCGATCATGGTGCGGCAGGGTGGTGGGCTGATCGCGTTCACATCCTCGTTCGGGTCGGTCTGCTACATGCACGGCGCGGCCTATGGCGCGCAAAAGGCCGGCGTGGACAAGTTTGCGGCCGACATGGGCGTGGATTTTCGCGGCACCGGAGTCGCGGCCGTCTCGCTGTGGATGGGGCCGCTGCTGACCGAGCGCAGTGCCCGCACGCGTGAGGAGCACCCCGAGCAGTACGACCAGATCATGGCCAACGCGGAAACGCCCGAGTTCAATGGCCGGGTGATCCATGCCATCGCGCAGGACCCCGATCTCGAGACGCTGAACGGCAAGACCGTGATCGCGGCGGAAATGGCTGAAAAATATGGTATTACCGAAGCTGGCGGTCGGCAGCCGCCGTCGTGGCGCGCGATGCTGGGCGACCCGCGTGAAGCACATCCCGCGATTATCGCCTGAAGAACGTCCTGTTGCAAAAGTGTCGCGGCAGCTTTGCGTTTCCTGTCAAATCAGGATTACGCAAAATTGATATCATTTATGCTCTTGAACTATGTTTGCGTAGATTGTACGAACGATTGCGAGGCAACTGGAATTGCCGGGGAAGAGGACGCCGTTAGCGCATACCCGCCCGTTCCGAGGCGGAACCGCATCAGTGACGGTACGATACAATGATCCGCAGGGCTGCTTGCGGGCACGGTCACGTGCGCCCTTTCCCGACGCTCCCCTGGGGGGCGTTCCAGTTGGCTTCCGCATAACGCTTTCGGAGAGGGAGATTGTACGTGAACACCAACAGGACCGATATCGGCGTCCGCCGCACGGCCATCGGCCGGCTTTTGCTGACCGGCGTTGCCGCCGGCGCGCTGCTGCTGCCAGCGTTCGCCCACGCGGATGAAGCCGCGCCTGCCGCCGCCCCGGCCAAGGCTGCCGAAGCCGAAGCGCCCGGCGTTGCCGAGATCATCGTCACCGCCAACCGCCGTGAAGAGCGCGCGCAGGACGTGCCGATCTCCATCACCGCCATCACCTCCGAAAGCATCCGCGAGCGTGGCCTGACCAATCTGCAGGACCTGCAGGCCTCGGTGCCGTCGCTGGTCGTGGGCCCCAACGGGCAGGCATCGCGCGACGTGATGTCGCCGTCGATCCGCGGCCAGAGCGCTTCGTTCCAGGGTTCGCCCGCGGTCGTCGTCTACATGAACGAAGTGCCGCTGCCTTCGGCGATCACGCTTTCGGGCCAGGGCGGCCCGGGCACTTTTGTCGACCTTCAGAACGTGCAGGTGCTGGCCGGCGTGCAGGGAACCCTGTTTGGCCGCAACACAACCGGCGGCGCGATCCTGCTGACCCCGGCCAAGCCGACCGACAAGCTGGAAGGCCATATCCAGGGCGGCTTCGGCAACTACAACATGACCGAGCTGGAAGCGGTGCTGAACCTGCCGATCAACGACAAGGTGCGCCTGCGCCTTGTCGGCGCCTCGCGCGATCGTGATGGCTTCACCCATGACGTGAACTGGAACAAGGATCGCGACGACCAGCACTGGCGCATGGCGCGTGCGGGCCTGTGGATCGAGCCGGTCGAAGGCGTCACCAACTACACGATGGCCTATTACGGATCGAGCCACAGCAACGGTTCGGGCACGATCGCCAAGAACTTCAACACCGGCTATTTCGTCGGCCTTGCCACACGCCCGATCCCGGTCGGCGGCGGCGTGACCTACCCGCTGGGGGCGCTGGCACCGACCTACAACTTCTGCGGCGCGGGCACCGGTCCTGCCGATTGCAGCTATTACACCAACTTGCTGGCCAAGCAGGAAGCGCTGGGCATCCGCCAGACCGCGCACGGGGTGGACGATTTCGCCAAGGTTGAAACCTGGGGCGTCAACAACACCACCGATATCGAGCTGACCAGCAACTTTAAGCTGCGCAACATCTTCAGCTATGCCGAACTCAAGTCCTACTATTCCAACGACTCGGACGGCACGATCGCGCCGATCTATGACACCGGCAACACGGTGGAAAGCCACACTGCGCCGCGCGACTGGTATAAGGTCGTGACCGAGGAGCTGCAGTTCCAGGGCAATGCGCTGGACAACCATCTCACGTACACGGTCGGCGGTTTCTACTACAAGCAGAGCCCGCGCGGCACGATGAAGTCCTTCTCGACCAACGTCTGCGCCCTGCAGCAGAGTGCGGGCTGTCCGATCGGGTATATCGAGCTTGGGGTGACCAACGAATCCAAGGCCCTTTATGCCCAGGGCACGCTGGACTTCGGCGCGCTTGCGCCCTCGCTTGAAAAACTGCGCCTGACGGCGGGCTATCGCTACACCTGGGACAAGGTGGACGGTAATACCGTGGCGTACTCGTACTATCCGCTGCCGAACGGTGGCCAGTACGTGACCAACTGTTCGTGGAAGGGCGGTGCCGTGACCAACGCCGCGACCGACTGCTACTTCTCGGCCAAGCTGAAGAGCTCCTCGCCCAACTGGACGATCGGCCTCGACTACCGCGTGAACCGCAACCTGATGGTCTATGGCAAGGTGACGCGCGGCTACAAGGCGGGCGGTTTCAACAGCTATGCCGTGTACGACAACACCCGCACCTTCGGGCCGGAAAAGCTGACCGACTATGAAGCGGGCTTCAAGTCCGACTTCACCGCCGGCGGCATGCGCGGGCGCCTGAACGTCAACGGCTTCTACCTCGACTACAAGAACATCCAGCGCGCGGCGGGTGACTACAACAGAGCCACCAACGGTAATGGCGCGATCACGCTGAGCACTGCCTCGGCCGTGATCAAGGGCGTCGAAGTCGAAGGCATGATCCAGCCGATCGAACAGGTCGAACTGGGCGTGAACTACAGCCACCTGAGCGCGCACTACAAGTCGTTCAAGTTCGACTCGAACTCGGGTGTGTGGGATTGCACCGCCCAGTCGATCACCTCGCCCAAGGTGTTCACCGGCGCGGACATGACCTGCCGCCCGCTGCAGTACCTTTCGCCCAACATCCTGTCGGTTTATGGCCGGGTGAACCTGCCGGTGCCCGAAAGCATCGGCAAGGTCAGCCTGTTCATGAGCTACAGCTGGACCGACAAGCAGCCGACCGCGCCGCTTTCGACCGAGACTTTCCCCGACGGGACGCTGAACGAACCCGGCGTGCTGCTGCCCAGCTTCGGCCTGCTCAACGCGACGCTGGATTGGAAGGGCATTGGGGGCAGCCCGGTGGATGTGAGCCTGTTCGCGACCAATATCACCAAGAAGAACTACATCATCAGCAACACCGGAACGTTCCAGACGATCGGTGCGCAGTCGGTGATGTATGGTGAGCCGCGCATGTTCGGCATCCGCTTGAAGTACAGCTTCGGGGGGTGATCTGACCAATTGAATAGGATCGTCTTTAGATAGCGATCCGATTCATGATCGTTTTGGGGCCGCGATGCGGTGTCGGAGTGGGAAAGTCCGCTCGGCACCGCGCTCGCGGCCCCTTTTTCGTACGCGCGACTGTGGCAGCAATGCCGCACTTGCGAAGAAGGTAGGAGCCGGATCGGACATTGATAGCTGAAACTGCCGGGAATCAAGAACTTGGGGTGCCCATGTCCGAGGTGGCTCCGTAGGGGGAGCCTTCGCAACCGGTGCCGGTCCGGCGCCTCTATGGGAGGATTTCCAGATGAAGTTTCCAGTTCGCCTTGGCATGACCGCGCTGATCGCGATCGCCTCGGCGCAGGCCGCGCATGCGCAGGAGCAGGCCCAGCAGTCTTCACAAGATCAGGCCGCGACCAGCGACGGAATCCAGGACATCGTCGTCACCGCGCGCCGCAGCTCGGAATCGATGCAGTCCGTTCCGGTCGCCATCACCGCGCTTTCCGGGCAGTTCCTTGAACGCCAGAACGTGGCCGACGCCACTGCGCTGCCGCTGCTCGCACCCAGCCTGACCATCGCACAGCAGCCCGCCAGCCTTTCGGCAGCCAGCGTGTTCATTCGCGGCATCGGCAACAACGAACCGTCCGCCGTGTCCGAACAGGGCGTGGGCATCTATCTTGACGGCGTGTATCTGGCCCGCGCGGCAGGCGCGGTGTTCGACCTGCTCGATCTTGAACGCGTGGAAGTGCTGCGTGGTCCGCAGGGCACGCTGTTCGGGCGCAACACCATCGGCGGCGCGATCCAGCTCGTGTCCAAGAAGCCGAGCGAAGACATGCACGCCACGGTCAAGGCCGGCATCGGCAAGTTCAGCGAATGGTACGTGCGCGGCCGGGTGGACACCGGGCGCATCGGCAATTCGCCGTTCAAGCTGTCCATCGCCGGGCAACACCGCGCGGGCGACGGCTTCATCAACAACCTCTATGCATCCTCGGCGCAGGACCCGGGTTCGCTCAACGCCAATTCGGTGGCCGTCGCGCTTGAGGCCGATCTCGGCGCGTTGACCGTGAACTACAACTTCGACTGGGACGAACGCAGCGGTACGCCGGCGTTCTTCCAGGTGGTCGCCGCGACGCCGACGGTTGCCGACTACTACAGCGCTTCGCCCAACTATGGCGGCGATCCCTTCCAGATCGGCACCACGCCGCTGCAGAACGTCCGCCAGTCGGGCTATACCGACACCTCGGGCGCCTACCGCTATTCCAGCAAGACCCGCGTCAGCGGCCATGCGCTGACGCTCGCGTGGGAGGCATCGCCCAACCTCACGGTCAAGTCGATCACCGGGTATCGCCGCTTCTTCCAGGACACCATCCTGCCGCTTTCGGGGCAGGGCAACCTGCTGGGCCCGGTGGTGGATTTCACCTCGCCCACGCTGGTGTCGGTGCAGCCGGTCACGCCGTATAACGGCAACAACGCGCCGCAGCGCCAGCACCAGTGGAGCGAGGAGCTTCAGCTGATCGGCAAGACCGGCGATTTCAACTATCTGCTGGGCGGTTACTACTTCCACGAAAACTCGTCGGAAGCGAACCATCAGGCGCTGACGTTCGTGCTGCCGGTTGCGGCGCTGCCCTATGCCGGGTTCCCGCAGGACGTGGCCAACACCATCGCCGCGCTCAATCCGGGTCTCAACACCGTGGGCGTCAACCTCACCCCGTTCCAGGCGTTCTCGGGCACGGCGGAATCGGTCGCCGCGTTCGGTCAGGTCAGCTGGAAGCCGGCCGCGCTCAGCGAAAAGCTCGAAGTCACCGTGGGCGGGCGCTACACCTCGGACAAGAAGACCATCCTGCTTGCGGGCGATGTGGTGCCGACGCAAAGCGGCCGTACGAAGTTCGACAACGTCTCGTGGCTGGGGTCGCTGTCCTACAAGGTCAGCCCCGGCGTGCTGGTCTATGCCCGCGCCTCGTCAGGCTATCGTTCGGGCGGCATCAACCCGCGCACGGCGGTGATCAACACCTTCGCGCCGGAAAAGGCCAGGTCGTATGAAGCGGGCCTCAAGTCCGACTTCCTCGACAACCACCTGCGCGTGAACCTTGCCGGCTACGTCACCGATTATTCGAACCTGCAGGTCCAGCAGTTTGCGGCGGGCACGGGCGGGGCGACCTCGCTGATCGTCAACGCGGGCAAGGTCCGCCTGTCGGGCTTCGAGGCCGAAGTCGTGGCGGCTCCCCTGCATGGCCTGACGTTCGACGGATCGGTCGGCTACGTCCACACGAAGTACAAGACCTTCCTGTTCCGCGATCCTTATACCAACGCGGTCACCGACGTCGCCAGCATCGCCCGCCCGGTCTACAGCCCGACGTGGACGGCGCACATCGGCGGGGAATACGTCGCCCCGGTGGGCGATGCCTCGGTCCGCCTGCGCGTGGACTATTCCTATGCGGCGAAGATGTACTTCAACGCATTGAGCGCCACCGCGCCGTTCAACGACCAGATCCTCGCGCCCGCGAACCACAATCTGAAGGCGCGCGTTTCGTTTGAGGACATCCGGATGGGTGCGTCGAAGCTGGACCTCGGTTTCTGGGGTGACAACCTCACCAACACGCGGCCGATCGTTTACGGCATCGACTTCGGTTCGCTCGGTTTTGCCGGCGCGAATTTCAAGAAGCCGACCAGCTGGGGCGTGGACGCGCGGATCAGCTTCTGATCCGTTCCAGACCGAAGAATGCGGAAGGCCGGGCCATGTGCCCGGCCTTTTCGTTTGCGGGAACGCCGTCACGCTTGCGATACCGTTCGTTATTGGTCATATGATTACGCATATTTGCCCTA